>NZ_JBIWGC010000005.1:0-403070 GCF_044763335.1 Streptomyces sp. NPDC096105
TCGGTCCCAAGGGTTGGGCTGTTCGCCCATTAAAGCGGTACGCGAGCTGGGTTTAGAACGTCGTGAGACAGTTCGGTCCCTATCCGCTGTGCGCGTAGGAGTCTTGAGAAGGGCTGTCCCTAGTACGAGAGGACCGGGACGGACGAACCTCTGGTGTGCCAGTTGTTCTGCCAAGGGCATGGCTGGTTGGCTACGTTCGGGAGGGATAACCGCTGAAAGCATCTAAGCGGGAAGCCTGCTTCGAGATGAGGACTCCCACCCACTTGATGGGGTAAGGCTCCCAGTAGACGACTGGGTTGATAGGCCGGATATGGAAGCACGGTAACGTGTGGAGTTGACCGGTACTAATAGGCCGAGGGCTTGTCCTCAGTTGCTCGCGTCCACTGTGTTAGTTCTGAGACAACGACCGTTGTCGGCTTTGAGCAGAACACATACAACAGAAGAGTGTGCTTGTTCGCTCGAAACCATTAGGGTTTCGGTGGTCATAGCGTAGGGGAAACGCCCGGTTACATTCCGAACCCGGAAGCTAAGCCTTACAGCGCCGATGGTACTGCAGGGGGGACCCTGTGGGAGAGTAGGACGCCGCCGAACAATTTTTGGAAGGACCCCTGGTCGCCAGCGTTCAGCTGGGGCCAGGGGTCCTTTTTGTATTTATGCTTGCAGTACCCGAGACAGGAGTCACCCATGTCCACCAACTCTCCCGACGACCGACCGGAGCGCGACCAGCGGCGACGGGACAGTGGTGATCGCTCGGACCGCGGGGACCGTGGCGGCCAGCGCGGCGGCCTCCGGCGCGGCAACGACCGCGACCGTGGCTTCCGCAGGGACGGCGACCGTCCCCCCTTCCGCCGTGACGACCGCGACCGGGACTTCCGTCGTGACGACCGCGACCGCAGTGGTGGCCGGCCCGAGCGTGGCGGCTTCCGTGGGCGGGACGACAACCGTGGGGGCGAGCGCGGCGAGTACCGAGGGCGGGACGACCGGCGCGACGACCGACGGGACGACCGACGGGACGACCGGCGCGACGGTGACCGGGACCGTGGTGGTTACCGTGGCCGTGATGACAACCGGGGTGACCGTGGTGGCTTCCGTCGGGACGACAACCGGGGTGACCGGGGTGGCTTCCGGCGCGACGACCGCCCCGAGCGCGGCGACCGCGACCGGGACCGCGGCGGTTTCCGTCGCGACGACGACCGTGGATACGGCCGGCGCGACGACCGCCGGGACGACCGGGACCGTGGTGGTTACCGTGGCCGTGATGACAACCGGGGTGACCGGGGTGGCTTCCGTCGGGACGACCGTCCTGAGCGCGGCGACCGCGACCGGGACCGCGGCGGTTTCCGTCGCGACGACGACCGTAGGGACGACCGGGACCGTGGTGGTTACCGCGGCCGTGATGACAACCGGGGTGACCGGGGTGGCTTCCGTCGGGACGACAACCGGGGTGAGCGGGGCGGCTTCCGTCGGGACGACCGTCCTGAGCGCGGCGACCGCGACCGGGACCGCGGTGGCTTCCGTCGGGACGACAACCGGGGTGAGCGGGGCGGCTTCCGTCGCGACGACCGCCCCGAGCGCGGCGACCGCGGTGGTTTCCGGCGCGATGGCGACAGCCGTACCGACTCCCGCGGTGACCGCGACTCACGCGGTGGCGGCTTCCGTCGGGACGACCGGGACCGTGGCGGCTTCCGTGGCCGCGACGAC
This sequence comes from Streptomyces sp. NPDC096105, assembly GCF_044763335.1. NCBI lineage: Bacteria > Bacillati > Actinomycetota > Actinomycetes > Kitasatosporales > Streptomycetaceae > Streptomyces > Streptomyces sp. NPDC096105. The sequence goes on from NZ_JBIWGC010000005.1 coordinate 1,702, forward strand.
CGTGGCCGCGGGCCGCGGCGCGACGACCGGGGCGGCCGTCCCGGTGGGTTCCGTGGGCGCGACGACCGTCAGGGCGGTGGCGGCCGGTTCCGTGACGAGCGGGACCGTGACCGCGAGCCCATCAAGCGGCTGCCGATCCCCGAGGACGTCACCGGCGAGGAGATCGACAAGGACGTCCGGCAGGAGCTGCAGAGCCTGCCCAAGACGCTCGCCGAAGACGTCGCCAAGAACCTGGTGATGGTCGCCCGTCTCATCGACGAGGACCCCGAGGGCGCCTACGCCTACTCCCGCATCGCTCTGCGTCTCGCCTCGCGCGTGGCCGCCGTACGGGAGGCCGCCGGGTTCGCCGCGTACGCGACGCAGAAGTACAGCGAGGCGCTCGCCGAGTTCCGGGCCGCTCGGCGGATGACCGGGACCGTGGAGCTGTGGCCGCTGATGGCGGACTGCGAGCGCGGGCTCGGACGGCCGGAGAAGGCGCTGGACATGGCCGGCGCCCCGGAGGTGCAGAAGCTGGACAAGGCTGGTCAGGTCGAGATGCGTCTCGTCGCGGCCGGCGCCCGGCGTGACATGGGCCAGCTGGACGCGGCCATCGTCACCCTGCAGAGCTCCGAGCTGGCGTCGAACTCCGTGCAGCCGTGGACCGCGCGTCTGCGGTACGCGTACGCCGACGCGCTGCTCGCGGCCGGCCGTGAGGGCGAGGCGCGCGAGTGGTTCGCCAAGGCCGTCGAGGCCGACCGGGACGGCAGCACGGACGCCTCCGACCGGCTGGCCGAGCTGGACGGCGTGGAGTTCATGGACGCCCTCGTCGAGGACGAGGACGAGAGCGCCACCGGCCGTGACGAGCAGGGCGCGCGGGACGACGACGAGGACTGACGTCCGCGCGGTGCAGCGCAGATGAAGAGGGGCGGGTCCCGGCACACAGCCGGGGCCCGCCCCTCTTCGCGTTCCCGGACCTCAGAGGTCCAGGGCGCGCAGCACCAGACCCGACGCGGGCTTCGGGCCGAACGACGTCGATTTGCGGGGCATCGTGACCCCCTGGCGGGCCAGGTCGCGGACCACGTCCTCGTGGACGGGGTGCATCAGCACCGCCGTTCCGCCGTCCCGTTGGGCCTTGTCCACCGTGGCCGCCGTGTCGTGGATGTACGCGATGTGGGCGGGATCGTCAGGGACGCGCCAGACGTGGTCGAGGAGCGTGGCGTGCAGGACCGTCGCGTCGAGGGTGCGCCAGGCCTCCGGGCGGTCCGCCGGCACCGTGCGGTCCAGCAGTGCGGGGTCGGGCCGGTCGACGAGGTGGAAGGCGCCGTCGTCCCCGGTGAGGAGGAAGGCGTTGCCCTCCGCCGCCGCCTCGGCCAGCGCGTCCATCGCCTTCGGCAGCGGTCCGTCCAGGCGGCGGACGCGGAAGGAGCCGTCGAGCGTCTCCAGTGCCTCGGCGACCGGCAGGTGGTACAGCAGGCGGTGGATGGCGCGGACCCGCAGCGGATAGCGGGCGGTGTCGACCAGGAGGATCAGGCCGTGGTCCCAGGGGCTGGGGGAGGGGTGCTCCGCGCGCAGCCGGCGGTAGGTCGCCCAGCGGTGGTGGCCGTCGGCGATCAGGGCCTGGTGGGCGGAGAGCTCACCGCGGACCACCGCCAGGTCGGCGGGGTCGGTGACGGACCACAGACGGTGGTGGACGCCGTCCTCGGTGGTGGTCGCCAGGAGCGGCGGCTGTCCGGCCGTGCGCTCGATCAGAGCGGCCGTCGCGGTGGCCGTGCCGTCGCCCCGGTAGGTGAGCAGCAGTGGTTCCAGGTTCGCGCTGGTGGCCCGCATCAGGTCCGCGCGGTCCGCGACGATGTGCGGCATGACCTCCTCGTGCGGCAGCACCAGCCGTTCCTCCGGGTCGGAGACGCGCAGTGCGCCGATCACGCCCCGCTGCACCAGGCCGTCGCCGGCGCGCTGCTCGTAGACGTACAGGGCGGGTTCCGGGTCGGCGGTGAGGACGCCCTCGGCGCGCCAGCGGCGGAGCGTCCGGGCGGCCTGGGCGTTGCGCTCCGCGGGCGTGGCGGCCTCGGGCAGGATCAGGCGGACGATGTTGTGGGGGTCGGCGGACTGGAGGTGGTGCAGGCCGTCGGGGCGGACCACGACGTCGTAGGGCGGGGATGTCACGGCGGCCAGGCTGCCGACCCGGTCGGGGTCGTACCGAAGGCCGCGGAACGGGGTGAGTTCCAGCCCTCGGGGCGCCGTTGCCTTCGAGTGACCTGCAGTATTCATCCCGGCATCGTACGGGTGCCGGCCCCATGGGGGATGATCGGGGGAAAGCCGTCGAACGAGGAGCGATGCGGAATGAGCCGGAGCGTCAGGACGAGGCCCGAGGGCAGTGGGCAGGCCCTGAGCGAGGCGTACGACACGGCGCTGCTCGACCTCGACGGAGTGGTGTACGCGGGCGGCGACGCCATCGAGCACGCGGTCCCCTCCCTCGCCGCGGCCCGCGACGGCGGGATGCGTCTCGCCTACGTGACCAACAACGCGCTGCGCACGCCCGACGCCGTCGCCGCCCACCTGACCGAGCTGGGCGTACCGGCCGAGGCCGGTGACGTGATCACCTCCGCGCAGGCGGTGGCGCGGCTCATCGCCGACCAGGTGCCGCAGGGCTCGCGGGTGCTGGTGGTGGGCGGCGAGGGCCTGCGGGTGGCGCTACAGGAGCGCGGGCTGGTGCCGGTGGAGTCGGCGGACGACGACCCGGTGGCGGTCGTGCAGGGGTACGGCGGTCCGGAGCTGCCGTGGAGCCGGTTCGCCGAGGCGAGCTACGCCGTGGCGCGCGGAGTGCCGTGGTTCGCGTCCAACACCGACCTGACGATCCCCAGCGGCCGGGGCATCGCGCCCGGCAACGGCGCGGCGGTCGAGGTCGTACGGATCGCCACCGGCGCCGAGCCGCAGGTGGCGGGCAAGCCGCTGCCGCCGATGCACCGCGAGACGATCCTGCGCACGGGCGCCGAGCGGCCGCTGGTGGTGGGGGACCGGCTGGACACGGACATCGAGGGGGCGTTCAACGGCGGGGTGGACTCGCTGCTGGTGCTCACCGGGGTGACCGACGGCGCGCGGCTCCTCGCGGCGCCGCCGCACCACCGGCCGACGTACGTGGACGCCGATCTGCGGGGGCTGCTCACCGGTCAGCCCGAGGTCGTTGAGGCCGGGGGCGGGTTCCGGTGCGGCGGCTGGACGGCGGCGGCCGTCGCCGGGCGGCTGGAGCTGGACGGGGACGGCACTCCCGTGGACGGGCTGCGGGCGCTGTGCGCGGCGGCCTGGACGGCGGCGGGCGACGAGGCGTGCGCCCTGGACGCGGGGAAGGCGCTGGCGCGGCTGGGGCTGTGACGGCCCTGACGGGGGCGGAGCGGCTTCCGGATCTTGTGCCGAGTGGAGGATAGGCTAGCCTAACCGGGTGTTGGTCGAGAGTCCCCCCGAACAGCGCGCGGAGACCGCCTCCGCGCCCCGCGGCCGCCGGGCGATACGCGCGCTCGGTCTGCTGGTGTCCTTCGCGGTCCTGGCGCTCGTCGCGCTGGCGAGCATCGCGGTCGGCGCGAAGGAACTGTCCCTGGAGCAGGTCTGGCACGGGCTGTTCGACGCGTCGGGCACCTACACCGACACCGTCGTGGCCGACCGGCTCTCCCGCACCCTGCTGGGCCTGCTCGCCGGCGCCGCCCTCGGTCTCGCCGGGGCCGTGTTGCAGGCGCTGACCCGCAACCCGCTGGCCGATCCGGGACTCCTCGGCCTGAACGCGGGCGCCTCCGCCGCGGTCGTCACCGCCATCACCTTCTTCGGCGTCACCTCCCTGTCCGGGTACGTGTGGTTCGCGTTCTTCGGTGCGGCCGCCGTCGGCGCGATCGTGTGGTTCCTCGGCGGCCGCCGGGGCGCGACCCCGGTACGGCTGGTGCTGGCCGGCACAGCCATCAGCGCCGCCCTCTACGGCTACCTCCAGGCCGTGATGATCCTCGACGACGCCGCGCTCGGCCGGATGCGTTTCTGGACGGTCGGCTCGCTCGCCTCCGGCAGCGACGAGGCCGTCATGCAGGTGGCGCCGTTCCTGGTCGTCGGCAGTCTGCTGGCGCTGACGCTCGCCCGGCCGCTGAACGCCATGGCCATGGGCGACGACACCGCCAAGGCCCTCGGCGCCGACCTCAACCGCACCCGCGCGCTGTCCATGCTGGTCGCGACGATGCTGAGCGGCGCGGCGACCGCCGCGTGCGGGCCGATCGTCTTCGTCGGCCTGATGGTGCCGCACGTGGTGCGCTCCTTCACCGGGCCCGACCAGCGCTGGATCCTGCCGTACGCGGCGGTCCTGTCGCCCGTGCTGCTGCTCGGCGCCGACGTGCTCGGCCGGATCGTGGCCCGTCCGGCCGAACTCCAGGTCGGCATCGTCACCGCGGTCATCGGCGGCCCGGTCTTCATTCTTCTCGTACGACGGCGGAGGACGGCCCAGCTGTGAAGACCAACCGTGCGGTGCGCGTCCCCGGCGGCCTCTCGGTCCGGCTGGACGTGCGTGCCTTCACCGTCGTCGTGCTGCTGATGCTGCTGGCGCTCGGCGCGAGCGTGCTGCTCATCGGCACCGGTGACTTCCCGATGTCCGCCTCCGACGTGCTGGCAGCCCTCGTCGGCCAGGGCGACGAGGGGCAGGAGTTCATCGTCACCGAGCTGCGGCTGCCGCGGGTCCTGGTCGGGCTGCTGGTCGGCGCCTCCCTCGGGATCGGCGGCGCGCTGTTCCAGTCCATCTCCCGCAACCCGCTGGGCAGCCCCGACATCCTGGGCCTCGGCCAGGGCGCCACGGCCGGCGCGCTCACCGTGATCGTGCTGTTCTCCGGCAGCGCCAACCAGGTGGCCCTCGGCGCGCTCGCCGGCGGCCTGCTCACCGGCACCGCCATCTACGTCCTCGCGTGGAAGCGGGGTGTGCACGGCTACCGGCTGGTGCTGGTCGGCATCGGCGTCGCGGCGGTCGTCACGGCCGTCAACGGCTATCTGCTCACCAAGTCCGACATCGTCGACGCGGCCCGCGCCGTCGTCTGGATGACCGGGTCCCTCGACGGGCGGGACTGGGACCAGGTGTGGCCGCTGCTCGCGCTGTGCGCCGTCCTCGTCCCGGTCGTCCTCGCCAACTCCCGCGCCCTGCGCATGACGGAGATGGGCGACGACGTCTCCAACGCCCTCGGCGTGCGCGTCGAGCGGCTCCGGCTGGTGCTGATGCTGTCCGCCGTGCTGCTCACCGCGTCCGCGACCGCCGCCGCCGGACCGGTCAGCTTCGTCGCGCTCACCGCGCCGCAGCTCGCCCGGCGCCTGACCCGCTCGCCGGGCCCGAACCTGGTCGCCTCGATGTGCATGGGCGCCGCCCTGCTGGTCCTCGCCGACTTCGTCTCCCAGCGGGCGTTCGGCGCCGACCAGCTGCCCGTGGGCGTGGTCACCGGCGTGCTCGGCGGTGTCTACCTGCTGTGGCTGCTGGTCACCGAGCGCAGGGCGGGCCGGATATGAGGCGCGCCGACCGGAAGAACACCCGAAGGAGCACCGTGAACCGCCTGTCCGCCGAGAACGTCACTCTGGCCTACGACCAGCGGGTCATCGCCGAACAGCTGTCGGTGGAGATACCGGACCACTCCTTCACCGTCGTCGTCGGCCCCAACGCCTGCGGCAAGTCCACCCTGCTGCGCGCCCTGTCCCGCATGCTCAGGCCCACCGAGGGCCGGGTGCTGCTGGACGGGCAGGCCATCCACGCGATGCCCGCCAAGAAGGTCGCCCGCACCCTCGGCCTGCTGCCGCAGTCGTCGATCGCGCCCGACGGCATCACCGTCGGCGACCTGGTCGCGCGCGGCCGCTACCCGCACCAGAGCCTGCTGCGCCAGTGGTCCGCCGAGGACGAGCGGGTCGTCCGGGAGTCCATGGCCCGCACCGGCGTCGCCGACCTCGCGGACCGCTACGTCGACGAGCTGTCCGGAGGGCAGCGGCAGCGGGTGTGGATCGCCATGGCGCTGGCCCAGGAGACGCCGTTGCTGCTGCTCGACGAGCCGACCACCTACCTGGACATCCAGCACCAGATCGACGTGCTCGACCTGTGCGCCGACCTGCACGAGGAGCAGGGCCGCACCCTCGTCGCCGTCCTGCACGACCTCAACCACGCCGCCCGGTACGCCACCCATCTGATCGCCCTGCGGGCCGGCCGGGTCATCGCCCAGGGCGCCCCGAAGGACATCGTCACCGCCGAGCTGGTGGAGGAGGTGTTCGGGCTGCGCTGCCAGGTCATCGACGACCCCGAGACGGGCACCCCGCTGGTGGTTCCGGCGGCCCGCGCGTCCCGGGCGGGGGCCGCGAAGGGGTGAGGCGGGCGCGGCAGGGACGCCGTGCGCCACGCCGAGGAGGCGCGCGCCGCGCCCGCCGTGTCGCCCGACGGCCCCGCCGAGCCGGCGCTCGCCGAGCTGTGCGCCGCCGTGGTGCGCCGGGCCGGCCGGCCTGTCGGGCCGCTCCCGCACGCCTCGCGCACCCGGGTGACTCCCGTCACAGGAGCTTCCTGAGCCGGAAGAGGTCGCGCAGCCCCGCCTCCAGCCGCACCCGGCCCGACCCCCAGGCACGGGCGAAGTGCAGCGTCCCGTCCACCAGGGCCACCAGGTCGTCGCCCGTCATGGCGAGCCGTATCTGCGCCTTCTCGCGCGGCGGCCCGGGGAAGGTGTCCCGCACCGCGATCCGGCCGCCGGTGAGCCGGCCCGCGAAGGTCACGTCCAGGTCCGTGACGTGGCAGCTGACCGACCGCTCCATCGACGCCGCCGCGCGGACGTCGCCCTCGGCGTTCCCCATGCTGTCCGCAAGCTTGTCGAGTGCCGCACGGCACTCCTCGATCGTGGCCATCGCGCACGACGGTACCCCAGCCGTTCGAGGTAGCGTCGGGGCATGAACGACGCAGTGCCGCAGGCGGCGGACGCGGGGCCGGACGCCGGGGACCCGCAGGAGGGGCCGGGCGCGTCCGGGGCGCCGCAGCCGCCGTACGACGACGGACCCGCCGGGCCCGCCCCCCTGGGCGTGCCGCGCACCCCCACCGGGAACGCCGAGGTCGACGCCCACGTGGAGCGGCTGGCCGACGCCGACCACCTCACCACCGACGGCCACCTCGAGGTGTACGAGGATGTACACCGGGGGCTGCGCGACGCGCTCACCGCGCTCGACGCCCGCCCGGGTCCCTCGCCCGCCGCCCCGCACCGGGGTCCGTCGGGGCGCCCGTCCCAGTCGGCACACGGACACAGGAGCTGAACCGAACGTGGCAGGAGTCGCACGCCGCCGTCTCGACGCGGAGCTGGTCCGCCGCAAGCTGGCGCGCTCGCGCGAGCACGCCAGCCAGCTGATCGCCGCCGGGCGGGTCAGTGTGGGCAGGACGGTGGCGACCAAGCCCGCCACCCAGGTGGAGACCGCGGCCGCGATCGTGGTCGCCGAGGACGCCGCTGACCCCGACTACGTTTCCCGCGGCGGTCACAAACTGGCCGGGGCACTGGACGCCTTCGTGCCGCGGGGGCTGGTCGTGAAGGGACGGAGGGCCCTCGACGCGGGCGCCTCCACCGGCGGTTTCACCGACGTGCTGCTGCGGGCGGGGGCCGCGCACGTGGTCGCGGTGGACGTCGGATACGGACAACTCGCCTGGTCTCTCCGGCAGGATGAACGCGTCACGGTCAAGGACCGTACGAACGTGCGGGAGTTGACGCTCGAGTCCATCGACGGGGAGCCAGTGGATCTTGTCGTGGGGGACCTGTCGTTCATCCCGCTCGGACTGGTGCTGCCCGCTCTGAAGCGGTGCGTGACGCCGGACGCCGATCTGGTGATGATGGTGAAACCGCAGTTCGAGGTGGGCAAGGAGCGGCTGGGCAGCGGCGGTGTCGTGCGCAGCCCGCAACTGCGCGCGGAAGCGGTCCGGGAGGTGGCCGCCAGGGCCTGGGGGCTGGGGCTCGGGGCGAAGGGCGTGACGGCCAGTCCGTTGCCCGGACCCTCCGGGAACGTCGAATACTTCCTGTGGCTGCGGGCCGGGGCACCGGAACTGGACCCGGCCGACGTTGACCGTGCTGTGGCGGAGGGGCCGCGTTGACACAGAACCGTGCTCGTACTGTTTTCCTGCTGGCCCACACCGGGCGGGCCGCGGCCATCCGCAGCGCCGAGCTCGTGGTCAGGGGCCTGCTGCGCTCGGGACTCGGGGTGCGGGTCCTGGAGGAGGAGGCCCGCGACCTGCCGCTCCCGGACGACGTGGAGACGGTCAAGGAGGCCACCCCGCAGTGCCTGGACGACTGCGAGCTGCTGATCGTCCTCGGCGGTGACGGCACACTGCTGCGCGGCGCCGAGTTCGCCCGTGCGTCCGGGGTGCCGATGCTGGGCGTCAACCTCGGCCGTGTGGGCTTCCTCGCCGAGGCCGAGCGGGACGACCTGGAGAAGGTCGTCGACCGGGTGGTGAGCCGGGCGTACGAGGTCGAGGAACGGATGACCGTCGACGTCGTGGTGCACCGCAACGGCGACATCGTGCACACCGACTGGGCGCTGAACGAGGCGGCCGTGCAGAAGGTGTCCGCCGAGCGGATGCTGGAGGTCGTCCTGGAGATCGACGGGCGGCCGGTGACCGGCTTCGGCTGCGACGGCATCGTGTGCGCCACGCCCACCGGGTCCACCGCGTACGCGTTCTCCGCGGGCGGGCCCGTGGTGTGGCCGGAGGTCGAGGCGCTGCTGATGGTGCCGATCAGCGCGCACGCGCTGTTCGCCAAACCGCTGGTGACCTCGCCGGACTCGGTGCTGGCGGTGGAGGTGCTGCCGCACGTCCCGCCGGGCGTGCTGTGGTGCGACGGGCGCCGCACGGTCGAGCTGCCGGCCGGGGCGCGCGTGGAGGTGCGGCGGGGAGCCGTGCCGGTACGGCTGGCCCGGCTGCACCACGCCTCCTTCACCGACCGCCTGGTGGCGAAGTTCGCCCTCCCGGTGTCGGGGTGGCGGGGGGCGCCGCAGTAGGGCCCGCGGCGCCGCGCCACGTCCCCGCGTGTGCGGGGAGCACCGTATCCGGACGTCGTCGGGAACGGCGACGGCCGGACCGTCCCCGCGAGGGCGGGAACACCCGTTCAACGAGTGATGTCCCGGCATGCCGCGGTCCGCCACAGCGTCCGCGGGGCGGGGTGGCGTCGCACAACACCTGTGGGACCTCGTATGGTCTGGAGGGTGTTGGAGGAGATGCGGATACGGTCGCTCGGTGTCATCGACGACGCCGTCGTCGAGCTGTCGCCCGGCTTCACCGCCGTGACCGGCGAGACCGGCGCGGGCAAGACCATGGTGGTCACGAGCCTGGGCCTGCTGCTCGGCGGGCGCGCGGACGCGGCGCTGGTGCGGATCGGCGCGCGCAACGCCGTGGTCGAGGGGCGGATCGCCGTGCCTGAGGGTTCGCCGGCCGTCGTGCGCGCCGAGGAGGCCGGGGCCGAGCTCGACGAGGGGACGCTGCTGGTCAGCCGTACCGTCTCGGCCGAGGGGCGGTCGCGGGCGCACCTGGGCGGGCGCAGTGTGCCCGTGGGGCTGCTGGCGGAGCTCGCCGACGACCTGGTGGCCGTGCACGGGCAGAGCGACCAGCAGGGTCTGCTGAAGCTGTCCCGGCAGCGGCAGGCGCTCGACCGGTACGCCGGGTACGCGGTCGCCGTGCCGCTCGGCGCGTACGCGGAGGCGTACAAGCGGCTGCGGGCGGTCACCGCGGAGCTGGAGGAGATCACCACCCGTGCGCGGGAGCGGGCCCAGGAGGCCGACATGCTGCGCTTCGGGCTGGAGGAGATCGCCGCGGTCGAGCCGCGTGCGGGCGAGGACACGGAGCTGGCGGAGGAGGCGGAGCGGCTCGGGCACGCCGAGGCGCTGAGGTCGGCCGCCGCGGTCGCGCACGCCGCGCTGGCGGGCAACCTGGAGGACCCGGAGGGCGTGGACGCCGGGACGCTCGTCGCGGGCGCCCAGCGGGCCCTGGACGCCGTGCGGGCGCACGACCCGGCGCTGGCCGCGCTGACCGACCGGATCGGGGAGATCGGCATCCTGCTGCGTGACGTCGCGGGCGAGCTGGCCGGTTACGCCGACGACCTGGACGCGGACCCGCTGCGGCTGGCGGCGGTCGAGGAGCGCCGGGCGGCGCTGAACGGGCTGACCCGCAAGTACGGCGAGGACGTCGCCGAGGTGCTGGCGTGGGCGGAGCGGAGCGCCGCGCGCCTCACGGAGCTGGAGGGCGACGACGAGCGGATCGGCGAGCTGACCGCCGAGCGTGACGCGCTCCGCGCCGAACTGGGTGCGCTGGCCCAGGAGTTGTCGGAGGCGCGGGCGGAGGCCGCGGAGCGGTTCGCGGCGGCCGTGACGGAGGAGCTGGCGTCGCTCGCCATGCCGCACGCGCGCGTGTCGTTCGACATCCGGCAGACCGAGGACCCCGACGGTGTCGAGGTGAACGGGCGCACGGTGGCGTACGGGCCGTCGGGTGTGGACGAGGTCGAGCTGCTGCTGGCTCCGCACCCCGGGGCGCCGCCCCGGCCGATCGCCAAGGGCGCCTCGGGCGGTGAGCTGTCGCGCGTGATGCTGGCCGTGGAGGTCGTGTTCGCCGGGACCGACCCGGTGCCGACGTACCTGTTCGACGAGGTGGACGCCGGCGTGGGGGGCAAGGCGGCGGTGGAGATCGGACGGCGTCTCGCCCGTCTGGCGAAGAAGGCGCAGGTCGTGGTCGTCACGCACCTGCCGCAGGTGGCCGCGTTCGCCGACCGGCAGCTGCTGGTGGAGAAGACCAGCGACGGCTCGGTCACCCGGTCCGGCGTGAAGGTGCTGGAGGGCGAGGACCGCGTACGGGAGTTGTCGCGGATGCTGGCCGGCCAGGAGGACTCCGAGACGGCGCGGGCGCACGCGGAGGAGCTGCTGGCGGCGGCGCGGGTGGACGTCTGACCCTGCCGGAAGAGGATCTTCCGTCGTTCGTACGGGTGATGTGCCGTCAGGTGTGGACCCCGGCGTACGCCGGCGCGTTTCCCGGAACTGCCGGGCGTGCTGGCATGCTTGACGGTGTACGCGGAGGAAGCCGCGCGGCCCACCCCTCCGCGGGATCCTTCGGTACGTTCGTCGTGACCGTCCGACCCGAACCAGGAGCCCGGCCACGTGACCCCCGTGAGCAGCCACGCACCGCACGGTCAGTCGCCGCTGCGCACCGTGCAGGTGCTGGGCGGCGGCAACGCCGCGAGCGGCGCGCACGTGCGCTCGCTGGCCGCGGGACTCGTGGCGAGGGGGGTGCGGGTCACGGTGTGCGCCCCCGAGGAGGCCGACCGCGCCTACGACTTCACCGGGGCCGGGGCGGAGCACGTCCACGTGCCGCGCAGCAGCGACCCGGGGTCGGTGGCCGTGCTGCGCGCCGCCTGCTCGGACGCGGACCTGGTGCACGCGCACGGTCTGCACGCCTCGTTCCGCACGTCCCTGGCGCTCGGCGGACGCGGCACCCCGTTCGTCGTCACCTGGCACGACCGGACGCACGCCGAAGGCCCCCGCGCGCACTTCCTGCGCGTGCTGGAGCGGCGGGTCGCGCGGGCGGCCGGTGTGGTGCTGGGGACGACCTCCGCGCTGGTGGACCGGGCGCGCCGCAGCGGGGCGCGTGACGCCCGGCTGGCCCCGGTCTCCCTGCCCGGACCCCGCAGCGCGCCGGCGCCGGAGGAGACCGAGCGGCGCATGCCCAAGGTGCGCGCCGAACTCGGCGCCGTGGACCGCCCGTTGATCGTGGCCGTCGGTTCCCTGGAGCGGCACCGGGGCCACGACGTCCTGCTGGACGCCACGCACGCCTGGCAGCGCCTCGACCCGGCGCCGCTGGTGGTGATCGCGGGGGAGGGGCCGCTGCACGGCGAACTGCGCCGTGCCGTCGAGACCCAGGACCTCCCGGTGCGGCTGCTCGGCCGCCGTGAGGACGCCTCGGACCTGCTGGCCGCGGCCGACGTGGCCGTGCTGCCGAGTCGCAGGGAGGAGGGGCGCTCCCTGTTCGCCCAAGAGGCGCTCCACGCGCGCGTGCCGCTCGTCGCGACCCGGGTGGGCGGCATTCCCGAACTCGTCGGCGACGCGGCGGAACTCGTGCCGCACGGCAACGCGCGGGCACTCGCCGACGCCGTGATCCGGCTGCTGACGGACCCGGAGCACCGGGAGTCGCTCGTGCGGCGGGGGGTACGGCAGGCCGCGACCTGGCCGACCGAGGACCAGACGGTCGCCCAGGTCCTCAGCGTCTACGACGAGCTGACCCGGCTCCGGCCACTGATCTGAACCCCCTGCGGGTCCCGCTCGCCGGTCAGGGCACGTGCCGCCGTGCCCGCAGGGCCAGGCTCAGCGTCAGCACCGTCCGGGGGTCGTCGAGGTCGGTGCCCAGCAACTCCCCGATGCGGGCGAGCCGGTTGTAGAGCGTCTGCCGGTTCAGATGCAGCTCCCGCGCGGTCTCCGCCTTGCGCCCGGCGTGCGCCAGGTACGTCTCCAGGGTGGGCAGCAGCGCGGGCCGGGAGCGCCGGTCGTGGTCCAGCACCGGGCCGATCGCCCGGTCCACGAAGTCCGCCAGGTCCGGATGGTCGCGCAGCCGCCACAGCAGCAGGTCGATGTCCAGCCGCCGGGCGTCGTACCAGGGACGCTCGGGCAGCCCCTGCGCCGCCGTGGCCGTCTCCACCGCGTGCCGCAGCCCCGCCGGCACCGCCGCCCAGTCGCCGGCCGGCCCGACCACCACCACGGGCGGCCGGCCGCCCGGCCGCAGCTTCCCCGCGCGCTCCACCCCGGCGCGCAGCGCGGCCGCCACCCGGTCCGCGACGGACGGCCGGTCCGTGTCCGCGCGCAGCGCGAGCAGCAGCGGCACCCGTCCCTCGACCGGCCGCACACCGAGCAGCACCGGCACGCCGAGCGAGGACAGCTCCTCGCCCACCGCGCGGGCCAGCACCGCCCAGCCGCCGCCCTGCGGGGACAGCGTGTCGCCGAGCCGCATGACCACTGGCAGCAGCGGCCCCCGGCCCGGCTTGAAGCCCAGCACCCGGGCCTGGGCGGGCGCGTCCTGGGCGCTGACCCGGCCCTCGGCGAGGTCGGTGAGGAAGTCGCCGCGGCCACGCGCCGCCAGCTCCTCCTCCTGGCGGGCCTGCATCAGCACCACGGCGAGGACGCCCGCGGCCCGCTCCGCGGCCATCCGGTGCACCGGCTCCGGCGCGCAGCGCACCGGCAGCAGCACCAGCCGCGCCCGGACGCCGCCGCTGCCGGGCCCCCCGCCGGGCACGTCCACCAGGACCGTGCCGGCCGGCGGATCGTCCCGCCGACGGTCGCGCAGCCCCTCCCACACCTGGAGCGGGTCCGCGCCCTCGGCTCCCTCCCCGGCCGCGTACAGCAACCGGCCGTCGGCGGTCTCCAGGAACACGGGGTTTCCGGTGAACCCGGCGAGGATCTCCAGGACCTGCGGCACGCCCCCGCCGGCCAGCAGCGCCTCGGTGCAATGCCGGTGCACCTCCTCCGCGCGCTGGAGCAGCGCGTAGTGCCCGTTGACGATCTCGGTGTGGATCTCCTCGGTGACCGTGACGAACGGCACCTCGCGATGGAGCTGGACCAGCGGCAGCCCGGCGGAGCGGGCCGCGTCGACCAGGGCGGCGGGCAGCCGGGGGAAGCGCGGGCCGAGCTCGACCACCAGGGCCGCGATGCCCCGGTCGGCCAGCGTGCGCACGAACGCCCGCTGGTCGGCCGGGCGGGCGCCGAGTCCGTAGCCGGTGGTGAGCAGCAGTTCGCCGCCCTTGAGCAGGGAGGCGATGTGGGGCACCTCGCCCGCGTGCACCCAGCGCACCGTGCGCCCCAGCCGCTCGGCGCCGGCGAGGACCTCGGGGAGGCCGCCGCGCAGTCCGGGCAGTTCCAGGGCGCGCTGCACGGTGATGCCCGTGGGCGGGGGTGTGCCGGCGGTGCTCATGCAGCGGACGCTACCCGCAGGCGTGTCCCCGTCACACGTCCGGCCCGCGCCGCCCCCGGACCGGCCGGGGGCGGCGCGGTGCCGTCAGCCTCCGTACGCCCCCGACGCCGTCAGGCGCAGGGCCGTGTCGATGAGCGGGACGTGGCTGAACGCCTGCGGGAAGTTGCCCACCTGGCGCTGCAGGCGCGGGTCCCACTCCTCCGCCAGCAGACCGAGGTCGTTGCGCAGCGACAGCAGCTTCTCGAACAGCTTCCGCGCCTCGTCCACGCGCCCGATCATGGCCAGGTCGTCGGCCATCCAGAACGAGCAGGCGAGGAACGCCCCCTCGTCGCCGGGCAGGCCGTCGACGCCCTCGTCCTTGCCCTCGGTCGGGTAGCGCAGGATGAAGCCGTCGGAGGTGGACAGCTCGCGCTGGATCGCCTCGACGGTGCCGATCACCCGCTTGTCGTCCGGCGGCAGGAAGCCCACCTGGGGGATCAGCAGCAGGGCCGCGTCCAGCTCCTGGGAGCCGTACGACTGGGTGAAGGTGTTGCGCTCCTCGTCGTAGCCCTTCTCGCACACGTCCCGGTGGATGTCGTCGCGCAGCCGCTTCCACTGCTCCAGCGGGCCGTGGGCGTCGCCGGACTCGATGAGCTTGATGGTGCGGTCGACGGCCACCCAGGCCATCACCTTGGAGTGCACGAAGTGGCGGCGCGGGCCGCGCACCTCCCAGATGCCCTCGTCCGGCTCCTGCCAGTGCTTCTCCAGGTACTGGATCAGCTTGAGCTGGAGCAGCGAGGCGTAGTCGTTGCGCGCGAGGCCGGTCATGTGGGCCAGGTGCAGGGCCTCGGTGACCTCGCCGTACACGTCGAGCTGGAGCTGGTGGGCCGCGCCGTTGCCCACCCGGACGGGGGCGGAGTTCTCGTAGCCGGGCAGCCAGTCCAGCTCCGCCTCGCCGAGCTCGCGTTCGCCGGCGATGCCGTACATGATCTGCAGGTTCTCCGGGTCGCCCGCCACCGCGCGCAGCAGCCACTCGCGCCAGGCACGGGCCTCCTCGCGGTAGCCGGTGCGCAGCAGCGAGGAGAGGGTGATCGCCGCGTCCCGCAGCCAGGTGTAGCGGTAGTCCCAGTTGCGGACGCCGCCGATGTCCTCGGGCAGGGAGGTGGTGGGCGCGGCGACGATGCCGCCGGTCGGGGCGTAGGTGAGGGCCTTCAGCGTGATCAGGGAGCGGATCACGGCCTCGCGGTAGGGGCCGTGGTACGTACAGTGCTCGACCCACTCGCTCCAGAAGTCCTCGGTGGCGTCGAGGGCCTGCTCGGGCTCGGGCAGCGCCGGGGGCTGCTTGTGCGACGGCTCCCAGGAGAGGGTGAACGCCACCCGGTCGCCGGGCGCGACGGTGAAGTCCGAGTACGTGGTCAGGTCCTCGCCGTAGGTCTCGACGCCGGTGTCGAACCACACGGAATCGGGGCCGGCCACGGCGACCGTGCGGCCCTCGTGCCGGCGCACCCACGGCACCACCCGGCCGTAGGCGAAGCGCATGCGCAGCGCCGAGCGCATGGGCACCCGGCCCGAGACGCCTTCCACGATGCGGATGAGCTGGGGGGCGCCGTCGCGCGGGGGCATGAAATCCGTCACGCGGACCGTGCCGCGGGGGGTGTCCCACTCGGATTCCAGGATCAGGGAGTCGCCCCGGTAACGGCGCCGGGCCGCCGCGGGCGGCTCCGCGTCCGGGTGCGCGGGGCCCAGCCGCCAGAAGCCGTGTTCCTCGGTTCCCAGCAGCCCGGCGAAGATGGCGTGCGAGTCGAAGCGCGGCAGGCACAGCCAGTCGACCGTGCCGTCCCGGCAGACCAGCGCCGCGGTCTGCATGTCTCCGATGAGTGCGTAGTCTTCGATGCGCCCGGCCACGTGCATCTCCAGTCGAACGGCCACGTCACCCCGCGAGGGGGCTGTCGCTAGTGCGGTCAAGGGGGGTCTTGCAAAATGTCGTTGAGCTGTGAAGCAAAGCAGTCGCTCAGCCGTTCATGCAAAGCGCCGATCTCTGCTCAACGAACTGACGAGCCCACGTTGTTCCGGGACTTACGGGCGGGGGTGGTGCCGTTCGGCCGGCCGGGCTCGGCAGCGAATGTCCGAGCAGGATACGACGCACGCAGATGATCTGTGTGCCGCTCGCGGCAACGCGGCCCCGCCGAACGAGTGAGCCTCGGGTGAGGGTCCTGTGTGTGGTACATGCTGCGTGGCCTCCCGTGCGCGGAACGTGGCCGTGAGCCGTTCCCCCGCGGCGCTGATACGCTGGTAGCCCGTGGACCGGTGGGCGAGAAACCCCGGAACCGCACCCACAGACCGCGACCACGGGAGCCCCCTCTTGGCCATGCCGCCCGCTGCTTTCCGAAACAGCACAGCTTCGACGACCAAGCACATCTTCGTCACCGGGGGTGTCGCCTCCTCTCTCGGCAAGGGGCTGACCGCCTCCAGCCTCGGCATGCTGCTCAAGGCCCGCGGTCTGCGCGTCGTGATGCAGAAGCTCGACCCGTACCTCAACGTCGACCCGGGCACGATGAACCCCTTCCAGCACGGTGAGGTGTTCGTCACCAACGACGGCGCCGAGACCGACCTGGACATCGGCCACTACGAGCGCTTCCTCGACCGTGACCTCGACGGCTCCGCCAACGTCACCACGGGTCAGGTCTACTCCACGGTGATCGCCAAGGAGCGGCGCGGCGAGTACCTGGGGGACACCGTCCAGGTCATCCCGCACATCACCAACGAGATCAAGCACCGCATCCGGCGCATGGCGACCGACGAGGTCGACGTCGTGATCACGGAGGTCGGCGGCACGGTCGGCGACATCGAGTCGCTCCCGTTCCTGGAGACGGTCCGCCAGGTGCGGCACGAGGTCGGCCGCGACAACGTGTTCGTGGTCCACATCTCTCTCCTTCCCTACATCGGCCCCTCCGGTGAGCTGAAGACCAAGCCGACCCAGCACTCGGTGGCGGCGCTGCGCAACATCGGCATCCAGCCCGACGCGATCGTGCTGCGCTGCGACCGCGAGGTGCCCACCGCCATCAAGCGGAAGATCTCGCTGATGTGCGACGTCGACGAGGCCGCCGTGGTCGCCTGCCCCGACGCCCGCTCGATCTACGACATCCCGAAGACCGTGCACGGCGAGGGCCTGGACGCCTACGTGGTCCGCAAGCTGGACCTGCCCTTCCGCGACGTCGACTGGACCACCTGGGACGACCTGCTGGACCGGGTGCACAACCCCGACCACGAGATCACCCTGGCCCTGGTCGGCAAGTACATCGACCTGCCGGACGCCTACCTGTCGGTCACCGAGGCGCTGCGCGCCGGCGGTTTCGCCAACAAGGCCCGCGTCAAGATCAAGTGGGTCACGTCCGACGACTGCAAGACCCCGGCGGGCGCCCAGGCGCAGCTCGCCGATGTCGACGGCATCTGCATCCCCGGCGGCTTCGGCGACCGCGGCGTGCTCGGCAAGGTCGGCGCGATCAAGTACGCCCGCGAGAACCGGATCCCGCTGCTGGGCCTGTGCCTCGGCCTGCAGTGCATCGTGATCGAGGCCGCGCGGAACCTGGCGGACATCTCCGACGCCAACTCCACCGAGTTCGACCCGGCCACCGCCCACCCGGTGATCTCCACCATGGCGGAGCAGCTCGACATCGTCGCCGGCGAGGGCGACATGGGCGGCACCATGCGGCTCGGCATGTACCCGGCCAAGCTGGCCGAGGGGTCCATCGTCCGCGAGGTCTACGACGGCAAGGAGTACGTCGAGGAGCGCCACCGGCACCGCTACGAGGTGAACAACGCCTACCGCGCGGAGCTGGAGAAGAAGGCGGGCCTGGTGTTCTCCGGCACCTCGCCCGACGGCAAGCTCGTCGAGTACGTCGAGTACCCGCGTGACGTCCACCCCTACCTGGTCGCCACCCAGGCGCACCCGGAGCTGCGGTCGCGTCCGACCCGTCCGCACCCGCTCTTCGCGGGGCTGGTGAAGGCCGCGGTCGAGCGGAAGATCTCGAAGTAGCACGCCCGGTTGTACGGTTGCCGGGGTGCGGACCTTCGACGGCTCGCTCCCCGGCCGCGTCGTGGCGGGCAGGCCGGGTACCACCGCTTCGGTTCGGAAGGACAGGCATGACGATCAAGGACACCGCGGAGGAGTGGGAGATCCGCGGGACGCGGACTCCCTTCGTGGGCAAGAAGACCTCCGTGCGCACCGACGAGGTCGTCATGCCGGGGGGCGCCGTGGTCAGCCGCGACTACCAGGTCCATCCGGGGTCCGTGGCCGTCCTCGCCCTCGACGACGCGGACCGGGCCGTGGTGCTGCGCCAGTACCGGCACCCGGTGCGCCAGAAG
This sequence comes from Streptomyces sp. NPDC096105, assembly GCF_044763335.1. Lineage (NCBI taxonomy): Bacteria > Bacillati > Actinomycetota > Actinomycetes > Kitasatosporales > Streptomycetaceae > Streptomyces > Streptomyces sp. NPDC096105. The sequence goes on from NZ_JBIWGC010000005.1 coordinate 19,967, forward strand.
CTGTGGGAGATCCCGGCCGGCCTGCTCGACGTCCCCGGTGAGAACCCGCTGCACGCCGCCCAGCGCGAGCTGTACGAGGAGGCGCACGTCAAGGCGGAGGACTGGCGGGTGCTGTCCGACGTCTACACCACGCCCGGCGGCTGCGACGAGGCCGTGCGGATCTTCCTGGCCCGGGGGCTGTCCGAGGCCGAGGGCGACCGCTTCACGGTGGAGGACGAGGAGGCCGACATGGAGCTGTCCCGGGTCCCCGTCGACGAGCTGGTGCGCGGGGTGCTCGCCGGTGACCTGCACAACAACTGCCTGGTGGTGGGCGTGCTGTCGCTGGTCGCCGCCCGCTCCGGCGACGGCCTGGACGCGCTGCGCCCGGCGGAGGCGCCGTGGCCGGCCCGGCCGTTCGAGGCGTGAGCCGGCGGCCGAAGCCGCCTGGGACGTGAAGCCCTCCGGCGTACGGGGCGCCCGTCAGGGGTGTGAATCCTACGATCTGTTGATCCGATCGAGGGAGTCCCGCCCACCGCGCCGCGCTCCTCACGGAACGTCGCAGAGCGTGAACTAGGCTCTGGAAAACGCCCGTACCGGAGATCCGGCGGGCCGGCGCGTGCGGTGGGACGGGAGTGTGGCCCGTGACGGATCAGGCAGTGGACCCGAACGGTGCGCGGCTCCCTCGGGACGCCCATCCGGACGGTCGATTCCTGGGCCGTACCAGGGAGTTGAAGGAACTGCGCGCCGACATCGAGCGCGCCGGGCTCGACACCCTCTCCGGCCGCAAGGCCCCCCGCGCCCGTGTGCTGCTCATCGCGGGACGGCCCGGAACCGGCCGGTCGGCGCTCGCCGAGGAACTCGTCCGCCAGGTCGCCGGCGCCTACCCCGACGGGGTGCTGCGCACCCGGCTGAGCGAGCCCGACGGCACGCCCGTGCCCGTCGGGTCCGCCGCCCGCGACCTGCTCGACGCGCTCGGCGAACCCGCCCCCGCCGGCGCCCCCGAGGACGAACTCGGCGAGGCGCTGCGCACCGCCCTCGCCGAGCGCCGCGCGGTGCTCCTGCTCGACGACGCCGCCGACGCCGAGCAGGTCGACGCCCTGCTCCCGGACAACCCCGACTGCCTGGCCGTCACCGTCTCCTCCGGCCCGCTCACCGGCATCGCCGACGTCCGCCCCTGCACCCTCGGCGGCCTCGACACCAAGTCCGGGGTGGAACTGCTGTCCCGGTTCACCGGATCCGTGCGCATCACCGTCGACCCCCGGGCCGCCGAGCGCCTCGCCGAGCAGTGCCAGGGCCAGCCGGCCGCGCTGGTGCTGGCCGGCGGATGGCTCGCCGCACGCCCCAAGGCCGCCGTCGCCGACCTCGCCCAGCAGCTGCACACGGACGCCGGCGCCGAACCCGTGACCGCCCGGCTGCTGCGGCTGGTGCACGACGCGCTGCCGCAGACCGCCGCCCGCACCCTGCGCCTGCTCGCCCTCGCCCCGGCCGGACTCGTCGACCCGCACACCGCCGCCGCGCTCACCGGATGCTCGGTGGAGGCCGCGCACACCACGCTCGACGACTTCGCCGCCCACGGCCTGCTGCACTCGGTGGGCTCCGCCCTGCCGCAGTACCGGGTGCCGGGCTGCCTCCACCGCGAGCTGCGCCGGCTCGCCGAGGACCACGAGCGGCCCGCCGAGCTCCGGCTCGCCCGCGCCCGCATGCTGGAGCGGACCGTGCGGCTGCTCCAGTCCTGCCGTGCGATCACCGAGACCGACAGCCCCGAGGCCCGCGCGAAGCTCCTCGCCCTGCCGCGCCCCCTGCGCTTCCCCACGCCCCGCGCCGCCGCCGACTGGCTGCGCCTGCGCCGGCCCGCCCTGCTGGCCGCCGCCCGGCTCGCGGTCGCCGACGGGGAGCTGGACACCCTGGCCCGGCGGCTCATGTCCCAGCTGGTGCGGGCCATGGTCGCCCACGTCGGCACCCGCGCCGCCGCGAGCGACCTCTACGACATCCACCACCTCGTCCTCGGCGTCGCCGAGCGCCGGAACCTGCCCCGCGAGCGGGCCGCCGCCCTGCTCAACCTCGGCGACCTCGACGCCCGGACCGGCCGCACCGCGAAGGCGCTGGCGCGTTACCGGGCCGCGCTGGACGCCGGACGCGAGGCGAACGACCCGTACGCCACCGGCCGGGCGATGGAATCCGTGGGCGGCGCGCACCTGGAGCTGGGGGACTACGACCGGGCGGCGGACTGGTTCGGCCGCGCCCTGGCCGAGCGGCTGGCCCGCGACGAGCGCTCCGAGGCGGCCCGGCTCTACGGCCGCATCGGCGCCGCCCACACCTACGCGGGCCGCTACGGCGAGGCGCTGCGCAACTGGCGCGCGGCCGTCGCCGGGCACCGGCGGGAGGGCGACGTGGCCGCGCAGGCGCGGGCACTGAGCGAACTGGGGCGGGTGCAGGAGTACGCGGGGCGGCCGGAGGAGTCGCTGCGCACCTGCCGGGAGGCCGTGGAGTGGGCGCGCCGGGCCGAGGACACCCGGCTGCAGGCCGCGCTGCACCTGCGGCTGGCCGACTCCTTCGCGCGTCTCGGCGACCCCGCGTCCGCCGCGCTGCACCGGAGCACGGCCGAGCGCATGCTGGCCGAGGAGGCCACGGAGGACGACTCCGAGCCGGAACACGGAGCTAACGCCTGCGAAATCCGCAGCACTTCCACTGAAGATTGATGCAATGGAAGGCTAGACAGCGGGAACACCTTCATTAGACTGGCTCTGCCGCACCATCTCCTGCGGTCTCTCCCGGTGTGCCCGTGTGTGCCCGGGTATGTGTAGTGACATCCCCGTACCCTCTGAGCCAAGGACCGTGATCCACGTGAAGGTCGGCATCCCCCGCGAGGTCAAGAACAACGAGTTCCGGGTGGCCATCACCCCCGCCGGTGTGCACGAGCTCGTGCGCCACGGCCACCAGGTCGTCATCGAGCGCGGCGCCGGCGCCGGCTCCTCGATCCCGGACGGCGAGTACATCGCCGCGGGCGGCCGGATCCTGGACACCGCCGACGAGGTCTGGGCCACAGCCGACCTGCTGCTCAAGGTCAAGGAGCCGGTCGCGGAGGAGTACCACCGCCTGCGCAAGGACCAGACCCTCTTCACCTACCTCCACCTGGCCGCGTCCAAGGAGTGCACGGACGCCCTGCTGGCGTCCGGCACCACCGCCATCGCCTACGAGACCGTCGAGCTGCCCAGCCGCGCGCTGCCGCTGCTCGCCCCGATGTCCGAGGTCGCGGGCCGGCTCTCCACCCAGGTCGGTGCCTACCACCTCATGCGCGCCCACGGCGGCCGCGGCGTGCTGCCCGGCGGCGTCCCCGGTGTGCTGGCCGGCCGCGCGGTCGTCATCGGCGCCGGCGTCTCCGGCTGGAACGCCACGCAGATAGCCGTCGGCATGGGTTTCCACGTGACCCTGCTCGACAAGGACATCAACAAGCTCAAGGAGGCCGACAAGGTCTTCGGCACGCGCGTCCAGACCGTCGTCTCCAACGCCTTCGAGCTGGAGAAGGCCTGCCTGGAGGCCGACCTCGTGATCGGCGCCGTGCTGGTCCCCGGCGCCAAGGCGCCGAAGCTGGTCACCAACGAGCTGGTCTCCCGGATGAAGGCCGGAAGTGTCCTTGTCGACATCGCGATCGACCAGGGCGGCTGCTTCGAGGACTCGCGCCCGACCACGCACGCCGAACCGACCTTCACGGTCCACGAGTCGGTCTTCTACTGCGTCGCCAACATGCCCGGTGCGGTGCCCAACACCTCGACCTACGCGCTCACCAACGCCACGCTGCCGTACATCGTCGAACTCGCCGACCGCGGCTGGGTGGAGGCGCTGCGCCGGGACCCGGCGCTCGCCAAGGGCCTCAACACCCATGACGGCAAGGTCGTTTACAAGGAGGTCGCCGAGGCGCACGGGCTGGAGCACGTGGAACTCGCCTCGCTGCTCGGCTGATCCGCACAGGGCGGTAAGTCGACCAAGTCACGGACCCGCAAAGGCGATACGTCAACTCGGGACGTCAACGCCTCGCACCAGGCCGGACCTTGCGCGCCAAGGTCCGGCCGGATGTGTGTATGGTCACGTCCTGGTTCGAGGGCAACTCGCCTCGAACGTAACCCTTCTACCGATTCGTACACCCATGAATCCTGCCGTGCGACGGCCGTACGCCCTTGACAGAGGGGTGTTCCAATGCCGACACATCGGGCCGGGTCCGGCGGATTGTGTTGCTGCGGACGGCCGACACGCCATAGAGTCGCCAACCGTCGGCATGGTGCCACGCTGACCTGTCTAGAAGTTTCCTGGTCACCAAGGAGGTAAGACGACTTGTGAATGAGTCGACATTTACTCCCGGGGGTGGTCAACCAGGAATGCCTGCGCCGGGCCAGGGGTCCGCGGGATTCGCTGCTGTCGGCTCCGTCGCTGTGCGCACCTTCGCAGCCCACCAGAGTCACGGAACTCCAGGAGTGACTCGCCCAGCACACCAGAGCATGGATGGCCATCACGTGAACGCCATGGCCGGCGACGGAAGTGGCGCGCCCCACAACCATTTCGCCGACTACGACGAACTGCCCGAGGGGCACTTCTACGACCCCGACGCCGAGTACGAGCCCGATCCGGAGTACGCGGCCACGCTCGCGCCCGACGCGGCACGCCAGCGCCGTGAGCGCATCGGCCCGACCGGGCGCCCGCTGCCGTACTTCCCGATCCCGGGCCCGCTGACCGACCACGGACCCGCGAAGATCATCGCGATGTGCAACCAGAAGGGCGGCGTCGGCAAGACCACGTCGACCATCAACCTGGGCGCCGCGCTCGCGGAGTACGGACGCCGGGTGCTGCTCGTCGACTTCGACCCGCAGGGCGCGCTGTCGGTCGGACTCGGCGTCAACCCGATGGAACTCGACCTCACCGTCTACAACCTGCTCATGGAGCGGGGCATGGCGGCCGACGAGGTGCTGCTGAAGACCGCGGTCCCCAACATGGACCTGCTGCCCAGCAACATCGACCTGTCGGCGGCCGAGGTCCAGCTGGTGAGCGAGGTCGCGCGCGAGTCGACGCTGCAGCGGGCGCTGAAGCCGCTGATGGACGACTACGACTACATCGTCATCGACTGCCAGCCCTCGCTGGGCCTGCTCACGGTCAACGCGCTCACCGCGGCGCACAAGGTGATCGTGCCGCTCGAGTGCGAGTTCTTCGCGCTGCGCGGTGTGGCCCTGCTGACCGAGACCATCGAGAAGGTGCAGGAGCGGCTCAACCCGGAGCTGGAGCTCGACGGCATCCTCGCCACCATGTACGACTCGCGCACGGTGCACAGCCGTGAGGTGCTCGCACGGGTGGTCGAGGCGTTCGACGACCACGTCTACCACACGGTCATCGGACGCACGGTCCGCTTCCCGGAGACCACGGTCGCCGGTGAGCCGATCACCACGTACGCGTCCAACTCCGTCGGCGCCGCCGCCTACCGTCAGCTCGCCAGGGAGGTGCTCGCCCGGTGTCACGCCGAGTGAGTCTGCCGGGGGCCGACGAACTCTTCCGTACGACAGGGGGGATGGCGCTGCAGGCGTCCACCCCCCGGCGCGCCGGGGGCGACGCCCGGGTCCCCGCTCCCGCGGGGGAGGGCGACGCGGCCGCGTCCGCCCACGAGGACGCGCCGCAGTCGGTGCCCGTGCAGGGCGGTGACGGCGAGGGCGCGGAGCACGCCGCGGCGGACGTGGAACCGGCCGGGGCCGGGGAGTCCCGCAGCCGGGGCGCCGCGGGCGCCGGACGGCGTGCGGCGGCGACGGCCGACGGTGCGGCCGCCGCGCCGCCGCGCAAGCGGGGACGGCCCGCGGCACGGAGGCCCAGCGGCCGCGAGCGGCACGACGAGAAGATCACCGTGTACGTGTCCGCGGAGGAGCTGATGGATCTGGAGCACGCCCGCCTCGTGCTGCGCGGCGAGCACGGTCTCGCCGTCGACCGCGGCCGGATCGTCCGCGAGGCGGTCGCCGTGGTCCTCGCGGACCTGGAGAGCCGCGGGGACGCCAGCATCCTCGTACGACGCCTGCGGGGACGGTAGCGGTAGCCTGCGGGGGCCATGACCTCGAACGACGCAGCCGCCCCCGCGCCCGGCGCCGGCCCGCCCCGCCGTCGGCCCCTGGGCCGCGGGGCCGCCGCCCGCGGCCCTGCGGCGGCCGGACGGTCGTCCGCGGACGCCGGCGCCTCCACCGCTGCGGTGGCCCCCGCTCCCGAGAACGCGGTCGCGCAGCCCGAGCCGGCCGCCGGGGAGGGCGCGCCCGCCGGTGAGCGGGGGGCGTCCGACGGCGTGGCCGCGGGGCACGGCGGCAGCGACACGCCGCTCACCGCGCCGCGTGCCGGGGCCGGTGAGCGGGGCACGGCCGCGCCGCTCCACGCCGGCGTGCGGCCGTCCGTGACGGCGCCCGCGCCGGTCGGGTCCACGGCAGGGCGGGACGCGCCTGCCGACGACGCCGGCGTGCCGGGCGGGGCGAGCTCGCCGGGCGGCGCGTCCGAGGGGGAGGGCGACGGCGGGGACGGGCGGTTCAAGGTTCGGCTGGCGAACTTCGAGGGGCCGTTCGACCTGCTGTTGCAGTTGATCGCCAAGCACAAGCTGGACGTCACCGAGGTCGCGTTGTCCAAGGTGACGGACGAGTTCATGGCGTACATCCGGGCGCTCGGGCCGGACTGGGACCTGGACGAGACGACCGAGTTCCTGGTCGTCGCGGCCACCCTGCTGGATCTGAAGGCGGCCCGGCTGCTCCCTGCCGCCGAGGTGGAGGACGAGGCCGACCTCGCCCTGCTGGAGGCCCGCGACCTGCTGTTCGCGCGGCTGCTGCAGTACCGCGCGTACAAGCAGGTCGCGGAGATCTTCAGCCGGCGGCTGGACGACGAGGCCCGCCGTTTCCCCCGTACCGTCGGGCTGGAGCCGCACCACGCGGAGCTGCTGCCGGACGTGGTCTTCAGCATCGGTCCCGAGGGCTTCGCCGAGCTCGCCGTCAGGGCCATGCAGCCCAGGCCCGAGCCGCAGGTGTACGTCGACCACATCCACGCCCCGCTGGTCAGCGTGCAGGAGCAGGCCGGGATCGTCGTCGCGCGGCTCAAGGAGCTGGGCGAGGCCGGTTTCCGGGCGCTCGTCGAGGACACCGACGACACCCTGACCGTCGTGGCCCGCTTCCTCGCCCTGCTGGAGCTGTACCGGGAGAAGGCCGTCGCCCTCGACCAGGAGAGCGCGCTGGGCGAGCTGACCGTCCGCTGGACCGGCGGCGACGGGGACGCCGTACCCGCGGTCACCGACGAGTTCGACCGGCCGCCCGAGCAGCCCCAGGAGGAGAGGACACCGTGAGCGAGGAGACGAGCGGGGCCCCGGCCGGGGCGCGCGCGGTGGCGGAGCTCGACCTGAAGCCGGCCCTGGAGGCCGTGCTGATGGTCGTGGACGAGCCCGCGACCGAGGAGCACCTGGCGAAGATCCTGGAACGCCCGAGGCGCCAGGTCGCCGACGCGCTGGCCGAGCTGGCCGACGAGTACACCGTCCAGGGCCGCGGCTTCGAGCTGCGCCGGGTCGCGGGCGGCTGGCGTTTCTACACCCGCCCCGAGTACGCCGCCGCCGTCGAGGGCTTCGTCCTGGACGGCCGGCAGGCCCGCCTCACCCAGGCCGCGCTGGAGACCCTCGCGGTCGTCGCGTACCGGCAGCCGGTCAGCCGCAGCAGGGTCTCCGCGGTGCGCGGGGTCAACTGCGACGGCGTGATGCGCACCCTCCTGCAGCGGGGTCTGATCGCGGAGGCGGGCACGGAACCCGAAACAGGTGCGATCCTGTACACGACGACGAACTACTTCCTGGAGCGGATGGGCCTGCGCGGTCTGGACGAGCTCCCGGAGCTCGCGCCCTTCCTCCCGGAGGCGGACGCGATCGAGGCCGAGACCCGGGAAGGGGTGCCGTCGTTCGATCCGGACGCCCCGGATTCCGAGGACGCAGACGACAAGACGGAACTTTGATGCGAAGCAGCAGCGGCAGGAACAGCAGCGGAAACAACGGCGGGAGCCGTGGTGGCAACAGCGGCGGCCGCGGCGGGAGTGGCGGTGGCCGCGGCAACCACCGCGGTGCCGGCGACAACCGCGACGACCGGCAGGGCGGTCGTCCGAAGAAGCCGCGCCCGGAGGAGCGGCGCTACGACGTGGGCCCCGGCGCCTCCCAGGAGGGACCCAAGTCGGGCCGCGGGCCCGGGGCGCGCGGCGGCGCCAAGGGCGGGCCGAAGAAGCCCCTGCAGCGGGGCCGCTCGGTCCCGGCGACGTCCCGCGAGTACGAGGCGCGGGCCGAGGAGCGCAACCGGGAGCGGTACGCGGGCAGGAAGGACGTCAAGCTGCCCAAGACCTTCCCGGGCGCCGAGCAGGAGGGCGAGCGGCTGCAGAAGGTGCTCGCCCGGGCGGGCTACGGCTCCCGGCGCGCCTGCGAGGAGCTGATCGACCAGGCGCGCGTCGAGGTCAACGGCGAGATCGTGCTGGAGCAGGGCAAGCGGGTCGACCCGGAGAAGGACGAGGTCAAGGTCGACGGCCTGACCGTGGCGACGCAGTCGTACCAGTTCTTCTCGCTGAACAAGCCCGCCGGGGTCGTCTCCACCATGGAGGACCCGGAAGGGCGGCAGTGCCTCGGCGACTACGTCACCAACCGCGAGACCCGGCTCTTCCACGTCGGGCGGCTCGACACCGAGACCGAGGGCGTGATCCTGCTCACCAACCACGGCGAGCTGGCGCACCGGCTGACCCACCCGAAGTACGGGGTGAAGAAGACCTATCTCGCGCACATCGTCGGGCCGATCCCGCGCGACCTGGGCAAGCGGCTCAAGGACGGCATCCAGCTCGAGGACGGCTACGCCCGCGCCGACCACTTCCGGGTGGTGGAGCAGACCGGCAAGAACTACCTCGTCGAGGTGACCCTGCACGAGGGCCGCAAGCACATCGTGCGCCGCATGCTCGCGGAGGCCGGCTTCCCGGTCGACAAGCTGGTGCGCACCGCGTTCGGTCCGATCACCCTGGGCGACCAGAAGTCGGGCTGGCTGCGGCGGCTGTCGAACACCGAGGTCGGGATGCTGATGCAGGAGGTCGACCTCTAGTCGGCCTCTGAGCCGCACGGTCCGCCCTGCGAGGGCTTGTGCTTCCACGTCCCCACCCCCTTTAATAGTCACACCGACTATTAAAGGGGGTGGGGGTCGTCGTGGACGGCTACGACAAGCACGCCTTCGAGCCCTTCGCCGTGACCGTCGACCTCGCCGTGTTCACGATCCGCGGGGGCGCCCTGCACGTCCTGCTCGTCGAGCGCGGCCAGGAGCCGTACGCGGGGCGCTGGGCGCTGCCCGGGGGCTTCCTGCGGCCCGACGAGTCCGCGGAGCGCGCCGCCCGGCGCGAGCTGGGCGAGGAGACCGGCCTGACGGACGTGACCGGACCGCACCTGGAGCAGCTGCGCACCTACAGCGAGCCGGACCGGGACCCCCGCATGCGCGTGGTGTCCGTCGCCTTCGCCGCGCTGCTGCCCGACGCCCCCGAGGCGCACGGCGGCGGCGACGCGGCCCAGGCCCGCTGGACGCCGTACGACACGGCACGGGACCTCGCCTTCGACCACGACCGGATCCTCGCCGACGCGCGGGACCGGATCGGCGCGAAGCTCGAGTACACCGGTCTCGCCACCGCGTTCTGCCCGCCGGAGTTCACCCTCGGGGAGCTCCAGCAGGTCTACGAGACCGTCTGGGGCACGACCCTGGACCGCCCCAACTTCCGGCGCAAGGTCCTCGCCACCCCCGGCTTCGTCGAGGCCGTCCCCGGCGCCGCGCGCCTCACCGGCGGCCGGGGCAAGCCCGCCGCGCTGTACCGCGCGGGCGCCGCCGCCGCCCTCCACCCGCCGCTGCTCCGGCCCACTCCGGAAGGACGTCCCGCATGACCACGACCACCGTCACCAAGCGCGCCGCGACCGGAGCGCTCACCGGACTCGCCCTCGGGGACGCCCTCGGCTTCCCCACCGAGTTCAAGGACGTCCCCTCGATCCTCGCCGCCCACGGCGACTGGCGTTCCCTGGAGCTGCCGAAGCCGGCGATCGTCACCGACGACACCCAGATGACGCTCGCCCTCGGGCGGGGCCTGCGCACCGCCATGGACCGCGGGACGCTCACCCCGGAGCGCCTGGAGCGGCCGGTGCGCGAGGAGTTCGTGGAGTGGTGGCGCTCCCCGGAGAACGACCGCGCCCCCGGCAACACCTGCCTGCGCGCCTGCCACCTGCTGTCGCGTGACGGACGGCCCTGGCAGGACGCCAGCCAGATCCACTCCAAGGGCTGCGGCGCCAACATGCGCGTCGCCCCCATCGGGCTGGCCCCCGGCCTCACCGACGAACAGCGCGCAGGCGCCGCCCAGTTGCAGTCCGCCCTCACCCACGGACACCCCACCGCGCTCGCCGCCTCCGACCTCACCGCGCACGCCGTACGGCTGCTCGCGGAGGGCGCCGAACCGACCGGCCTGATCGGGCTGCTCCGCTCCTACGCCTACGAGAACCGCACCCGCTACCACGAGTCCTGGCTCGGCGACCTGTGGACCCGCTCCCAGGACCCCTCCCCGGAGCACTTCATCGCCCGCGGCTGGGACGAGTGCCTGGAGATCCTGGGCCGCCTCCAGGAAGCCGTGCGGACCGTCTCCCCGGAGACCGACCCGTGCCGGGCCACCGGCGAGGGCTGGATCGCCGAGGAGGCCCTGGCGACCGGCCTGCTCTGCTTCCTCCTCTTCGTCGACGAGCCGGTGACGGCCCTGCGCCGCGCCGCCTGCACCGCCGGCGACTCCGACTCCCTCGCCTGCCTGGCGGGCGCCTTCGCCGGCGCGTACCTCGGCGTGGACGCCTGGCCCGCCGACTGGGCCGACCGCATCGAGTACCGCGACGAGCTGCTCTCCCTCGGCACGCTCTGGGACGCCGGCCGGTGACCGGCACCCTCGGTCCCGACCTGCGCCCGGTGATCGAGCAGCAGCCCGATCCGGTGCTGTTCGCCACGGTCTCCGGCGCGCATCTCTACGGCTTCCCCTCCCGCGACTCCGACGTGGACCTGCGCGGCGCCCACCTCCTCCCGGCCGCCGCCCTCGTCGGACTGCGGGAACCGGAGGAGACCCGGTCCCGGATGTGGGACCGCGACGGCGTCGAGATGGACCTCGTCACCCACGACCTGCGCAAGTTCGTCCGCCTGATGCTGCGCCGCAACGGCTACGTCCTCGAACAGCTGCTGTCCCCGCTGGTCGTGCACACCACCGGAGCCCACCGGGAGCTGACGGCGCTCGCACCCGGGGTGCTCACCAGCCACCACGCCCACCACTACCGGGGCTTCGCGAGCACCCAGTGGCGGCTGTTCGAGAAGAACGGCGAGCTGAAACCGCTGCTCCACACCTTCCGCGTGCTGCTCACCGGCATCCACCTCATGCGGGCCGGCGAGGTGCAGGCGCACCTGCCCACCCTCGCCGAGGAGGTGGCCGAGGCGCCCGCGTACCTCGCGGAGCTGGTCGCCGCCAAGGCGGAGCGGGAGCACGGGAGCGCCGGCGTCGACCGGGACCGCACGCGGGCCGACGTGGAGCGGCTGCACGGGGTGCTGGACGCCGCGCAGGCCGCGTCAGCCCTCCCCGGCGCCCCCAGCGGGCACGACGCCCTGCACGACCTCCTCGTGCGGGTACGCCTGGAGGGCTGAGGCGCGGCGGGTGCGGACGAGGAAGTCCTCCACCCGGCGGCGGTCCGGCTCCTCCGGAAGGGGGCTGTGCGCCGCCGCCCGCTCCGCCTCGGCGGTCAGGCGGTTCATACGGGCCTCCACCTCGGGCCAGGGCACCTCGCCGCGCTTCACCTCGAGCAGTTCCTCCCGGCGGTCGCCCACGTCAACCGTCAGGACGCCCGTGTGCAGCAGGTCGCGGGCGGTCATCAGGAGGCGGAGCAGGTGCATGGCGTGCTTCCAGCGCGGGGCGCCGTGGGTGCGGACGTCGGCGTCCAGTCTGCGGCGCTGGCCGTGGGCGTACCGGACGAACGTGTCGTGGACCGTGCGGGAGAGGAACGCGCCGCGCAGCGACAGCAGCTCGCGGCCGGTGGCGTCGGCGTGCTCCACCAGCGGGGAGTGCAGGCACTCCAGGATGTTCGGGTTGCCGCGCAGGGCCAGCTCGCAGAAGCGCTCCAGCTCCCAGCTGAACTGCTCCTCGGCCGGTCCCTCGACGTGCGGGGGCGGCTTCTCGAAACCCCAGAACAGGGGAGTGGGCGCGAGGAACACGCCCCGCCGGTCGGTGTCACTGTCCTCCGTGGCCAGACCGAAGGCACGGGAGCCCATGACACAGGCGTAGATCGTGTGGTCCGTGACCAGGCTCTCGGGGCGCATGCCCGGGAGCGTACGCGGCGGATCACGCCCGGCGGATCGTGTTTCCGTCCACCGTGATCCGCTCCTCGGGCAGCGGCTCGGTCGCCGGGCCCTGCTCCACCGAGCCGTCCGTGATGCTGAAGCGGCTGTTGTGGCAGGCGCAGTTGACCGTGCCGTCCGAGACGTCGGAGACCAGGCAGTTCTGGTGGGTGCAGACCGCCGAGAACGCCTTGAAGACCCCCTGCTCGGGCTGGGTGACCACGATCTTCTCCGCGCCGAGGATCCGGCCCCCGCCCACCGGGACGTCCGCGGCCGGCAGCAGCTCCTGCCCGGCGGACCCCTCCGCGTCCGGGGACTCGCCGCCCCCGCCGTCGCCCGAACCGCAGCCCGCCGCGAGCGCCACCGCGCCCGATGCGAGCAGGACGGTGCGCCGCGTCGCCCGTGTGGTCATCTCGTCACTCCCTGGATCGCCGTCGCCGCATCCTGACACCGAACACGGCACAGGAGAAGCGATACCGGCGAAACGTCACCCGCGGTGCATACCACCCGTCTCAGCGGGCGGTCGCCCCACGCCGGTCCGGACCGCCCCTGACTACGCTGGACGACCGAACAGCCTTTACGCACGTCAGCAAGGAGCATCGTCGTGGCGGTACGCGCGGTCCGGGGGGCCGTCCAGTTGGAGCGGGACGAGGCCGGTCACATGGAGGAGCAGGTCGGAGCCCTGCTCACCGCGGTGCTGGAGCGCAACGGGCTGCACACGGACGACCTGATCAGCATCTGGTTCACGGCCACGCCCGACCTGCACTGCGACTTCCCGGCCGCCGCCGCCCGCAAGCTGGGCATCGTCGACGTGCCCCTCATCTGCGCCCAGGAACTCGCCGTCGAGGGCGCCATGCCCCGCGTCGTCCGCCTCCTCGCGCACGTCGAGTCCGACAAGCCCCGCTCCGGGATCACCCACGTCTACCTCGGCGCCGCGGCCGCCCTCCGCAAGGACATCGCCCAGTGAGAACCGCCCTCGTCATCGGCACCGGACTGATCGGCACGTCCGCCGCCCTCGCCCTGTCCCGGCGGGGCGTCGCCGTCCACCTCGCCGACCACGACCCCGAGCAGGCCCGTACCGCCGCCGCCCTCGGCGCCGGCACCGACGAGGCGCCCGACGGGCCGGTGGACCTCGCCGTCGTCGCCGCCCCGCCCGCGCACGTGGCCGACGTGCTCGCCGACGCCATGCGGCGCGGCCTGGCGCGCGGCTACATCGACGTCGCCAGCGTCAAGGGCGGACCGCGCCGCGAACTGCAGGCGCGCGGGCTCGACCTCACCCCGTACCTCGGCACCCACCCCATGTCCGGGCGGGAGAAGTCCGGCCCGCTGGCCGCCTCCGGCGACCTCTTCGAGGGCCGCCCCTGGGTGCTCACCCCCACCCGCGACACCGACACCGAGGTCCTCAACCTCGCCCTGGAACTGGTCTCTCACTGCCGGGCCGTGCCGGTCGTCATGGACGCCGACGCCCACGACCGCGCCGTGGCCCTCGTCTCCCACATGCCGCACCTGGTGTCCAGCATGGTCGCCGCCCGCCTGGAACACGCCGACGAGGCCGCCGTACGGCTGTGCGGGCAGGGCATCCGGGACGTGACCCGGATCGCCGCCTCCGACCCGCGCATGTGGATCGACATCCTCTCCGCCAACCCCGGACCGGTCGCCGACCTGCTCGCCGACGTCGCCGCCGACCTGGAGGAGACCGTCCGCGCCCTGCGCGCCCTGGAGTCCTCCGACGAGCACAAGCGCCGCGAGGGCGCCACCGGCATCGAGGACGTGCTGCGCCGCGGCAACGCGGGCCAGGTCCGCGTCCCCGGCAAGCACGGCTCCGCCCCGCGCGTCTACGAGACCGTCGCGGTGCTCATCGACGACCAGCCGGGCCAGCTCGCCCGCATCTTCGCCGACGCCGAGCGCGCCGGGGTCAACGTCGAGGACGTCCGCATCGAGCACGCCACCGGACAGCAGGCCGGCCTCATCCAGCTCATGGTCGAGCCCAAGGCCGCGCCGGTCCTCACGGCCGCGCTGCGGGAGCGGGGCTGGGCGATCCGTCAGTGACGCCCTTCTCCCCGCCCGTCCCCCGGGCGGGGGAGGGCGTCCGCATGTCGGAGGGGTTCCCGGGAGCCAGTAATCTGGTGCGGGGCGTGTCCGCGCCCCGCACACCCCACCCCACCGCACCAGGAAGGTGTTCCTCCGTGGAAAACGGCGCCGCCAAGCCCGTGATCGTCGCCATCGACGGTCCCTCCGGCACGGGCAAGTCGAGCACGTCGAAGGCCGTGGCGGCGCAGCTCGGCCTGAGCTACCTGGACACCGGCGCCCAGTACCGGGCGATCACCTGGTGGATGGTGAACAACGGCGTCGACATAGCGGACGCGTCCGCGGTCGCCGCCGCGGCCGCCAAGCCCGACATCCTCTCCGGCACCGACCCCACGGAGCCGACGATCACCGTCGACGGCGTGGACGTGGCCGGACCGATCCGCGAGCAGGACGTCACCTCCAAGGTCAGCGCGGTCAGCGCGGTGCCCGAGGTGCGCGCCCGGATCACCGAGCTGCAGCGCGCCATCGCCGCGTCCGCCGTCACCGGCATCGTCGTCGAGGGCCGCGACATCGGCACCACGGTGCTCCCCGACGCCGACCTGAAGATCTTCCTCACCGCCTCCCCGGAGGCCCGCGCCGCCCGCCGCAGCGGCGAGCTCAAGGGCGCCGACCTGCACAGCACCCGCGAGGCCCTGATCAAGCGGGACGCGGCCGACTCCAGCCGCAAGACCTCCCCGCTGGCCAAGGCCGACGACGCCGTCGAGGTGGACACCACCGACCTGACCCTGCAGCAGGTCATCGAATGCGTCGTCACCCTCGTCGAGGAGAAGCGGGCGGGGAAGTGACCGACGTTCCCTCGCCGCGGGGCGCCGAGGTCGGGCGGCGCATCGGCGTCGGCCTGATGTACGGGCTGTGGAAGCCGCGGGTGCTGGGCTCCTGGCGGGTCCCCTCGGCCGGCCCGGTGATCCTCGCCGTCAACCACGCGCACAACATCGACGGGCCCATGGTCATGGGCGTGGCGCCCCGGCCGACGCACTTCCTGATCAAGAAGGAGGCGTTCGTCGGCCCGCTCGACCCGTTCCTGACCGGCATCGGCCAGGTGAAGGTCGACCGGGACACCACCGACCGCACGGCGATCTCCCGGGCGCTGGGCGTGCTGGGACAGGGCGGCGTCCTCGGCATCTTTCCCGAGGGCACCCGCGGCGAGGGCGACTTCGCCTCGATCCGCGCCGGGCTCGCGTACTTCGCGGTGCGCAGCGGGGCGCCGATCGTGCCGGTCGCCGTCCTGGGAAGTTCCGGCCGGCCCGGCCGGTTGATAAAGGCACTGCCCCCGCTGCGCTCCCGCGTCGACGTCGTCTTCGGCGACCCGTTCGACGCGGGCGACGGCAGCGGGAGACGTACGCGCAAGGCGCTGGACGAGGCCACGGAACGCATCCAGAAGCAGCTCACGGCCCACCTGGAAAACGCCAGGCGTCTCACCGGCCGCTGAGCGACACTTGAGTAGTGGATCTCCGTCCCGCGGGGGTTCCACCGATCACCACGATGAACGACGAGGTACGGACTTCATGAACGACCACATCGAGCCCGACGGCTCGGACGCGCACGACGCTGCGCACGAGCACGATCACGGGGCGCTGGGCGATGCCGAGTTCGCGGAGTTCATGGAGCTCGCCGCGGAGGAGGGCTTCGACCTCGAGGACGTCGAGGGCGCCATCGAGGCGGCGGGCCACGGCCCGCTCCCGGTGCTCGCCGTCGTCGGCCGCCCCAATGTCGGCAAGTCGACCCTGGTGAACCGCATCATCGGCCGCCGTGAGGCGGTCGTCGAGGACAAGCCGGGCGTCACCCGTGACCGGGTCACCTACGAGGCCGAGTGGGCGGGCCGCCGCTTCAAGGTCGTCGACACCGGCGGCTGGGAGCAGGACGTCCTCGGCATCGACGCCTCCGTCGCCGCGCAGGCCGAGTACGCCATCGAGGCGGCCGACGCGGTCGTCTTCGTGGTGGACGCCAAGGTCGGCGCCACGGACACCGACGAGGCCGTCGTCCGCCTGCTGCGCAAGGCGGGCAAGCCGGTCGTGCTGTGCGCCAACAAGGTGGACGGCCCGAGCGGCGAGGCCGACGCCGCCCACCTGTGGTCCCTGGGCCTGGGCGAGCCGCACCCGGTCTCCGCGCTGCACGGCCGGGGCACCGGCGACATGCTGGACCAGGTCCTCGAGGCGCTGCCCGAGGCCCCCGCGCAGACCTTCGGCACGGCCGTCGGCGGCCCGCGCCGCGTCGCCCTGATCGGCCGGCCCAACGTCGGCAAGTCCTCGCTGCTGAACAAGGTCGCGGGGGAGGAGCGGGTCGTCGTCAACGAACTCGCCGGCACCACCCGCGACCCGGTCGACGAGATGATCGAACTGGGCGGCAAGACCTGGAAGTTCGTCGACACGGCGGGCATCCGCAAGCGGGTCCACCTCCAGCAGGGCGCCGACTACTACGCCTCGCTGCGCACCGCCGCGGCCGTCGAGAAGGCGGAGGTGGCCGTGGTCCTCATCGACGCCTCCGAGTCCATCTCGGTGCAGGACCAGCGCATCGTCACCATGGCCGTCGAGGCGGGCCGCGCGCTCGTCCTCGCCTTCAACAAGTGGGACACCCTCGACGAGGAGCGCCGCTACTACCTGGAGCGGGAGATCGAGACGGAGCTCGGCCAGGTGGCGTGGGCACCGCGGGTCAACGTCTCGGCACGCACCGGCCGCCACATGGAGAAGCTGGTCCCGGCGATCGAGAGCGCGCTGGCGGGCTGGGAGACCCGGGTCCCGACGGGCCGCCTGAACGCCTTCCTCGGCGAGCTGGTCGCCGCCCACCCGCACCCGGTGCGGGGCGGCAAGCAGCCGCGCATCCTGTTCGGCACCCAGGCCGGCACCAAGCCGCCGCGGTTCGTGCTGTTCGCCTCCGGCTTCATCGAGGCGGGCTACCGGCGCTTCATCGAGCGCCGGCTGCGCGAGGAGTTCGGCTTCGAGGGGACGCCGATCCACATCTCGGTGCGGGTGCGGGAGAAGCGCGGGCGGAAGAAGTAGCCGCCCGCGGCTGGACGTGACGAGGGGGCGGTCCCACGGGACCGCCCCCTCGGTCTGTCTGCCGCGCTGCGTCAGACCCCGCTGCGGGGGGCCGGGGGCAGTCCGGCCGGCACGTGGTGCATCTCGTTCGCCCCGCGACCGACCGTTCCCACACGCTGCCACTGCGGCGGTTCCACGGCGGGCCGGCTGAGGGAGGCGGTGAACGATCCGGGGCTGTGGTCCCGGTACGCGCCCGTACTGTGCGGGATGTTCCCGAAGGCGGTGAAGCCCCAGTCCTCCTCGCCGCTGCGGTCACCCGGCAGCGTGCGGAAGGACTTGACGTACTCGGCGTAGAGAGCGTCGTAGATCGGCGTGGCCGAGTGGCCGCTCCGGGAGTCCTGCGCCGGGCGCGCGGGGGCGGGGACCGAGGCGAGGGACTGGCGGCGGGGAGCGTCATATGCGTGCACGTATGTCCAAACGACCCCGTGCCACAAGGGATGCGGCCCACCCCGAGTTTTCGCAGGCCGCACCCCCGGTCCGCTCGTCAGGGGCGGGGGGAACCGCGCGACCGGACCCCGCGCGCCGTCAGCCGGCGTGCTTCGGGAAGCGACGGCCGCCGAATCGCCGCATCAGATCCCCGCGAGCGGCAACGCCGCAGCCACCAGCTTCCCGTTGGCCGCGGCCTTGTCCAGCGCATCGCGCATCAGGTCCTCACGGGGCTGTCGCCCGATGGAGCCGACGGGAGCGGCGAACATCAGCACCTGCTGGTGCTTGTTTGCCTCCGCCCGCCACCCGTCGGTGACCTGAAGCGGCTGGTGCGCCTGCCACCAGGCCACCGGACGGCCGCCGTTCGGGTTCGGCTGGAGCACGGCGTGCAGCTGCCCAGCGGCGAGCAGCACCGACCACCCGTGCAGCACCGGCGGCACGGCGGCCAGCTCGGTCAGCGGCATGAAGCCCTGCTCGATCAGCAGCGGCAGGAAGTCGTCGCCGGGGCCGAGCGTGCCGGGCCGGGCGACCGGGGCGGTCGGCTCGACCACCAGGGCCGGGTGCAGCTCGTCCTGGACGAGCACCAGTCCGCTGGTCACCCCGAGCACCGCCTGTTCGGGCACGAGGTTCGGGGGCTGCTGGTGCTGATGCGGCTGCGGGGCCTGCTGCTGGGCCGGTTGCTGAGCCTGCTGCTGCGGCTCCGCCCCGGTGCCGCCGATGGCCCGCACGGCGCCCTGGAGCTGTTCCTCGGTGACCTGGACGACCTGCGAGGGCAGGCAGGTGGCGTGGGCGAAGGCGAGCACGGCGGTCTCGTCGCCGACGAACAGGACGGTGCTGGTGCGCTCCTGCTCCGAGTCGCCCGGGGTACGGCAGGAGGTGCAGTCGTAACTGCCCGGAGCGGACTCTCCGGCGAGCAGGCGGGCTGCTTCTTCGTCGCCGATCTCGGCGCGTACCTCGTCGCTGACGTCGAGCATGCGCGGCACGGGTGGCTCCCTCGGGATGCGGTGCGTGGCGAGACCGGGTGGCTCCCGGCCCGTGGTCCGGGTGGGTCCCCGGCTCATGAAGAAGACAACGGACGATCCGTGGCGGGAGTCACGCCTCGCGGCGAACGGAATCGAACCATCCAGCACACAGGGCCACAGCCGGTGCGGAACGTGACATTCAGTGTCAACTGACCACTCGGGAAAGGGGTTTGACCGGGTGAAGTGGCACACGGCTCACCCGGTGGTGTGGTCGACAAATCAGGAAATCACGCAATGAAATGGGTGGCCGAAAGTCGCCGGTGCTTCGAGTGTCGCCGACGGGCCGGACATGAGCCCCGGCCCTCGGGCGGGACCTCCGTGCCGGCATGCGCCGACAGCATCCGTCGGCGCGATGTCCGTGTCGCGACCGCCGCCGCCGAGGGCGCGGCGCATCATGTGACGGAATGGGGCATGTCTTGTGCACATGGGCTTCACAGGCCGGCCGGGCCCGGCCGGGAATGCGCCGCGAAGACGCGCCGGAATACCTCACGCGACACATTTCTCACGAGGTTTGTCAGGACGGCGACCCGGTACCGGGAATTCCCTCCGAATGCCTGTGGGCGGAGGAGCGGAACCGCCCTTTCGGGTGACCGCCGCCCGTACGGAGCCGTCGTGATCCTGTGACACAAGTGTGACCGCGCACGGTCCTGGCCCCTGGCTGCCGGCGCGGACTTCCCCGTTTCGGGGCCAGGGCATAGCGTGGCCGCATGGCACCCATTCCGACACCCCCCACGGAGCCCCGCGACGATCCGGACGCCTATGTCGGCCTCGCCGCCGACCGGGCCGAGCACCTCGCGCGTGAGCGCGGCTGGTCCTCGGTGCGGGCCCTGGAGCCGGGGACGATCGTCACCATGGAGTACCGCGTGGGCCGGCTGAACTTCGAGGTGAAGGGCGGCCGGGTGGCGCGGGCCTGGAAGGGCTGAGACACGTCGACGGCCCCGGATCCTCCGCGGAGGATCCGGGGCCGTCGACGTGTCCGGGAGGCCGTCAGGGACGCTGCGCCGGTGTCGTCCCGCGCGGGTGGCGGTCGGTGTGCTGCGGCCGCCTGCTGCCCGCGGGAGTCACCGGGGAGCGCTCGGAGCGGCTGGTGTGCGGGCCGGGCGCGAGGTAGACCGGCGACCGGGGTGCGCGTCCGGCGGGGACCGTCTCGTGCACCGTGTCGGCGGCGCGCTCGGCGAGCGGCCGGACCACGACGGGCCGGCCTGCCGGGGCGGGCGCCGGCGCCTTGGCCCCGCGGCGGTCGAGCAGCCGGTCCCGCAGGGCGAGGATCCGCGCCTCGGTCCGCGCGATCAGCGGCTCGAACCAGGGCAGCGCCAGCAGGATCAGCAGGCCCGCCGCCCAGCCCAGCAGCACGTCGCTCAGCCAGTGGGTGCCGATGTACACGGTGGACAGGCCGACGCCCAGGGACGTCACCGCGGACAGCGCCGAGAGCCATCGGCGGGCCCGTGGCGTGGAGGCCATATAGGCCAGGATGCCCCAGGTCACCACGGCGTTCGCGGTGTGGCCGCTGGGAAATATATCGCCGCCGAGCCACATCTCGTTCGAGCCGATCTCGGTCGCGTAATGCGGTCCGAGGCGCCCCATGCCGTACTTCGCGGCCCCCACCGTGACGTTGAGCAGCAGCAGGGAGACGCCGAGGGCGAGCAGCGGACGCAGGGTGTGCTGCCGCCAGGAGCGCCAGCCCAGCCAGGCGGCGACCATCACGGCGGTGGGGCCGCGCTGGCCCAGCACCACGTAGTAGTCGACGAAGGCGTGCAGCTCCGGCCACTGCTGGTAGGGGCGGAAGAACATGAGCTGCCAGTCCAGACGGACCAGCCAGGAGGTGACCACCACGGCCCACACGATCGCCACGTAGAAGGCCAGGGTCGCGCCGAGGAGCACGATCCGGTGCCGGCTCATTCGCGGCATGCCGACGTGGGCCGGTCGCTCCGGCTCACGGTCCAGCCTCGCGAACACCCGGTCCAGACGGGTGTGACTCCGATCGGTACGCACCCAATCGACGTTACAGCGAGTGAGTGCGCAACCCCGACGATTCAGCGGCTTTGTGATGACGATGTGATGTGGCATTCCTCTCAGCCGGTCCTTTATTTCCGGCGAATCCGAACTCCCGCGCGCAATTGTTTTGGTCATGCCGTGCGCCTGGTTTATCGGCCTTCCGAAATGGTTCACCCGGGGCTCGTACACAATTCTCCCGCCGCTCACCGGCCGGCCGTGCGGGGGATCAGGGCGGCCCCGACCCGTTGAGCCAGAAGGCGCCGTACGCCGCTGAAGCCGCCGCGACCGCCGCCAGCCCCGCCGCGAGCGGGCGCGTCCGCACCCGGGCCAGGGCCAGGGCGAGCGGCAGGAGCAGCGGGAAGGCCGGCATCAGCAGCCGCGGTTTCGACCCGAAGTAGCTCGACGCGCACAGGGCGAGCGCGGTCACCGTGCCGGCGTACACCAGCAGCGGGAGCGGCTGGTGCTGCCGTACGCAGAGGACGCAGAGCCAGATCACCAGGGCCACGCCGAGGAGCAGCGCGATCCCGGCGAGGGCCGACGGGAACGACGTGAACCTGCCGGCGACGAACCGGGCGAAGGCGTAGCCGCCGTCGAAGCCGTTGCGCCAGCCGGCCTGCACGTCCAGATAGCCCAGCGGGCCGTCCCCGGTCCGCTGTCCGACCCACAGCACGTAACCGGCGGCTCCGAGGGGCGCGAGCAGCATCCCGGACACCCGGCGCAGGCGCACACCGGGGGCGCGCGGCCTTGGCGGGGCGCCGTCCGGCGCGCCCGTACGCGGCGCACGCGGCGGCGGACCGGCGCGGCCGCCGCCGCGTGCGCCGTCCCCCGGTACCGCACTGCCGTCCCCCACGAAGGAGGCACCGGAGCGCTCCCGCAGGAAGGCGGCGACACCGGCCGCCCACACCGCCGCGACCACCGCGAGCCCCACCGGCCGGGTCAGCCCCGCCAGCCCCGCCAGCAGGCCCGCCGTCACCCAGCGCCCCGTCAGCACCGCGTACAGCGCCCAGGCCGCCAGCGCCGTGAACAGCGACTCGCTGTACGCCATCGACTGCACGACCCCGACCGGCAGCACCGCCCACAGCAGCACCGCGCACACCCCGGCCCGCCGCCCGTACAGGTGGTCGGCCACGGCGAAGATCCCCCAGGCCGCGGCGAGCGAGGCGAGCAGGCTCACCACGAACCCGCCGTCGGCGTACGACAGCGGGGACACCGCCGCGGCCAGTCGCTCCAGCCACGGCAGCAGCGGGAAGAACGCCAGGTTGGAGTGCACGTCGCCGTTGGGCAGCCGCACCTCGTAGCCGTACCCCAGCTCGGCCACCCTCGTGTACCAGAGGGAGTCCCAGCGGGCGGTCAGCAAGGTGTACGCGCTCTTGCCGCGCGCCTCGCTCCACAGGGCCAGGACGGCCAGGCCCAGGGCGCGCACGGCGGTGTACCCGAGGAGCGCCGGGGCGGCCCGGCGCAGAACTCCGGGGCGGGCCGCGGCGGCACGCGTCTCGAGATCGGTCACGCGCCGATTATCGACCCGGCCCGGAACCGGCCCGCCCGCGACGGCGTGCGCACCGGGCGGGAAGGAGCGGGCGGGGGAGTGGCGTACGCCACACCGATCGGCCGCGAGGTTGAGAGGTCCGCCACTCGACCTCAGCGTTCACTCGCGTACTCTGACGTGTCACTCGCCGTTCGCCGCGCGGGCCGGGGGCGACCGCTCCGCTCCGGCCGAGACACGGGGGAGTCCCCCACCCCGTGCGCCCGCGGTACCGCGAGGGAACTTCTGGGAGGTACGTACATGTCCGGGACGACCACGGCCGCCGCGCTGCGCCGTAGGGCGGCCGGGGCCGGTGCCAACCGGTGGGTGGTGCTCGTCGTCCTCTGCGTCAGCCTGCTGCTGGTCGCCGTCGACGCCACCGTGCTGCACGTGGCCGTCCCCGCCGTCACCGAGGACCTCAGGCCCGGCGCGGTGGAACTGCTCTGGATCGTCGACGCCTATCCGCTGGTCTGCGCCTCGCTGCTCATCCTGTTCGGCACCCTGGGCGACCGGGTCGGCCGCAGACGCGTCCTCCTCCTCGGCTACGCCCTGTTCGGCGTCGCCTCGGCCATGGCGGCCTTCGCGGACGACGCCCACCTGCTGATCGCGGCGCGGGCGCTGCTCGGCGTCGGCGGCGCGATGATCATGCCGGCCACGCTGTCGATCCTGCGCCAGGTCTTCCCCGACCGCCGCGAGCGGGCGCTCGCCATCGGCGTCTGGAGCGCCGTCGCCGCCGTGGGCGCCGCGGTCGGACCGCTGCTCGGCGGCTTCCTGCTGGAGCACTTCTGGTGGGGCTCGGTCTTTCTGGTCAACATCCCCCTGATGCTGGTCAGTCTGCCCGTCGGGCGGATCCTGCTGCCCGAGTCGAAGGGCGACGGCGACGGCCCCTGGGACGTGGCCGGTGCGCTGACGGCCGCCGCCGGACTCTTCGCGCTGGTCCTCGGCGTGAAGCGGCTCGGCACCGGCGAACTCGGCCCGGGCACGCTCGTGCCGTCGGCCGCCGGGGTCGCACTGCTGGTGCTGTTCGTCCGCCGGCAGCGGCGCCGCGAGCATCCGCTGCTCGACCTGCGGATGTTCTCCCGGCCCGCGTTCAGCACCTCGGTCGGCTGCATCGTGCTGGCCATGCTCGCCCTGGTGGGCCTCGAACTGATCGCCGCGCAGTACCTCCAGCTCGTGCTGGGGCTGTCCCCGCTGGAGACCGGACTGCGGCTGGTGCCGCTCACCTTCGCGGCGATGGCCGCGGGCCTGGCGGGCGCGCGGATGCTGCGCCGGTTCGGCCCCCGGCGCATGGTCTCGTACGGTTTCTGCCTCACGGCCGGGGCGGTGCTGCTGCTGACGGCGATGGGCAGCCAGGACAACGCCCCGCTGCTGCTCTGCGGGTTCGTGCTGCTCGGCTTCGGCCTGGAGACCACTCTGTTCGGCGCGTACGAGTCGATGCTCAGCGAGGCGCCGCAGGAACAGGCCGGCGGGGCGGCGGCGATCGGCGAGACGTCCTACCAGCTCGGCGCCGGCATCGGCATCGCGCTGCTCGGCAGCGTGATGAACGCGGCCTACGCGCCCGGCCTCTCCCAGGTTCCCGGGGTGCCCGCCGCGGCGTCCGCCGCGGCGGCGCACTCGCTGGGCGAGGCGTACGAGGTGGCGGCCCGGCTCGGCGGCCCCGCGGGTGAGGAGCTGCGCCACGCCGCGCGCCACGCCTTCGTGCACGGCCTGCATGTGACGCTCCTGGTCAGCGCGGGCCTGCTGCTGGCCGGCGCGGCGATGGCCCTGCGCCTGCCCCGCCTGATGCACTGCGACCCCGCCCCGGGGACCCCCTCGGGGGCGCCCCCCGGACCCGCCTTGCCGACCGCCCCCGAGGCCGCATCCGGTGCTGCCCCCGACGTCCCCTCCGGGACGGTCCTCGGGGCCGGGTCCGGTCCTGGACCCGCCCGGGAGGCCGGCGCGGGTGCCGTTTCCGGGGCTGCCCCCGGTGCCCCCGATGCCGCCTCCGGGACCGGCGCCGTTCCCGGGGCCGCCGACGGAGCGGGCTCCGGAGCCGGCCCCGAGGCGGCTCCCGGCGCCGGCGCCGGGAGCGGACCCGTGCACATGCCCGCGCAGCGGGAGTCCCACGGGCCCGGCGTGAGGGTGTGAGGCGCGCACCACGGGCCGGGGTGGACGGCGGAGGAACCGCGTCGTAACGTCGGCCCGAGCCCGACTGGCAGTGCTAGTCGACGTACCGGATGACCAGCCCCCGGAGGGTGCCCCCATGGCCGCGTCCGCGAAGCCGCCCGCGTTCGACCCCGCCGACCCGCTCGGCCTCGACGACCTGCTGGAGCCGGAGGACCTGGCGATCCGGGACACGGTGCGCGGCTGGGCGGCGGACCGCGTGCTGCCGTACGTGGCGGACTGGTACGAGAAGGGCGAGCTGCCCGGCATCCGGGAGCTGGCCCGGGAGCTCGGCGGGATCGGCGCGCTCGGCATGTCCCTCGACGGTTACGGGTGCGCGGGCGCGAGCGCCGTCCAGTACGGGCTGGCCTGCCTGGAACTGGAGGCGGCCGACTCCGGCATCCGCTCCCTGGTCTCCGTGCAGGGCTCCCTCGCCATGTACGCCATCCACCGCTTCGGCAGCGAGGAGCAGAAGCGGCACTGGCTGCCGCGGATGGCGTCCGGCGAGGTCATCGGTTGCTTCGGGCTGACCGAGCCCGACCACGGCTCCGACCCGGGCTCGATGCGCGCCTACGCCAAGAAGGACGGCGCCGACTGGGTGCTGAACGGCCGGAAGATGTGGATCACCAACGGGTCCGTGGCCGGGGTCGCCGTGGTGTGGGCGCAGACCGACGGGGGCATCCGCGGCTTCGCGGTGCCCACCGACACCCCGGGTTTCTCGGCGCCGGAGATCACGCACAAGTGGTCCCTGCGCGCCTCCGTCACCAGCGAACTCGTCATGGACGACGTACGGCTGCCCGCCGACGCGGTGCTGCCGGAGGTGACCGGGCTCAAGGGGCCGCTGAGCTGTCTGTCGCACGCCCGGTACGGCATCGTGTGGGGCGCGATGGGCGCCGCGCGCAGCTGCTTCGAGGCGGCGGTCGACTACGCGAAGTCACGGGAGCAGTTCGGGCGGCCCATCGGCGGCTTCCAGCTCACCCAGGCCAAACTCGCCGACATGGCGGTGGAACTGCACAAGGGGATCCTGCTCGCCCACCATCTGGGGCGGCGGATGGACGCCGGCCGCCTGCGTCCCGAGCAGGTCAGCTTCGGCAAACTCAACAACGTGCGCGAGGCGATCGAGATCTGCCGTACGGCCCGGACCGTTCTCGGGGCCAACGGGATCTCACTGGAGTACCCGGTGATGCGGCACGCGACGAACCTGGAGTCGGTGCTCACCTACGAGGGCACCGTGGAGATGCACCAGCTCGTGCTGGGCAAGGCGCTCACCGGGATCGACGCGTTCCGGTAGGCCGGCCCGCGGGGGCGGGGCCGGCTGAGCGGCCCCGCCTCAGCTCTGGTTGAAGAAACCGTCGGTGCGGTGCGCGGCCGGCTCGCCGCTGACCACCTCGGTGTCGGAGGGGCTGAGCAGGAACACCCGGTTGGAGACCCGCTCGATGGTGCCGCGCAGACCGAAGATCAGGCCCGCCGCGAAGTCGACGACGCGCTTGGCGTCGCCGGCGTCCATGGCCGTGAGGTTGATGATGACCGGCACGCCCTCGCGGAACAGCTCGCCGATGGCGCGGGCGTCCCGGAAGCTGTCCGGGGTGACCGTGCCGATCCGGCGGCCCCGCTCCTCGGCGGCGTCCGCGGCCACCTTGACCCGCGGATCGGTGACCCAGGCATCCCCGGGCTCGTTCCCGTCGGAGTAGTCGTCGTCGTAGTAACGCTCGTCTTCGTTGTCGTCGACGAGGCCAAGCCAGGCACTCGCCTTGCGTACCGATCCCATGGACGCCTCCTCTCACAGCGGTCTTTCGTGCTTTCCGCATCCCTATGGTCGTCCATGATGCGGAGGGTGCGCCAAGTGGATAGACGCCGCGCGGGGGGTTTGTGACGGTACTGGTGCACAGCGGATCCGTCGAGAGTCCTGGTTTCCCAAGGGCCTTGACGCAAACGGATGCTGACTGTGAGTGAAATATGATTCTACGCGGCGTACGGGTGATGAGGGGCGCATCCGGGTGAACGCCGCGACCGGTACGATGCCGCAGCTGAACGTCGTACGCATGCACGGGGGAACGTCGTGTTCGGGATCGTCAGGCCCTGCCGTCACCGGCTGGGCGAGAAACTCACCGCCCAGTGGATCGCCCATCTCTGCGGGCTGTGCCTGGCCCTGCGCGGGGACCACGGGCAGCTCGCGCGGATCGTCACCAACTACGACGGACTGCTGATATCCGTTCTGACGGAGGCTCAGTCGGATTCCGGCGGCGGCAGGGGCCGCCGTACCGCCGGCCCCTGTCCGCTGCGCGGCATGCGGACCGCGTCCGTCGCCCACGGCGAGGGCGCGCGGCTGGCCGCCGCCGTCTCCCTCGTGCTCGCCTCCGCCAAGGTGCGCGACCATGTCGCCGACGGGGACGGAGTGCTGGCCCGCCGTCCCGTCGCGCTCGCCGCGCGCCGGGTCGCGGCGAGCTGGGACCGCGCGGGCGCCCGGACCGGCTCCGACGTCGGGTTCGACACCGCGGTCCTGGCCGACGCGGTGGACCGGCAGACCGGCATCGAGTCGCTGGCCGGACCCGGCACCCCGATCCTCACCGTGACCGAACCGACCGAGACGGCGACCGCGGCGGCCTTCGCGCACACCGCGGTGCTCGCCGGGCGGCCGCACAACGCCGGACCGCTCGCGGAGGCCGGGCGTCTCTTCGGACGGCTCGCGCATCTGCTGGACGCCGTGGAGGACCGGGAGGCCGACGCCGCCTCCGGCGCCTGGAACCCGCTCACCGCCACGGGCACCTCGCTCACGGAGGCCCGCCGGCTCGCCGACGACGCGGTGCACGGCATCCGGCTGGCGCTGCGTGAGGTCGAGTTCACGGACGGCGGTCTCGCCCACCGGCTTCTCGTGCATGAACTCCCCGATTCCGTCCGACGCGCTTTCGGTACGCCCTCCTGTGCCCACGGTTCGCATCCGTACGCCCCTCCGCACGCTCCCGGTGCGCCGGGCGCGCCGACGCCGCCCGAACCGCCGCGCCGGGAACGGCGGGGACTGCTGGCGGGGTGCGCCGTGTGGCTGGGACTCGCCTGTACCTGCCGGCTGTGCTGCGGGACCTACGAGGATCCGTGGACGCGGGAGCGCAAGGAAGGCTGCGCCGGAAACTGCGACGGTAGTTGCTGCGAGTGCTGTGAATGCTGCAACTGCTGCGGGGAGGACGGCTGCTGCGGCGGGTGCGACTGCGGCTGCAACTGCTGAGCGGGAGCCGGGCGTGCGTGTGTGCACGGTCCGGCCCGTAAGCGGAATCCAGCCATCCCGATCACTGTTCGACCGGTCGTCACCCGGCTGTGACGACCGGTGATGCAGTGCCAGGAGGGGAGCAAGTCGACTACTCGTCCCCAATCCGTAGGCCAAAAGGCACCCTTGCGCCGAACGGTCGGTCGGCCGAATACTCGCCGCAGCGATTGTCAGGGGCACGTCGGGTCGGAATCCGGTCCGCCGGTCCCTGGCTGCGCCTCACCGGGCCCACAACCCCACGAGGGCCCCCAACTTCCTTTGTGGAGGAACGAAACGTGAGGATCAAGCGCACCACCCCCCGCAGCGGCATCTCGAGACGGACTCGGCTGATCGCCGTTTCCACCGGCCTCGTGGCCGCCGCCGCGATCGCGGTCCCCAGCGCGAGCGCGGCCGACACCCCCACCACCTTCAGCTCCTCCGAGCTCAAGAGCGCGAGCAGCTCGGTGATGAAGGCCGACGTCCCGGGCACCGCCTGGGCCGTCGACAGCAAGACCAACCGGGTCGTCGTGACCGTCGACAGCACCGTCTCCCAGGCCGAGATCAACAAGATCAAGCAGCAGGCCGGGGAGAACGCCGAGGCGATCACCGTCAAGCGCACCCCGGGCAAGTTCACCAAGCTCATCCAGGGCGGCGACGCCATCTACTCGGGCACCGGCCGCTGCTCCCTCGGCTTCAACGTCCGCTCCAGCAACGGGACCGAGTACTTCCTGACCGCCGGTCACTGTACCGAGGGCTCAAGCACGTGGTACGGCAACTCCAGCCGGACCCAGGTCCTCGGCTCGACCGCCGGCACCAGCTTCCCGGGCAACGACTACGGCATCGTCCGGTACACCGGTTCCGTCAGCCGGCCCGGCACCGCGAACGGCGTGGACATCACCCGCGCGGCCACCCCGAGCGTGGGCACCACGGTCATCCGTGACGGTTCCACCACGGGCACGCACAGCGGCCGGGTCACCGCGCTCAACGCGACCGTGAACTACGGCGGCGGCGACGTCGTCTCCGGTCTCATCCAGACCACGGTCTGCGCCGAGCCCGGCGACTCCGGCGGCTCGCTCTACGGCAGCAACGGCGTCGCGTACGGTCTGACCTCCGGCGGCAGCGGCAACTGCCGGACCGGTGGCACGACCTTCTTCCAGCCGGTGACCGAGGCCCTGAGCGCCTACGGGGTCAGCCTCTACTAGGGCGGCCCCCGGCCTGGGCGCCCGGCCGGTCCCGCCGTACGGCTCCCCGAGGAGCCGGCAGCCCCACGAGCCCCCGCACGCGACCCGCGTGCGGGGGCTCGTCCCTGTTCCGGGACCGGCCGGGCGCCCGTCGCGCGCCGGACGGATCCCGGCCGCAGAGGGTGGATTTTCAGCCACCTGCTGAACGGTCGGTGCGCGCCGTGGGCAACCCTCGTGCGACGTTTGCAATGTGAACCGTCCCGTGTCTCCATGAACTGTCAGGACATAGGGGGCGCCGGCCGTTGTCGTATGCGCGTCCTGAAGTCGACCTTGTGTGCTCCCCGCGGCGTTCGGAAGAGTGGGCGGCGATCAACCGGCGCGGGCGTGGCTCCTGCTGTGCTCCACCCCCGTGGCCGTACGCCTTCCGGTCCGGCGAGGTCCCCACAACCCCTCCGGGCCGTCCCCCCGCAGGAGGACGTGAGTTGAAGCACCGACGCATACCCGGGCGCCGTGCCGTCATGGCGGGTGCGGGCATCGCCGCACTGGCCGCGGGAGCGGTCACCTTCCAGACTGCGAACGCCAGTGAGATCCCGGCCGACGCCGCACCCCGGACCCTCTCGGTCCAGGCGGCCGGAAACCTCGCCTCGACGCTGCTCCGGAACCTGGGCGCCGACGCGGCGGGAACGTACTACGACACGAAGACCGAGAGCCTCGTGGTGAACGTGCTCGACGAAACCGCGGCCGAGACCGTCGAGTCGGCCGGCGCGAAGGCCAGAGTCGTGGCGAACTCGCTCGCCGACCTGAAGGACGCGCGCACCACGCTCCGGCAGGACGCGACCATCCCGGGCACGTCCTGGGTGACCGACCCCGTCTCCAACAAGGTCGTCGTCACGGCGGACCGCACGGTCTCCGAGGCCGAGTGGGCCAAGCTGACCGAGGTCGCCGAAGGGCTCGGCGACACGGTGGAGCTCCAGCGCACCAAAGGGGAGTTCAAGCCCTTCATCGCGGGCGGCGACACCATCACCGGCAACGGCGGGCGCTGCTCGCTGGGCTTCAACGTGACCAAGGGCGGCGAGCCGCACTTCCTCACCGCGGGCCACTGCACCGAGTCCGTCCCGGCCTGGTCGGACTCCTCGGGGAACGTCATCGGTGAGACCGCCGTGTCCAGCTTCCCGGGCGACGACTACGGCCTGGTCACGTACACGGCCGACGTGGCGCACCCGAGCGAGGTCAACCTCTACGACGGCTCCACGCAGACGATCTCCGGCGCCGCCGAGGCCACCGTCGGCATGCAGGTGACCCGCAGCGGCTCCACCACCCAGGTCCACTCCGGCACGGTCACCGGCCTGGACGCCACCGTGAACTACGGCAACGGCGACATCGTCAACGGTCTGATCGAGACCGACGTGTGCGCCGAGCCCGGTGACAGCGGCGGCTCGCTCTTCTCGGGAGACAAGGCGGTCGGCCTGACCTCCGGCGGCAGCGGCGACTGCACCTCGGGCGGCACGACCTTCTTCCAGCCCGTGACCGAGGCCCTGTCGGCCACCGGTACGCAGATCGGCTGAGCCCGCTCCGGGGCAGCACGGCGTCCCGTCCCTCCCACGCGGAGGGGCGGGACGTCCGCGTATCAGGGCGCCGCGGGCCCTAGCCCTCGGCCGGACGTCCCGGTTCCGGCTCCGGACGCCTCCGCAGCGCCGACATCAGCACGGTGACGGCGGTCCCCGCCACCGCCCAGGCGGACAGGACCAGCAGCGGGACGGTCACGTCGTTGCCCCGGAAGTACACGACCGAGCGGGCCGCCCAGGTGCCCGCGCCCGGGGGCAGCGCCGGCCCGAGCGCCGCCCAGAACGGCGGCAGCAGCGGCGTCGGCAGGGCGCCGCCCGAGCTGGGGTTGCCCAGGATCACCACGAGCAGGATCGCCACGCCGATCCCGACGACCCCGAGAGCGGCCTGCAGCGCGAGCGTGGCGGCACCCACCGCGAAGATGATCAGCGCGCCCAGTCCCCACAGCCCCGCGAAGCCGTCCGGCAGCGCGTCCAGGGCCGGCCCGGCGATGAGCGCCCCGCCGAGTCCGCCGAGGACCGCGACCACGGCCATGGCGCCGAGCCGGATCAGCGCCCGGTGCGGGGTGGACGCCCGCGCGCCCGCGCTGATCGCCAGGATCGCCGCGCACAGGTAGCCGCCCACGCACCAGCCGACCACCAGGTAGAACGACGACAGCCCGTTGGAGTCCTGGGCGGAGGCGGGGACGACGTCCTCGACCCGCAGGGTGCGCCGCTCGTCGCGCTCCGTCTCGGTGAGGAGCCGCTCCAGGGTGGTGGCCAGCGCGGTGCCGCCGCCGGTGGCGACCAGCAGGGTGTCGGTCGTCCCCTCGGGGTCGACCACCAGCGCCCCGTCGATGTCCCGGTCCTCGATCTGCCGGCGGGCGCTCTCCTCGTCGGCCACCGCCCGCGGGTCCAGCGGGGAGCCGGGCAGTTCCTGCAGCCGGGTCACCGTCCGCTCGGCCACCGGCGGGGGCGCGGCGACCCCGAAGGGCGCGTCCCGCAGCTTCGGGTGGTGCAGGGCGCCCACGTACGAGGTGATGAACAGCAGCATCAGCGCGATCACACCGAGCACGAGCAGGGTGGCCCGCGGGGTGACGGCGTCGCGCACCTCGCCGAGGAACGAACGCGGGCGGGTCCCGGGGCCGGTGCTCTGCGTCATGTCCCCACGGTCCGGGGGAGCGGGCGTTCGCGCAGGTGGGACAGGGCCGAACGGATGTCGCACATTTATTTGAAAGCGGGCCCGGGTGCGGGCGGCGCTGCGCGGGGGGTTCGACCCGGCCGGGCCGGCATCCCGCCGGCTCGCCTTCGGCCCGGTGGGCGAGAAGGCGCGCGGGATCGAGGGGGCGCGGACCGCGTGCGGGCCGGGTTCGGTCACCGCGCGGTGATGCCGGGGGTGTCGGCGGCGTGGGGCCCGGCGGTCGGCGAGCCGCGGCGGCGAGTGAACTGCGCCCGCTGCTGGGGGCGGTTGCTGCGTACCGCGCCCGGCGGGGCGGTGCGTCTCGCTCGGTGACGCGCCATCAGGCCGCAGCGGGCGGTCGTGGGGCATCGGCGGGAGTTTTTACCGACCCGTAACTTCCCGGCTTTCCTACTCGCCCGTAACTTGATGGGTGAACAGCATCCCGTGATCCGGATCACAGGGCGTAGGACCCCACCCTCCCCCTTGAGCCGCAAGGAGATCACACGATGCTGCCCTGGAAGCGGGTGATCAGACCGCTGGCCGCGCTCCTGCTGGCCGCGGCCGCCGTCACCGCCCCCGCCGCGTCGAGCGCGCAGGCCGCCGCCGCACCCGGCTCCGGCTGGAACGACTTCGCCTGCAAGCCCTCCGCCGCCCATCCCCGCCCCGTCGTCCTGGTCCACGGCACCTTCGGCAACTCCGTCGACAACTGGCTGGGCCTCGCGCCCTACCTGAAGAACCGGGGCTACTGCGTCTTCTCCCTGGACTACGGCCGGCTCCCCGGTGTCCCCTTCTTCCACGGCCTCGGCCCCGTCGAGAAGTCCGCCGAAGAGCTCGACGCCTACGTCGACCGGGTGCGCGCCGCGACCGGCGCCACGAAGGTCGACATCGTCGGCCACTCCCAGGGCGGCATGATGCCCCGCTACTACCTCAAGTTCCTCGGCGGCGCCGCCGAGGTGAACGCCCTGGTCGGCATCGCCCCCAGCAACCACGGCACCACCCTCGGCGGTCTCACCGCGCTGCTGCCGCACTTCCCCGGCGCCGAGGACCTGCTGAGCGAGGCCACACCCGCCCTCGCCGACCAGGTCGCCGGCTCCGCCTTCCTCACCAAGCTCAACGCGGGCGGCGACACCGTGCCCGGCGTCCGCTACACCGTCATCGCCACCAGGTACGACCAGGTCGTCACCCCGTACCGCAGCGCCTTCCTGACCGGGCCGGACGTCCGTAACGTGGTCCTCCAGGACCTCTGCGCGGTCGACCTGTCCGAACACCTGGCGATCGGACTGATCGACCGGATCGCCTTCCACGAGGTGGCGAACGCCCTCGACCCGGCCCGCGCCAGGCCGACCACCTGCGCCTCCGCGATCGGCTGACACGTCTCGCCTCGAGGCTTTCGAGGCTTTCGAGGCTTCGAGGAGAACGGCGGCGGGTCCCTGTCCGGCCTGAGCCGCCGGGCAGGGACCCGCCGCCGGTTCAGCGGCCGTGGCGTCCGGTCGCCGTGCGCCGCCGCGCGGAGGCGAACAGCGCGGCCGAGCCGAGCGCCAGCGCCGCGGCGCCGCCGGCCATCAGGTACGGCGTGCTGTCGTCACCGCCGGTCTCCGCCAGGTTCTGACCGCCGCCGGCCGCCTTCGGCCGGTTGCCCGTGCCGGCGTCCGCCGCGACCGGGTCGGCCGTGGTGGCGGGGTCGTCGTCGCCGTGCCCGTGGTTCTCGATCGTCGACTTCTCGGCGCCGGCCTCGATCTGCTCCTCGGACGGGGCGGAGGCCGTCGGCGCCGGGGCGGACGCCCCCTTCGGCGTGTCGCCCGGAGCGGCCTCACCGCCGTCCGTCTTCCTGTCGCCTTCCGCCGTGTCGCCGCCGGCCGCGTCCCCGCCCGCCTGCGCACCGCCGAAGGTGACGTCCGAGCAGGAGTAGAAGGCCTCCGGGCTGTCCGACCGCTGCCAGACGGCGTACAGCAACTGCTGGCCGGAGCGCTCCGGGAGGGTGCCGGAGAAGGTGTAGAAGCCGCCCGACGCGGCCGGGTCGGTGGAGGTCGCCACCGGGTTGGCCAGGTCCAGGTCGTCCCAGGCCAGCGGCTTGCCCGGGTCGTAGCCGGGCTTGGTGATGTACACCGTGAAGGTGCCCTTGTGCGGGGCCGTCACCCGGTACTTGAAGGTGTGCTCGCCGCTGGACACGCCGGTCGCCGGCCAGTCGGTGCGGGCCAGGTCGAGGCCCTTGAACGCCTCGTTTCCCGCGCTGCACAGCTTGCCGTCCGGGATCAGCTCCCGGTGGCGCCCGCCCGCGTCACCGATGCGGACGCCGTTCCAGTCGTACAGCGCCTGGGTGCCGCCGGCCGCGACGGCCGCCCTGCACGCCTCCGACGCCGGGCTCTCCGGGCCCTCGGCGTAGCACTGGGAGACCCGGCTGACCGGGTCGCCCATCGAACCGTGGGCGGCGGCCGGCGCGGCGGACAGTCCGGTCAGGGCGAGCGGGGCGAGACCGACGGCGGCGACAGCGGCCTTACGGCGTGCGGACATGGGGCAGCAACTCCTCGGCGAACAGCGGATCTCATGGGGGGCGATCCCGGGGGATCCCGTGGGGGTGGATCAGAAACTAGCCCCGCGGAACCCGGAAATCGCCCGGTGAGGGCGGTGCGGGGAGATCCTTATGGTCGCTTTAAGGGAGCGCTCAGGCTGGGATCAGGTAGGTACCGTGCGCGCATGAGGAACGCGCGGATCAGGCCGGCCGTCGCCGCCGACGTACCGGACGCGCGGGCGGTGGCCGACGCGGCCTTCCGGCCCTGCATCGCCCGGGTCGGGGTCGTGCCGGTGCCCATGGAGACCGGCCACGCGGCGAACGTGGCCGCCGGCCGCGTGTTCGTCGCGGAGCTCCCGGACGACGGCGGGGCCGGGCCCGCGCGGCCGACGGGCCTCGTCGTGCCGGAGCCGCGCCCGGACCACCCGTACCCGGACCTCGTCGCCGTCCGGCCCGACACCCGGGGCGCCGGGCCGGGGGCGGCTGCCGCCGGAGTTCGCGGGGACCCGGGCACGGGCGCTCGGACTGCCCTCGTCATGGCGTGCGTGGGGAGCCGGATCCCGGGCAAGCGCCCCGGCCGAGCCCCGCGGCCGGGCGCTCAGCCGTCGGGCCACCAGGTGCGGGCGATGTCCTTGCGGATCTCGGGGCGGTCCGCGGGGCGCTCGTCGGCCTCCTCGCGGACCTGGCGGGTGTCCGTCTTCCTCGGGGGCTTCTGCACGGTGACTCGGCGCATGGCTGCCTCCTCGAAGGTCCATCCGGGTCGCCCGTTCTCACGGCGGTGAACCTTTCGGGGGAGAGTTCCCCATCCGTCCCGTCGTGTCTGTGGCCGCCGTCACGGACCGGCTGTCAGTGGCAGGTGTCACCCTGAGCCCATGACCACGCGGCACGGTGACGGGACGGACACGGGCGGTGCCGACTGGGACGCGCGGGCGGCCACCTTCGACGAGGAGCCGGACCACGGGCTGCGTGACCCGCGGGTGCGCGCCGCCTGGGCCGCGCGGCTGCGGGACTGGCTGCCCGGCCGGCCGGGTGACGTCCTGGACCTCGGCTGCGGCACCGGCAGCCTCTCCCTCCTCGCCGCCGGGCAGGGCCACCGGGTCACCGGGGTGGACCGGTCCCCGGCCATGGTGGCGCTGGCCCGGCAGAAGCTCGCCGGGCGGCACGCGGTGTTCCTCACCGGCGACGCGGCGCACCCGCCGGTCGGCGGTGAGCGGTACGACGCCGTCCTCGTCCGGCACGTGCTCTGGACGCTCCCCGAGCCGGACCGGGTGCTGCGGCACTGGCGCGACCTGCTGCGGCCCGGCGGGCGGCTGGTGCTGGTCGAGGGGGTGTGGGGGACGGTGAGCCCGGTCGGCATACCGGCGGACCGGCTCACCGCCCTCCTCGCCCCGCTCACCGCGCGGGTGCGCGTGGAACGGCTGTCCGGGGACCCGGCGCTGTGGGGACGGGAGACCGACGACGAGCGGTACGCGGTGGTGGCCCTCCGGGACTGAACCGCCGGGTGCCGGACCGCCGGCGGTGTCCCGGCCGGCGCCGTGTCTCAGCCGAGCAGGGCGCCGAGACCGGCCCCGCGGGCCAGGGCGTCCAGCTCGTCGAGGGCGGCCACCGCGGCCGCCGCCGCGCCGGGGTCCCTGGCCGCCAGGCCGCTCTCCGCGAACTCGTCCTCGTCCAGCCGCCGTACGTCCGTGCCGTCGGCGGAGACCCACAGGTCCAGGTCGAGGTCCTCGACGACCAGGCGGCCCCCGGTCAGCTCGGCCGGGCGGGTGATGTCGCAGTAGTGGCCCTTGAGGACGCCCCCGGAGGTGCGCACCTCCTTCACGGAGTACCAGCGGTCCCGCCAGTAGTGCTCCGTGAAGACGTCTCCGGGTTCGAAGCGGACGAAGCCGAAGTCGCGTACGCCCTCGCCCGCCCACGGGGCGCGCACGCTGACCCGGGCGCCGTCGTCGGCGAGCAGCTCCGCCGGGTAACGGATCTTCGTACGGCCCGCCTTGACCAGGACCACCTCGACGGTCGCGGGTCCGTCAGCCGAGTTCGCGGACATACCGCACCTCCGTTCCGCACAGCTCGTAGCCGAACCACTCGTTGATCGCGATCATCGGACCGTTCCCGGTGTCGTTGCCGGTGAAGGCTTCTGTGTACCCGGCCGCGCGGGCCCGGTGCAGCGAGTCGTTCTTCGCGAGCTTCGCCAGGCCCCGGCCGCGGTGGGCGCGCGCCGTGCCGGTCATACCGGTCGCGTACCGGGTGCCGCCGTCCGTGCGGGCCGCGGAGAACGCGGCGGGCCGGCCGTCGACCACGGCCACCGTGGTCAGCCCGGCGTCGAACAGCGGGTGCTGCCAGGTCTCCCTCAGCCACGCCTCGTAGTCGGTGAGCTCCGTGTCCACGTCGCTCGGCTCGTCCGCCGTGGTCTCCGCGTCCAGCTCGAACAGCGGGCGCGGGTCGTCGGCGTACGCGGAGCCCGGGCGCAGTTCCACGCCGGGCGGCGGGTCCTGCGGCGGGGGCAGCTCGCGGTGCGCCAGGTCCAGGCGGAGGAAGTGCGCGGAGCGGCTCGCCCGGTAACCGTGCAGTTCGGCGAAGGCGCGGTTGCCGGGCTCGTCCAGCACCCAGGCCAGCAACCGGGTCGCCCCGTGCGCGGTCAGATGCTCCTCGGCGGCGCGCACCAGCAGCGTCCCCGCGCCCCGG
This sequence comes from Streptomyces sp. NPDC096105, assembly GCF_044763335.1. NCBI lineage: Bacteria > Bacillati > Actinomycetota > Actinomycetes > Kitasatosporales > Streptomycetaceae > Streptomyces > Streptomyces sp. NPDC096105. Next base: position 56,890 of record NZ_JBIWGC010000005.1, read on the forward strand.
CGCGTGTGCCGGGGGTGCACGTAGACGTTGAGGTTGCCCTGGCCGGGCACGGCGCTGTCGTGGCTGAGGTGCACCTGGGCCGTGCCGATCACCTCCCCGTCGTCGTCCACCGCGACGAGCGGGCGGTAGCGGGCGTCGGGGTGCAGATGGGCGAGCTCGTGGGCCAGGGACTCCGGGGTGACGAGGACGAACGGCAGCGCGGCCTGCCGTACGCGGGCGAAGCCCTCCAGGTCGGCCGGGGCGTCGGGGCGCAGATCGCGGACGGTCACTGTCATGTGAGCGCACGCTACGAGGTGATGAGGCGGGGGTGCCTCTTATTTTCCCGGGGCGCCGCGTGGGTGTGCCGGGGCACCGGCCGGGCGGGGGTGTGGGGCGTCCGGGGGTGCGCGAGAATCGCGGCGTGAGTGTACGGATCCATATCCAGGACGGAACACCGCCGTACGAGCAGGTGCGGGCGCGGATCGCCGAGCAGGCGCGGTCGGGGGAACTGCCGGTGGGGTACCGGCTGCCGACGGTGCGGGGGCTGGCCGAGACGCTCGGGCTCGCGGCGAACACGGTCGCCAAGGCGTACCGGGCGCTCGAGGCGGACGGGGTGATCGAGACGCGGGGGCGGAACGGAACGGTGATCGCTGCCGCGGGGGCGGCGGCGGAGAGGGAGGCTGCGGCCGCGGCGCAGGCGTTCGCCGAGAGGGTCCGGCGACTGGGGTTGGGGGAGGAGGCGGCGATGGCCGCGGTCCGGGACGCGCTGCGGGCGGTCTACCGGGCGTAGGCGCCGCGGGGGTTGGGGGCCGGCGGCCACTGCGGACGCGTGTGGGTGGGGGGCGGGTGCGCGGTTCCCCGCGTCCCCCAGGGTGTCGGGCGAGGCTTCCGCAGGGGCCGCAGGGCGGTCGAGGTCGTGGCGTCGCGGGCTGCTGACCGTGACGGCGGAGTCCGGTGGCGTGCGCTCCAGGCAGGAGGCGAAGGTCTCCCGGGACGGCAGCCGGCAGAAGGCGTTGTCCACCTCGGCGGTGGGGGAGACGGCCGCGTACTCCTCCAGCCGCAGCGGCAGCCGCAGCCGTACCGGCAGGCCGGGCGGGCACAGCACCCCGCGCCGGTCCTTGCGCTGCTGTCCCGAACTCCCGACCGGCAGCGGCGTGCGGCCCTCACCGCTCCTACAGGTACAGGCCCGCGTCCGCGTCGCCGCGCGGCTCCGGCAGGGCGGTCGGGGAGGCGCCCCGGCGCAGGGCGTACAACTCGGCCAGGGTCGCCCCCTCGCGTCCGACGCCCTCCTCGCGGCCCAGCCAGTTCACCGCCTCCGTGCGGGTCAGCGGCCCCACCTCGATCCGGGCCAGGCAGCGGCCCGGACGCACCACGGCCGGGTGCAGCCGCTCCAGGTCCTCGTTGGTGGTGACGCCCACCAGGACGTTGCGGCCCTGGCCGAGCAGACCGTCGGTGAGGTTCAGCAGCCGGGACAGCGCCTGGCCCGCCGTGTGCTTGGCCTCGCCGCGGATCAGTTCGTCGCAGTCCTCCAGGAGCAGCAGCCGCCAGCGGTTCCTGCCGGACGCGTCCTCCTCGCCGATGGCGATGTCCATCAGGTAGCCGACGTCGGAGAACAGCCGCTCGGGGTCCAGGACGCAGTCCACCTGGCACCAGTCCCGCCAGGACCGGGCGAGGGTGCGCAGCGCGGACGTCTTGCCGGTGCCCGGCGGGCCGTGCAGCAGGAGCAGCCGCCCCGAGATGTCCTCGGGGGTGGTCTTCATCAGCCGGTCCATCGCGTTCGCCACCGGGGCGGTGTAGTTGGGCCGGATCTCCTCCCACGTGCCGGCCGTGATCTGCCGGGTGGTGCGGTGCGGACCGCGCCGCGGGGAGACGTACCAGAACCCCATGGCGACGTGCTCCGGCTGCGGTTCCGGCTCGTCGGCCGCGCCGTCGGTGGCCTCCTCCAGGATCCGCTCCGCCAGGTCGGCGCTGGTCGCGGTCACCGTGACGTCGGCGCCCCGGCTCCAGCGGGAGATCAGCAGCGTCCAGCCGTCCCCCTCGGCCAGGGTGGCGCTGCGGTCGTCGTCCTTGGCGAGCCGCAGCAGCCGCGCGTCCGCGGGCAGGAGGGTCGCGCCGGACCGGACGCGTTCGAGGGTGGCGGCGTGCGAGTAGGGCTGCTCGCCCGTCGCGAAACGGCCGAGGAACAGCGCGTCGACGACGTCGGACGGGGAGTCGTTGTCGTCGACGTTGAGCCGGATGGGCAGGGCGTCGTGCGGGTGCGCGGACATGCCGCCATGATCGGTCACGGGGGCTCCCCGTGCACCTGGATTGCCGGGTGCGCCCGTGCGTGGCGCGTCGCTCCCGGTCCGCCGGCGACGGACTTCTCACCGTGCGGGGCCGGAAAGCCGCGCCGTCCCGGTGTTCGTCCGGTGCCCGACGGTAATAGTTCTGGCATGAACACTTCCATTCAACACGCGTCATTGGTACGACGGTTGAGGCAGAGATCCTGCTAAAGGGAGGTTCCATGAGACGTTCCCGACTCGTCCTCTTCCTCACCGCCTTCTTCCTCGCCGTCACCGCCGCCCTCACCGGTGCGACCGCGGCGCACGCGTCCTCACAGGCGGCCCTCGGCCCGTACGTGGCCCTGGGCGACTCCTACTCCTCGGGCGTCGGCGCCGGCAGCTACATCTCCTCCAGCGGCGACTGCAAGCGCAGCACGAAGGCCCACCCGTACCTCTGGGCGGCCGCGAACTCACCGTCCTCCTTCTCCTTCACGGCCTGCTCGGGCGCCCGTACGGGTGATGTCCTCTCCGGGCAGCTCGGCCCGCTCTCCGCGAGCACCGCCCTCGTCTCGGTCAGCGTCGGCGGCAACGACGCGGGGTTCGCCGACGTCATGACGACCTGTGTGCTCCAGTCCGACAGCTCCTGCCTCTCCCGCATCGCCACCGCCCGCGCCTTCGTCGACTCGACGCTGCCCGGCAGGCTCGACGGCGTCTACACCGCGATCCGGGACCGGGCGCCCAACGCCCATGTGGTGGTGCTCGGTTACCCCCGCTTCTACCAGCTCGGCACCAGCTGCATCGGCCTCTCCGAGACCAAGCGGAAGGCCATCAACGACGCCTCCGACCACCTCAACAACGCCATCGCCCAGCGCGCCCGGGCGTACGGCTACACGTTCGGCGACGTCCGCACCACGTTCAGCGGCCACGAGATCTGCTCCGGAAACCCCTGGCTGCACAGCGTGGACTGGCTGAACATCGGCAACTCGTACCACCCGAAGGCCGCCGGACAGTCGGGCGGCTACCTCCCGGTGCTCACCTCGGCGGCCTGACCCCCGTGGCCCGGTAGCCGTCGTCGTCCCCGCCGGACGCCGAAGCGGAGGCCCCGCCCGACGGGGTCTCCGCCGCGCGCGACCGGGTACGTGGGACCGCCCGCGTTCTCGCCGTCCCGGACGCCCGCGCGAGCAGCGGCCGGGCCGTCCGCGGCCGCGGGATCGGAGTGATCGCCTCCGTACCGGCCGGCGGGGCGGCCGTCACCCTGGGCGGACATGACGGCCCCCGGACGGCCGGGTGCGCCGGCTCCGGCTCACGGACCGGGACGGCCGGCCCGCTCTCTCGGGCCCCTCGAACGCGACACGCCCTTGGCCGCGTCCGGTCTCCACCCCGCGGCGGCGTCACTCGCGGTGACCGTCGAACCGGACGGCGGCTTTCCGCAACCCGCCTACCAGCCCATCGTCCAACTCGCCCTGAAAACGGTCGGATTCGGAGAGTAATTGCCGAGTGTTCGTCAACACCCTTATGGGGAAGGTGAATCCTGTGACCTCGATACACGGGTGCCCGTACGGGACGATAGGGTTACCCTGCCCGGGCCGGGTGGAGTCGTACGGGTGGGGAGTGACATGGAACAGATAACAGTGCGCAGCAGGGCCAGGATCCCTGCGATCACCTGCGGCAGCGGCGCGAGCAGTACGCGTCTCGACCGCCATCTCTCGGTCCTCGCGGGACCGGCCGTCCCGCAGCGGGAGACGGCCGAGGCGACGTCGCTCATGCGTGAGCTGACCGCGCGTGACAGCACCCGCGGCACCAAGGGCGCACGGGCCCGCGCGAGCCGCGTCTCGCTCTTCGCCCCGCTGCGCCGACTGCGCCGCTCCCTGTTCGGCAGCCGGTAGCGTCCGCGCCGGACGGTCCCACCCGTCCCGGCGCGGCGCTCGCCCGCTGTCCCCACGGCACACGGCCCCACTCCGCCGGCCGCACGACACCGGCCTTCATCCTGCCGACCCCGATCCCACCCGGCGGCGACCGCAGGACTCGTCCACCGTCCGCGGTCCGTCCACGCGCACGTGTGGCTGCCGCTTGACGTCACCCGCCTGCCGCTGTCACCCGCCTACGGCTCCAGCCCCGCCCTCTGCGCAAGCCGGAGCCGACCGCGACGCTGAACGGCATCGTGACGACGCTCGACAGCGACGAACCGGCCACCGCCTGGCGCACCCGTTCGCTGCCCTGGCCGCGGAAGCAGGAGAACGCGGTCCGCACCGCCTGCCTCCGGTGGCGTCGCGACCGGCGGGTGCCCGAGGACGGCGGCGGCGTTCGTGGGGGGACCCGGCCCGATCGACTTCGAAGCGTGGTCCGAGCGGCTTCTCACCCGTGTACGGGACGGCGCCCGTCCCGCGTCGCACCGCCCCCCGCCGGGCCGCTCCGCCCCGCGCCCTCTCAGATCAGCGCGAGCTGGCCCCCCGGCCCCTCCTCGCGTGCGTCCAGCACCGAGGCCGGTCGCCGGGCGGACGCGGGCACGGGCAGGACACCTGCCGTGTGCAGGTCGGCGGGGGTGATCGGTGCGGGCAGGGAGCCCGTCGAGTCCTCACGGAGCGGGCGCAGTTCGGCGAGGAGGGTGAGGACCGTGACCAGTTCCAGCAGTTCCGAGGTCCAGGTCTGCGGCCAGGCGGCCGGGCGGATCGCCTCCAGGGTGCCCGGTTCGGCCGGGCGCGTGCGGGACGCGCACCACTCCTCCAGCACCCGCACCCCGCCGGCCTCGAACTCCCACGCCTGCGGCGGCACCGGGGAAATACGGCCGTCACCGAGCAGCAGCGCCTCCTCGCCCCGGTCGTAGGCCGGGGCGGGCGGCCGGGACGGCAGCGGGGCGCGGACGTACGGGCGGCGGCCGCCCGGCAGTCTGGGGCGCTCACCGTCCCGGTGCATGAGCCACAGCGTCCGGCGGCCCAGCGCCACGCCCTGCCGCCAGGCGTCCGGGTCGCCGGTGAGCGGCACCGCGAGCCCGCCCGGCGCGGGACGGGCCACGGCCGCCGCCCAGGCGAGGACGTCGACGGCGGAGACCTCCAGCCCCAGCCGGGCGGCGAGGTGGTCCGTCAGCCCCGGGGCCAGGTTGGGCTCGACGGCGCCCGGCCGGCGGTACAGCGGGCGGATCCGGCCCGTGCGCAGGACGGGGAAGAGGGACGTGACGAGCAGCGGCGGGATGCCGCCGGCCGTCTCGACGGCGAAGATCTGGTGCTCGTCCGCCACCCGCCACAACTCCGGCCGAGGGGCGTCGATCAGCCGTGTGTCGGGGATCAGCCACTGCTCGTCGAACGGGCCGCGCAGCACCCGTACCGGCTCCGGGCACGGCCCCGTGGCACGGGCCAGCCGCTCCGTGCCGCCGTCCCGCCCGGGGAGCTGCCCGACCGCCGTGTGCGGGGTGCGGGACCGGGTGGACCGGAAGAGGGCCTCGCGGTCCGGGCCCTCGGCTTTCACCAGGGCGTTCCAACGGGCCTTCAGGGACGCCGCGTCGGGGGCCGCCGGCCACCCCCGGCCGAGCCGCGGCGGTGCGACGGACCACGGCATGAGGTCCGCCAGCAGCGGAGCGTCGTCATGCGTCACGCCGGGCATCGTACGACGTGCCGGCGGGGCCGGATCAGGTGGCGTCCAGGGTCACCGTGAAGGAGAAGCGGTCGCCCCGGTAGTGGATCACGGCCACGTCCAGGACCCGTCCGGCGGAGTCGTAGGTGACGCCGGTGTAGTGCAGGATCGGGCTGAGCAGCGGGACCCGGAGCAGCCGCGCCGTCTCCGGGGCCGCGAGCCGTGCCTCCACGGTGTCCGTGATGCGGCTGATGTCCGCGCCGACGACGTCCCGCAGCACCTTCGTCATCGGCCAGCGCACCAGGTCCTGCGGATCGATCCGCTCGGCCAGCTCCGGACGCACGTAGTTGCGGGCGTGGTTGGTCGGCTCGCCGGTCTTCTCGTCGCTGCGCAGCCGGTGGTAGGCGGCCGTCTCCGCCAGGTCCGGGAAGTGCTCGGCCAGTTCGGCCGGCACCGGCGCGGCTCCGTGCTCCAGCAGGTCCGTCGTCATGCCGGACTGCTGGGCCACGATCGCGTCGACCGAGCCCAGCAGCCGCACCGGCGCGCCCCGCCGAGCGTCCGGCTCGATGAACGTGCCGCGCCGCCGGTGCCGGGTGATCAGCCCCTCGTCCTCCAGCTCCTTCAGCGCCTGCCGCATGGTCAGCACGCTCACCCCGTAGTGCCCGGCCAGCTGCTCCTCGGTGGGCAGGCGCAGCGGGTCGTGGGGCGAGCGGCCGAGGATCGAGGCGCGCAGCGACTGCGACACCTGGTACCAGAGCGGCAACTTGCGGTTGAGGACGATCGAGTCCGGGGCGAAGGAGGTCACGCGCTATCCGTACCGGTCGGAGAACGGTCAGTGCAATGGCCGGAAGTGACGCTCGAGTCCCTGCCACACGTCGTCGTACCCCTGCTGCAGGTGCTCCGCCCGCGCCGCCTGGGGGGTGAGGGACACCGGCCAGCGGGTCTCGAACATGAAGGCGAGGCCGTCGTCGACCTTCTGCGGGCGCAGCTCCGCCGCACTGGCGCGGTCGAACGTCTCCCGGTCCGGGCCGTGCGCCGACATCATGTTGTGCAGCGAGCCGCCGCCCGGCACGAACCCTTCCGCCTTCGCGTCGTACGCGCCCTCGATCAGGCCCATGTACTCGCTCATCACGTTCCGGTGGAAGTACGGCGGCCGGAAGGTGTCCTCGCCGACCAGCCAGCGCGGGGCGAACACCACGAAGTCCACGCCCGCCAGGCCGGGCGTGTCGCTCGGCGAGGTCAGCACCGTGAAGATCGACGGGTCCGGGTGGTCGTACGAGATGGTGCCCATCACATTGAAGCGGCGCAGGTCGTAGGCGTACGGCACATGGTTGCCGTGCCAGGCGACGACGTCCAGCGGGGAGTGGTCGTAGGTGGCGGCCCACAGGTTGCCGCAGAACTTGTTCACCACCTCCACCGGGCCCTCCACGTCCTCGTACGCGGCGACCGGGGCGCGGAAGTCACGGGCGTTCGCCAGGCCGTTGGCGCCGATCGGGCCGAGGTCGGGCAGCCGGAACGGCGCCCCATAGTTCTCGCATACATAACCGCGGGCCGTCTCGTCCAGCAGCTCCACACGGAACCGCACCCCACGGGGGATCAGCGCGATGTGTCCGGGCTCCACATGCAGCAGACCGAACTCCGTGCGCAGCAGCAGCCCGCCGCGCTCCGGCACGATCAGCAGCTCGCCGTCGGCGTCGCTGAACACCCGCTGCATGGAGGCGTTGGCGTGGTACAGGTGCACCGCCATACCGCTGCGCCGGGTCACGTCGCCGTTGCCGCCCAGGGTCCACAGGCCGGCCAGGAAGTCGGTGCCCTCCGCCGGCTCCGGCAGCGGGTTCCAGCGCAGCCGGTTGGGGTCGGGCACCGTCTGGGCGAACGGCGCCGAGCGCAGCGCCCCGTTGCCCGTGCGGGTGAATGCCGGGTGCGCGGCGGACGGGCGGATCCGGTACAGCCACGAGCGGCGGTTGACCGCCCGCGGCTCGGTGAAGGCCGACCCGCTCAGCTGCTCCGCGTACAGCCCGAGCGGCGCGCGCTGCGGGGAGTTGCGGCCGACGGGCAGGGCGCCCGGCACCGCCTCCGAGCTGTGCTCGTTGCCGAAGCCGGAGAGGTGCTCCAGGCCCTCGGCGATCTTGCGCGCCTGCTCGCGCTCCGTCGCGCTCCCGCGGGCGGTGGCCCCGTCGCTCATGTCCGCTGCTCCCTTGCACCGAGCCGATTCCTATGGGACACCGTAGGATTGCGGTTACCCCGGCGCAAGGGCGCCGCGCGGTCCCGTTCCCCGGCCGGCCCTCCCGTCCCCTCCACGGAGTGTCCGGAACCATTCTCCAGGGGGATTCGCACGTTCGAAGCGCTGTTCTACGCTCCCCGGCATGACGTGGACGCGGAAGCCGATCATCCCCGCGCTCGCGGTCTGTGTCGTCGTGCTGGCCGGACCCGCGGGCTGCGGCACCCCGGGCGGCCAGGGGAGGGGCGGGGCGCCGTCCTCACCCGTGGGCCGGCTCCTCGACGAGCGCGACGCGGAGGGCCGCCCCTACCGGGAGGTGGACGAGCAGGACGCGCCCCAGGTCGGCGTGGAGGTCACGCCCGACGCCGGGGGCGGCTGGGACGTACGACTGCGGGTGCGCGGCTTCCGCTTCTCGCCCGACGGGACGGGCCGCCGCGCCCGGGCCGGCCGGGGCGTGGCGCACCTGGAGGTGAACGGCCGCCGCGTCGCCGTGCTGCGCACCCCCGAGTACCACCTCGCCCCCGGCGCCTTCCCGCGCGGCACCCACCAGGTCACCGCGCGCCTGTACGCCGACGACGGCTCGGTGTGGGCCGTCGACGGAGAGCCCGTGGAGAGCACCGCCGACATCACCGTCTCGGACCGGGAGCCGGCCACCGGGCCGAGCGCGGAACCGGTCGCGGAGGGGCCCGGCGCACCGGACGGCCCCGGGCGGGCGGGGTGAGGCCCGTGTCCTCCACGGCATCGTTCCGCCGGGCGCCCGTGCAGCGGCGCAGCGCCGAACGGCTGGCCAGGATCCTCGACGCCTGCGCCGGCCTCCTCGACGAGGTCGGCTACGACGGCCTGAGCACCCGCGCGGTCGCCGAACGCGCCGGCGTGCCCATCGGTTCCGTCTACCGCTTCTTCACCGGCAAACGCCAGATGGCCGACGCGCTCGCCCGGCGCAACCTGGAGCGCTTCACCGAACGCGTCACCGAACGGCTGGCCGCCGCCGGCGACCGCGGCTGGCGGCACGCCGTGGACGTCGTGCTCGACACGTACCTGGACATGAAGCGTACCGCCCCCGGCTTCTCCCTCGTCGAGTTCGGCAACCAGATCCCGGTCGGGGCGCGCCGCGCCGAACCCAACCACCGGGTCGCCGACCGGCTCGCCGCGCTGCTCTCCGGCTACCTGGGCCGCCCGGCCGACGACGACCTGCGCCGCACCTTCCTGGTCGCCGTGGAGACCGCCGACACCCTGGTCGGCCTGGCGTTCCGGACGGCGCCCGAGGGGGACGAGAAGATCATCGCCGAACTGCGCGCGCTGCTGAGGGCGTACCTGGCCCGGGTGCTCGACTGACCCGTTCCCCCGCACGCCCTCCCCTCCGTGCGTACCGGTCGGTATGCTCGGCCCGTCCGTGCGCCACCGCCGCCGTCCCGGGGAGGACCCGTGTCCCGCACCGCCCTACGTATCTGCCCCCTGTGCGAGGCCACCTGCGGCCTGGTCCTCACCGTCGACAACGGCAAGGTCACCGGCGCCCGCGGTGACCGCGACGACGTGTTCAGCAAGGGGTTCATCTGCCCCAAGGGCGCCGCCTTCGCGGAGCTGGACTCCGACCCCGACCGGCTGCGCACCCCGCTCGTCCGGGTGGACGGCGCACTGCGCGAGGCCACCTGGGAGGAGGCCTTCGACGCCGTCGCCGCCGGACTGCGCACGGCCGTCGAACGGTACGGCCCGCACGCCGTCGGCGTCGTCCTCGGCAACCCCAACGTGCACACGACGGCCGGCGCCCTCTACCCGCCGCTGCTCATCGGCGGGCTCGGCACCCACAGCGTGTTCACCGCCTCCACCGTCGACCAGATGCCCAAGCACGTCTCCAGCGGGCTCCTCTTCGGCGACGCCAACCGCATCCCCGTACCCGACCTGGACCGCACCGACCACCTGCTCCTGATCGGCGCCAACCCGCTCGAGTCCAACGGCAGCCTGTGCACCGCGCCCGACTTCCCCGGACGGCTCAGGGCGCTGCGGGCGCGCGGCGGCACCCTCACCGTCGTCGACCCGCGCCGCACCCGCACCGCCCGCCTCGCCGACCGGCACCTCGCCGTCCGCCCCGGCACCGACGCGCTGCTGCTCGCCGCGATCGCCCGCACCCTCTTCGACGAGGACCTCGTCGACCTGGGCGACGCCGCCCCGCACCTCCAGGACGTCGCCGAACTCTCCGACGCCCTCGCCGACTTCACACCCGAGGCGGTCGCCGGCGCCTGCGACGTCGACGCCGCCGCCATCCGCGGCCTCGCCCGGGAACTCGCCGCCGCCCCCACCGCCGCCGTCTACGCCCGCATCGGCAGCTGCACCGTCCCGCACGGCACCCTCGCCAGCTGGCTCGTCGACGTCCTCAACGCCCTCACCGGCAACCTCGACCGGCCGGGCGGCGCGCTCTTCCCCCAGGCCGCCACCGACAGGACCCCGCGCCCTGCCGGACCCGGCCACGGCTTCGCCCTCGGCCGCTGGCACTCGCGGGTGAGCCGCCACCCCGAGGCCAAGGGCGAACTGCCGCTGTCCGCCCTCGCCGAGGAGATCGACACCCCCACCGAGGAGGGGACGCCGGTCCGCGCCGTCATCGCCGTCGGCGCCAACCCGGTGCTCTCCGCCCCCGACGGCAACCGGCTGGACCGGGCGCTCGCCTCCCTCGACTTCATGGTGAGCGTCGACCCCTACCTCAACGAGACCTCCCGGCACGCCCACGTCGTCCTGCCGCCGCCCCCGCCGGCCCAGAGCCCGCACCACGACTTCGCGTTCAACACCCTCGCCGTGCGCAACCAGGTCCGCTACACCCGCCCCGCCGTGCCCCTCGAACCCGGCCGCATGGCCGAGACCGAGATCCTCGCCCGGCTCGTCCTCGCCGCCACCGGCACCCATGGCGCCGACCCGTCCGCCGTGGACGACCTGGTGATCCGGCAGACCCTCGGCAAGGCCGTCCGCGAGCCGCACTCCCCGGTGCACGGCCGCGACCCGAAGGAACTCGCCGGACTGCTCACCGGCGACGACGGCCCCGAACGGCGCCTCGACATGATGCTGCGCCTCGGTCCCTACGGCGACGGCTTCGGCGCCGACCCGGACGGGCTCACCCTGGAGAAACTGCTCGCCCACCCGCACGGCATCGACCTCGGGCCGCTGCGCCCCCGCCTGCCCCAGCCGCTGAAGACCCGCAGCGGCAAGGTGGAACTGCTGCCCGCCCCGATCGCCGCCGACCTGCCCCGGCTGCGGGCCGCCCTCCGCGAGCGCCCCGCCGGCCTCGTCCTGGTCGGCCGCCGCCATCTGCGTTCCAACAACAGCTGGCTGCACAACGTGCCCGCCCTCACCGGCGGCTCCAACCGCTGCACCCTGCACCTGCACCCCGACGACGCCGAACGCCTCGGCGTACGGGACGGGCAGCCGGTGCGGATCAAGGGCGCCGGGGGAGAGGTGACCGCCCCCGCCGAGGTCACCGACACCGTGCGCCCCGGGGTGGTGAGCCTGCCGCACGGCTGGGGCCACGACCGGCCCGGCACCCGCACCCGGCACGCCTCCGCCCACCCCGGCGCCAACGTCAACCAGCTCCTCGACGGCAGCCTCCTCGACCCGCTGTCGGGCAACGCGGTGCTCAACGGCGTCCCCGTCGAGGTGTCCCCGGAGCGGGCCGACGAGCCGGAGGCGCTCACCGCGCTGACCTGAGCGGACGTCTGAGCCGGGGTGACACCCGGTTCGTGGTCAGGGGGCGTCCTCGCCGCACTCGGCTTCTGCCCGGGCCCCGGGCCGCCGCTGTCCCTGACGACGGTCGTCCAGGTCGCGCCCGCCGCCCGGTCCACCGCCCTCGCTGCTGCCGACGCCGGCGGGAGCCGCGCCGCGCCCTCCGGCGGCCGGGCGGCACGGCGGGCACGAACGCGGCCGGTGCGGGGCCCGGCGGCCGCGGTGAGACGCGCGGGCCGGCTCCGACAGGACGGCCCCCGTCGCAGCCGGGCTCCACATGGTCCCGCGCACACGAGGGGGCCCGCATGATCCTGACCGTCCTGTCCGTCGTCCTGATCCTCACCGTCGGCGGCTGCGCCTGCGTCGTCTGGGCCGCCAGGGGCGGCCCCCGCTGGACCCACGGAGCGGCGAGGGCGACCCTGGCCGCCGGCCACGTGACGACCGCGCTTCTCCGCTCCCGCCGCTCGGCCGCCCGGGGCGGCCCGGACACCGACGGCGGATCGGACTGAGGGGCGGGCCCCGAGGGACCCGGCCATCCCCGCGCCCACGCGCCCAGGTCCACGTCGCGCCCCGTGCCGCGGACGTCCCCGACCGCCCCCCGCGTCGGAGCGCCGCCACCCCGCAGGCGCACCCGGCGCCGAAGACACACGGCCCCGCCGCACGCGACCGGCTTCGGGGCACGCGATCCGTCCCGCCGCACGCGACCGGCCTCGGCGTCGGAGCGCACCCCGTCCCCGCCGCCCGGCACACCCCGTGCCGAATACCTCCGTCCGCTTTCTCTGCCCGCGGACGGAACGTCCCGATCGCGTCCGCCGTCTTCCCCGGCCGCCTACTTTCCGTTAACTTCCGTGACTCAAACGCCCCGTACGACCCGCACGAGGCGTCCGACCGCGGAGCAGCAGCGCCCTGATGAGCCCCCGGGGGCACTTTCATGACACGCGCCATCACCCTGCACGACGTGAGCAAGTCCTACACGCGAGGTGTTCGCGTGGTGGACCGGTTGTCCCTGGCCGTCGCCCCCGGCGAGTTCCTGGTGCTGCTCGGCCCGTCCGGCTGCGGGAAGTCCACCGTGCTGCGGATGATCGCGGGGCTGGAGGAGATCGACGAGGGCAGCCTGTTCCTCGACGGCGAGTACGCCAACGACCGGCCCCCGTCCGAGCGGGACATGGCGATGGTGTTCCAGAATTTCGCCCTCTACCCGAGCATGACCAGCCGGGACAACATCGGCTTCCCCCTGCGCATCGAGGCGCCCGGCGACGACCCGGCGCCCAAGGTGGACGCCACCGCCCGGATGCTGGGCATCGAGGACCTCCTCGACCGCTTCCCCGCCCAGCTGTCCGGCGGCGAACGCCAACGGGTCGCGATGGGCCGGGCCATCGCCCGCCGCCCCTCCGCGTTCCTGATGGACGAGCCGCTGTCCAACCTCGACGCCAAGCTCCGCAACCACGTACGCGCGGAGATCTCCCAGCTCACCCGGCGGTTGGGCGTCACCACCGTCTACGTCACCCACGACCAGTCCGAGGCGATGTCGCTCGGCGACCGGGTCGCCGTGCTGCGCGGCGGCGTCCTCCAGCAGGTCGGCACGCCCCGCGCGGTGTACTCGTTGCCCGAGAACGTCTTCGTCGCCGCGTTCATCGGCACCCCGCGCATCAACCTGCTGCGCGGGCTGGTCCGCGCCCCGCTGGACGGGGCGATGACCGTCCGCCTCGGCAAGCAGTTCCTGCGGATGCCCGAACCGCTGTCCCTGGACCACCAGTTGCTGCGGGTGCAGCAGGGCCGCGAGGTGATCGTGGGCCTGCGTTCCGAGGCCGTGCGGATCGCCAAGCCGTCCGCCGCGCGCCCCGGCGAGGTGGCGCTCACCGGCCTGGTGGAGCACCTGGAGTTCCAGGGGCACGAGGTGCTGGTGCACTTCGACACCGGCTCCCGCCCCGCCGTCATCCCCGAACTGGAGGCCCCGCGGCCGAGCCCCGGCCGCCCCGCCCGGCGCCGCCGCCGCGAGGGCGGCACGGTGCTGGAGCGCCTCCGGGAGCGCGCCGGCGGCCGCCGCGCGGGCGCCGCGCGTACGAGCGCCGTGGCCACGCTGGACGGGCCCGGACGGCCGGACCCCGCCGCGGTGCCGCCCGTCCCCGCTTCGGCCGAGCCCCGGGTCCCCGGCGACCTCATCGTCCGCACCACCCCCGACATCCGGCTGCGGCACGGCATGCAGGTGCCGCTCCTGGTCGATCTCGCCCACCTGTTCGTCTTCGACCAGCACGGCCAGCGGATCTGCCCCAGCCCGGACCGGCTGCCCGGCCTGGAGGAGTGAGCGCGGCGCACGGCCGCCCCCCTGGCGCGGAAAAACTAACATCGCTAGTTTAGGTGTCCGCACAGGACGCCCCCGCCCCGGAGGAAGCGCGATGAAGGCATACGACGGCATGTACATCGACGGCGCCTGGCGCCCCGCCGCCGGCCCCGACGTGATCGAGGTCGTCGACCCGGCCGACGAACAGGTGATCGCCACCGTCCCCGCGGGCACCGTGGAGGACGTCGACGCCGCCGTGCGCGCCGCCCGCGCGGCCCTCTCCGCCTGGGCGGCCACCCCGCCCGCCGAGCGCGCGGCCCGCCTCACCGCGCTGCGGGACCAGCTGCACGCCCGCCGGGACGAGATCGCCGCGACGGTCACCGCCGAACTCGGCGCGCCCGAGAAGCTCGCCCGGACCGTCCACGCCGGCGTGCCGGTCGCGGTCGCCGGCACGTACGCCGAACTGGCCGCGACGTACTCCTTCGAGGAGAGGACGGGCAACTCGACCGTGTTCCACGAACCGGTCGGCGTGGTCGGCGCGATCACCCCGTGGAACTACCCGCTGCACCAGATCGTCGCCAAGGCCGCCCCCGCCCTCGCGGCCGGCTGCACCATCGTGGTCAAGCCCGCCGAGAACACCCCGCTGGTCGCCCGGCTCTTCGCCGAGTGCGTGCACGAGGCCGGGATCCCGGCGGGCGTGTTCAACCTGGTCACCGGCCTGGGCCCGGTGGCAGGGCAGGCGCTCGCCGAGCACCCGGACGTCGACCTGCTCTCCTTCACCGGCTCCACCGCCGTCGGCCGCCGGATCGGCGCGATCGCCACCGGCATGGTGAAGCGGGTCGCCCTGGAGCTCGGCGGCAAGTCCGCCAACGTCGTCCTGCCCGGCGCCGACCTGGCCCGCGCGGTCAACGTCGGTGTCGCCAACGTGATGTCCAACTCCGGCCAGACGTGCAGCGCGTGGACCCGCATGCTGGTCCACCGCGACCGGTACGACGAGGCCGTGGAGCTGGCCGCGGCGGCCGCCGCCAAGTACGGCGACCGCATCGGCCCCCTGGTCAGCGCCCGGCAGCGGGACCGGGTGCGCGGCTACATCGAGAAGGGCGTCGCCGAGGGCGCCCGCCTGGCCGCGGGCGGTCCCGAGGCGCCGCGCCCGCAGGGCTACTACGTCAGCCCCACCGTCTTCGCGGACGTCACCCCGGAGATGACGATCGCCCAGGAGGAGATCTTCGGCCCCGTGCTGTGCGTGCTGCGCTACGAGGACGAGGAGGACGCCCTGCGCATCGCCAACGGCACCGTCTACGGCCTGGCCGGAGCCGTCTGGGCCGGCGACGAGGCGGAGGCCGTCGCCTTCGCCCGCCGCATGGACACCGGCCAGGTCGACATCAACGGAGGCCGGTTCAACCCGCTGGCCCCCTTCGGGGGATACAAGCAGTCGGGCGTGGGCCGCGAACTCGGCGTCCACGGTCTGACCGAGTACCTGCAGACCAAGTCCCTCCAGTTCTAGGGGAGTCGTGACCGCCATGGCCGTACGAGCCGCCGTTCTGCCCGCCGTCGGCGCCCCGCTGGAGATCACCGGCGTCGACCTGCCCGACCCCGGACCCGGCGAGGTGCGCGTCCGCCTCGCCGCCGCCGGGGTGTGCCACTCCGACCTCTCCCTGTCCGACGGCACCATGCGCCTGCCCGTCCCGGCCGTCCTCGGCCACGAGGGCGCCGGCACCGTCGTCGCCGTCGGCGAAGGCGTCACCCATGTCGCACCCGGAGACGGCGTCGTCCTCAACTGGGCGCCCTCCTGCGGCGCCTGCCCCGCCTGCGGGCGCGGCGAGGTGTGGCTGTGCGCGCACGCCCTGGACGGCGCCGCCCGGGTGCACGCCCGGCGCGCCGACGACGGCACCGACCTGCACCCGGGCCTGAACGTGGCCGCGTTCGCCGAGGAGACCGTGGTGCCCGGCCCCTGCGTGCTGCCCGCCCCGGACGGCGTCCCCCTCGCCGACGCCGCCCTGCTGGGCTGCGCCGTCCTCACCGGCTACGGCGCGGTCCACCACGCCGCCCGGGTCCGCGCCGGCGAGACCGTCGCCGTGTTCGGCGTCGGGGGAGTGGGTCTCGCCGCGCTCCAGGCGGCCAGGATCGCGGGCGCCGGGACGATCGTCGCCGTGGACGTCTCCCCCGAGAAGGAGGAACTGGCCCGCGCGGCGGGCGCCACCGACTACGTCGTCGCCTCCGACGCCACCGCCCGGCAGATCCGCGCCCTCACCGGGAAGCAGGGCGTGGACGTGGCGGTGGAGTGCGTCGGCCGGGCGACCACCATCCGCACCGCCTGGGAGTCCACCCGGCGCGGCGGACGCACCACGGTCGTCGGCATCGGCGGCAAGGAGGAGAAGGTCTCCTTCCACGCCCTGGAGATCTTCCACTGGGGCCGCACCCTCGCCGGCTGCGTCTACGGCAACTCCGACCCCGCCCGCGACCTCCCGGTCCTCGCCGGGCACATCCGCTCCGGCGCCTTCGACCTGGGTGCCCTGGTGACCGAGCGGATCACCCTGGACGGCATCCCGGCCGCCTTCGACACCATGCTCGCCGGCAAGGGAGGCCGCGCCCTGGTGATCTTCTGACGCGCCACGGGCGGGAGGCCGTGGGCGAAGCGCTCCCTCGGGTCCGGGGCGGCGATGCAGGGCGCCCCGAAGGCTCCCGCGCCGGCCGGTCCGCGCTCGATCAGGCCGTCGCCGCTCTCCCGCGTGAACCCGTGGCCGGCGACGACGGAGCCCCGGTCGTACGCGCGGAAGCGGGTGAACGCGGCGAGGGTGTCCTCGGCGCCCGCGCCGGCTTCCGGGCCGGCCGGAAGGGGACACGCCAGGTCGCCGTCACCGGGCCGCTCGGGCGACTGGCCGTGGCCGGCCGGCGGTTCGGCGTCCGCGGTGAAGGCGCTCGCGCCGCCGGTGTGCGGAGAGCTTCACGCCGGTCCGGCCGGCGTCGCCGCCGCAGGCGTCGGTGCGCCGGTCGAGGAACCGGGCGACGAGGTGGGACGCCCGGGCGTCGGCCTCCGCCTCAGCGGAGCACGGCCGCGTCGATCCCGAGCAGGCCGGCGAGCGCCCGCTCCCCGGCCCCGGTCACCTTCACGGCTCGCCCGGAGCCGATCCGCACGCACCAGCCCTGGTCCAGGGCGTGCCGGCACAGGGCCGCGCCCGCCGCTCCCGCGAGATGAGGGCGCCGCTCCGTCCAGTCCAGGCAGGCGCGGGCCAGCGGGCGCCGTCCGCGCCGGCCGAGGTCCACGCCCAGCGCGCCGAACCAGTCCAGCCCCGCGTCGGTGAGCGCGAACCCCGTGTCCTGGCGCAGCAGTCCGCGTGCGGTGAGGGCGTCGGTGACGGTGATGCCGAGGCGTCCGGCGAGATGGTCGTAGCAGGTGCGGCCGCGCGCCGTCGCGGAGTCCGCGCCCGACTGCCGCAGACCGCGCGGCGGTTCGGCGGCGTCCGGGGCGAGCTGCGCGGTGAGGTCCTCCACGAGCTGCGCGACCCGGACGCCGGCCAGCCGCACGTACCGGTGCCGTCCCTGCCGCTCCTCGGTCAGCAGCCCGCCGCCGACCAGCTTGCCCAGGTGCTCGCTGATCGTGGACGCGGCGACCCCGCAGTGCCGGGCGAGCTCACCCGCCGTCCAGGCCCGCCCGTCCAGCAGCGCCAGCAGACAGGCGGCCCGCGTCTCGTCCGCGACCAGCCCGGCGAGCCGTGCCAGCGCGCCCGCCCTGGGGTCCTTGGAGGTCATGCCCTCCAGCATGCGGCAGGGACGGTTCGGCGCTCGCCGACGTGTCCGGGCGGCGCCGTCAGGTGCGTTGCCGTACCTGCTCGTACTGGAGGGCCAGGCCGTCCAGCAGGGCCGTCAGGCCCGTTTCGAAGGCGCGCTCGTCGATCTTCTCCTGCTGCTCGGCCAGCAGGTGCGCCTGCCCGAGGTGCGGATAGTCGGCGGGGTCGTAGGCGCTCGCGTCGTCCACGAAGCCGCCGGCGAACGAGCCGAGCGCCGAGCCCATGATGAAGTACCGCATCAGCGCGCCGATGGACGTGGCCTGCGCGGGCGGCCAGCCCGCCTCGACCATCGCGCCGTAGGCCGCGTCGGCCAGCCGCAGCGCCGCCGGGCGACGGCCGGGGCCGCGGGCCAGCACCGGGACGATGTTGGGGTGGTCGCGCAGCGCGTCGCGGTAGGACACCGCCCAGTCGTGCAGCGCCGTCCGCCAGTCCCGGCCGTCCTCGAACATCGACAGGTCGACCTGCGCGCTCACCGAGTCCGCCACCGCCTCCAGGATCTCGTCCTTGGTGCGGAAGTGGTTGTAGAGCGACGGCCCGCTCACTCCCAGTTCGGCGGCCAGACGGCGGGTGGAGACCGCGGCCAGCCCCTCCGCGTCCACCAGCGCACGCGCCGTCTCGACGATCCGGTCGGTGCTGAGCAAGGGCTTGCGCGGTCGGGCCATGGCGCACATAGTAGGGCTGCGGCACTAAACTAGCAGTGCTAATTTATCCGTACACGATCACGCGCGTCTCACATGGGGTGACTCGGGATGAACCTGGAGCTGAGTGACGAGCAGGAGGCCGTGCGCCGGCTCGCCCGGGACTTCGTGCGGCGCGAGGTCACGCCGCACGCCGCCGCCTGGGACCGCGCGGAGGAGGTCGACCGGGGCATCGTGAAGAAGCTCGGCGAGGTCGGCTTCCTCGGGCTGACGATCGACGAGGAGTACGGCGGCTCGGGCGGTGACCACCTCGCGTACTGCCTGGTCACCGAGGAGCTGGGGCGCGGCGACTCCTCCGTGCGCGGCATCGTCTCCGTCTCCCTCGGCCTGGTTGCCAAGACGATCGCCGCGTACGGCACCGAGGAGCAGAAGCGGACCTGGCTGCCGGGCCTGACCTCCGGTGCGTACGTCGGCTGCTTCGGCCTGACCGAGCCGGGCACCGGCTCCGACGCCGGCAGTCTCGCCACGCGGGCGGTGCGGGAGGGCGACGAGTACGTCATCGACGGCGCCAAGATGTTCATCACCAACGGCACCTGGGCGGACGTGGTGCTGCTCTTCGCGCGCTCCACCGACGCCCCCGGCCACAAGGGCGTCTCCGCCTTCCTCGTCCCCGCCGGCACCCCCGGCCTGACCCGCCGCGCCGTGCACGGCAAGCTGGGGCTGCGCGGGCAGGCCACGGCCGAGCTGATCCTCGACGGGGTGCGGGTGCCCGCGTCCGCGATGCTCGGCGAGGAGGGCAAGGGCTTCTCGGTCGCCATGTCCGCCCTGGCCAAGGGGCGGATGTCGGTCGCGGCCGGCTGCGTCGGCATCGCCCAGGCCGCGCTGGACGCGGCCGTGGGCTACGCGGGGGAGCGGGAGCAGTTCGGCAAGCCGATCGCGGGCCATCAGCTGGTCCAGGAGCTGATCAGCGACATCGCCGTCGACGTGGACGCGGCCCGGCTGCTGACCTGGCGGGTCGCCGATCTGAT
This sequence comes from Streptomyces sp. NPDC096105, assembly GCF_044763335.1. Taxonomy (NCBI): domain Bacteria; kingdom Bacillati; phylum Actinomycetota; class Actinomycetes; order Kitasatosporales; family Streptomycetaceae; genus Streptomyces; species Streptomyces sp. NPDC096105. The sequence continues at coordinate 76,358 of NZ_JBIWGC010000005.1, forward strand.
CGACCGGGGGAAGCCGTTCGCCGTGGAGTCCTCCAAGGCGAAGCTGTTCGCCTCGGAGGCGGCCGTCCGCGCCGCGAACAACGCGCTCCAGGTGTTCGGCGGGTACGGCTACATCGACGAGTACCCGGCGGGCAAACTCCTGCGCGACGCGCGGGTGATGACGCTGTACGAGGGCACCAGCCAGATACAGAAGCTGGTCGTCGGGCGAGCGCTGACGGGGGTCTCGGCGTTCTGAGGGCGGGGCCGTCGGACTGAGTACGGCCTGAGTACCGGGGCGGATGTGGCCGCGGCCACATCCGCCGATCCTGTTCCGCATGAGCGAGACACCGGTCAAGCAGCAGAGCACGGCCGCCTTCTACGGTCAGGCCGTCGCATCCTTCGCCGTCGCCCTCGGCGCCACCGCCGTCGGCATCTACAACCTGCAGACGGACGCGTGGGTCCGCGCCTTCCTCGGCATCGCGGTCCTCTACCTGGTCACCTCCGCCTTCACCCTCGCCAAGGTGATCCGCGACCGCCAGGAGGCCGGGCAGATCGTCAACCGGGTCGACCAGGCCCGCCTGGAGAAGCTGCTGGCCGAGCACGACCCGCTGCAGAAGCTCTGAGGCCGCGGTCGGCCGGTCGCGCCTACGGGGGGTGGGCGCTGGGGACACCCCCTCCGGGGGAGGCGCCCCGTAGGCGCCGGGCTGCGCGGACACCCCCGCCCCGCCGCACCGGGGGCGCGTCGCCCAGAGGCGCCCAGGAGCAGCACCCCCCGCTCGGCGGACGCGTCTAAGCGCCCGCTCACCCTTGCCGGTAGGATGGCGACCCTGTCAGCGAATGGGGTGAGCGATGAGTACGGCGGAGGAGACGGCCGGCGGTGAGGCGCAGCCGTGGGGTGAGGTCACGCCCGACGCGGCCCGGCGACTGCTGCTCGCCGCCGTGGAGGCCTTCGCGGAGCGCGGCTACCACGCCACGACGACCCGCGACATCGCGGGCCGCGCCGGCATGAGCCCGGCCGCGCTCTACATCCACTACAAGACCAAGGAAGAGCTGCTCCACCGCATCAGCCGCATCGGGCACGAGAAGGCGCTGGACATCCTGCGCACCGCGGCCCACGCGGAGGGCACCGCGACCGAGCGGCTCGCCGACGCGGTCAGCTCCTTCGTCCGCTGGCACGCACGCGGCCGCACCACCGCCAGGGTCGTGCAGTACGAACTGGACTCGCTGGGCCCCGACGCCCGCGCGGAGATCGTCGGCCTGCGCCGTCAGGTCGACGCCGAGGTGCGCGGCATCATCGAGGACGGTGTCCGCTCCGGCGAGTTCGACGTCCCCGACGTGCCGGGCACCACCCTCGCCGTGCTCTCCCTGTGCATCGACGTGGCCCGCTGGTTCAACGTCGACGGGCCCCGCACCCCGGAGCAGGTCGGCGCGCTCTACGCCGACCTCGTGCTCCGGATGGTGGGGGCGAAGGACACCGGGTCCGCTCAGAGGTAGTAGCGCGCCACCGACTCGGCCACGCACACCGGCTTGTCGCCGCCCTCGCGCTCCACGGTGAACGCGGTGGCCACCTGCACCCCGCCCGGCACCTCGTCCACGGCGCTGATCGTCGCGGTGGCGCGCAGCCGCGAGCCGACCGGGACGGGGGCGGGGAAGCGCACCTTGTTGGTGCCGTAGTTGACGCCCATCTTCACGCCCTCGACCGACAGCAGCTGCGGGCCGAACAGCGGCAGCAGCGACAGCGTCAGATAGCCGTGCGCGATGGTCGTGCCGAACGGTCCCGCCGCGGCCTTCTCCGGGTCCACGTGGATCCACTGGTGGTCACCGGTGGCCTCGGCGAACAGGTCGATCCGCTTCTGGTCGATCTCCAGCCAGTCGGTGTACCCCAGCTGTTCGCCCACCGCCGCCTTCAGGTCGTCGACGGACGTGAAGATCCTCGGCTCTGCCATGTCCCGGCCTCTCGCGTCACGTAGTCGCAGGCGCATCCGCGTGCGCATGCCTAAGCAACTGCTTAGCATGGTCGGCCGTGCGGCCCCTGTCAACGGACCGGCCGCCGTGCGGGGTGGGTAGGCTCCGAGGAGTGCACCGGATTCCAGAGAAGATCCACGAGCTCACGGTCGGCCAGCTCTCCGCCCGCAGCGGGGCCGCCGTGTCGGCCCTGCACTTCTACGAGTCCAAAGGGCTGATCAGCAGTCGGCGCACCCCCGGCAACCAGCGCCGCTACACCCGTGACACCCTGCGCCGGGTCGCCTTCATCCGCGCCGCCCAGCGCGTCGGCATCCCGCTCGCCACGATCCGCGAGGCGCTCGCCGAGCTGCCCGAGGAACGCACGCCCACCCGCGACGACTGGGCGCGGCTCTCCGAGGCGTGGCGCTCCGAACTGGACGAACGCATCCGGCAGCTGAACCGGCTGCGCGACCACCTCACCGACTGCATCGGCTGCGGCTGTCTGTCGCTGGACGGCTGCGTGCTGTCCAACCCCGACGACGTCTTCGGCGAGCGTCTCACCGGTTCCCGGCTGATGGCGGAGAACCGCGGGAAGCCGTCCGGGGACTGAGGGCGCGAGGCCTCCCGCCCCCCGCCCCGGCCCCCGTCGCGCACTCGTCCTTCGTGCCGCCCCTGCGGGTCAGGCGCGCCGGGCTCACGGCCTCGGCGACGGCACGCCCCCGGTCACCGGGCTGTGCCGCTCGGTCACCGGGCGGATCAGCACGCCCTTCCGGATCTGCGGCTCCCCGCCCGACGCCGTCTCCCGGCCGGCTCCAGCACCCGTCCGCTGCCGTACGGGCCGGCGGACGGGCGGGGCGCCGGCGGCAGGCGGCCCTCGAGGAGTCCCGCCGCGTTCAGCCACCGCACCCGGCCGCCGGTCCCCGCGGACACGGCGCACCCGAGCGTGTCGCGCCGCCCGTCCGCGCCGTACGACAGGTCCGGCGCGCCCTCGCCGTGCACCTCGCCGAAGACGCCGACCCGCCGGACGCCCAGCCGGGCGGCGACGCGGTGACCGCGCACCGCGCCAGTGGAGGGTGCGCGGGTCCTCCCTCAGTGCGAGGGACTTCGCTCCGAAACCCCGGAGGAGACGTGCACCCGGCCCTGCTCGGCGCAGTACGTCAGCAGGCGGGCCGTGCCGCTTCTCGGCGAGCACCACGGGCTGTCCTGAGGACGAAGCCCTGGAACGGCCGGTTCACCGCCCGCCGCCGTCCCGGAGCGCGGGGGGTGCGGCCTCCCCGGCGCGCACCCCCGTGCCCCCGTCGCCCCGGCCGCTCGTCACTGCCGTCGCCGGTCACCCGTCGCGCTCGTCGATCTCGCCGTCGTCCGCCGTCTCCGCCGGGTCAGGCGGAGACCAGCAGCCTCGCGCGGCGGGACTCCGCGAGGGCCGCAGGGGTGAGCACGGGGCGCGGGACCAGGATGCCGCAGTCCGTGCACACCGGGCCCGCCGAGGGTTCGTGATCCAGGTCGTGGCGCCACACGAGCCGTTCCCCCCGGCACACGGGGCAGGACGAGCCCGGCTCACGCTCCAGTGCGGCGATCAGTCGCCGCAGCACCTCGGCCAGGGGCTCCGTCGGGTGCACCCGCGGGTCGTCGCACCAGGCGACCCCGAAACCTCCCCAGGTCATCCGGTGCCAGTCGTCCACACTGCCCGGCCTGCGCAGACCGTCGTGCTTCTCCTTCCTGCGGCGCTCGGCGAACTCCACCTCGTAGGCCAGCCAGACCGCCCGGGCCTCCTCCAGTTCGTCCAGTGCGGCCACGAGCCGCACCGGGTCGACGGAGCGGTCCTCGGGATCGAACCCGGCCCGCGAGCACAGATGGTCCCAGGTCGCCCGGTGCCCGTACGGGGCGAACCGCTCCAGGCACTTGCGCAGCGAGTAGCGCCGCAGCGCCAGATCGCACCGGGGATCTCGGACCTGTCTCGCCAGACTTCGGAAACCGGCCATCGTCCTGCACCTCCGTCACACCTGCACCTGTAATCCGGTCACTTCGGCGTCGCGAACGGACGTCGCCGAGTAGACGTGCCGGCACGCGATTCGGCTCCATCCTTTTCCGACGGCCCCCTCGGCCGGCCGCGGGAACGCCGAACCAACTCCCTCGGCCCGTACTTCAGTTGTCGTCGTCCGCGGGGTGCCGGCGGTGACGGGCCCCGTCGCCCCTCCCGGCAGGGGAACAGCCCTTCCCCGACGCTCTGAGAACTCCCCGCGGCTTCCACGGGTTCCTGAACCCCACGCCGATATGCACACCGATCGCGAGTCCGCCGGCAGGGAAACGCGGCGCACCGGCATGCGGGGGAGTGGAAGCGCAGGTCACAGGGGTGGACGCGCGGAGACCGCGGGCGCGAACGCGACGGCGGCGGACCGCCGTCCGCGACCCGCCGCCGTTCCGTGCCCGCCCGGCAGCCGCCTAGCGGTAGAGCAGGTGGTCCCGCCGCTTCCGGCGGAACGCCGCCAGCTCCCGCTGCCAGCCGCCCACCACCTCGTCCGTGTCCGCGCCCGCGTCGATCATCGTGCGCACCTGGGCCGAACCGGTGAGCTTGTCGATCCAGTTGTCCGCACGCCAGGCGAAGCCGTCCCACGACCGCTTCGCCGTGATCAGCAGGCCGATGCCCGTCCGCACCGGGTCGAACCGCTCGCGGTCGTGCACATGCAGCTGCACGCCCCCGATGGTCCTGCCCTGGAACTTGGAGAAGGTCGGCGCGAAGTACGCCTCGCGGAAGCGCACGCCCGGCAGGTCCAGCTCGTTCGCCGCGGCCGCCCAGCGCCCGTCGACGCCCTCCGCGCCCAGCAGCTCGAACGGCCGGGTGGTGCCGCGCCCCTCCGACAGGTTCGTGCCCTCGAACAGGCAGGTCCCCGAGTACACCAGCGCCGTCTCCGGCGTCGGCATGTTCGGGCTCGGCGGCACCCACGGCATCCCGGACGCGTCGTGGAAGTCCGACCGCTTCCAGCCCGACATCCGTACGGTCTCCAGGGCGACGGGCGCCGTCAGGAACTCCTCGTTGAACAGCAGCGCCAGCTCCGCCACCGTCATCCCGTGCGCCTGCGCGATCGGCTGCCGGCCCACGAAGGTCGCGAACTCCTTGTGCAGCACCGGACCCAGCGCCGCCCGCCCGGTCACCGGGTTCGGCCGGTCCAGGACCACGAACGGCAGACCCGCGAGCCGCGCCGCCTCCATGCAGTCGAAGAGCGTCCAGATGTAGGTGTAGAAGCGGGCGCCGACGTCCTGGATGTCGAAGACCACCGTGTCCACGCCGGACGCCGTGAAGACGCCGGCGAGCTCCTGACCGCTCTTCAGGTACGTGTCGTACACGGGCAGGCCGGTCGCCGGGTCGTCGTAGCGGCCCTCGGAGCCGCCCGCCTGCGCGGTCCCCCGGAAGCCGTGCTCGGGGCCGAAGACCGCGGTCAGGTTCACCCGGTCGTCGGCGTGCATGACGTCGACGATGTGCCGCACGTCGCGGGTGATGCCGGTGGGGTTGGTGACCACGCCCACCCGGCGGCCGTCGAGCAGCGCGTAGCCGTCCGCCGCGAGCCGTTCGAACCCGGTGCGCAGGGTCCGGCCGCCGCCGTGCGCGGACCCCGGGCCGGAGGCGGCGGCCGGCGCGGCGGAGGCCGCGACCGCGGCCGTGGTGGTGGCGAGCAGGCCTCGCCGGGACAGCCTCATGCGGTGACCTCCGTGATCGCGGTACATGTCATGCCCACGCACGCTAGCGCGCCGGACCGCCCCGGGGAACGAGCCGGACCGACGCCACGCGCAACGCCCCTTCCTCCCGGCATACCGACCGGTTAGTCTGGCGCGGTCAGCCGTTTGCCAGCCGCGTCGGAGGAGACCGATGGTGCAAGCCGTGCAGGGTGCGAAGGTGGTCGTCACGGGAGCCGGGGGCGGCATCGGAGCGGCGCTGGCCCGCCGTTTCGCCGCGCAGGGGGCGCACGTCGTGGTCAACGACCTGGACGCCGGCCGCGCCGAGGCCGTCGCCGAGGAGATCGGCGGCCTCGCGGTGGCGGGCGACGCCTCCTCGGTCGTCGCGGAGGCCCGCGACGCGCTCGGCGGGACGGTCGACGTCTACTGCGCCAACGCCGGCGTCGGCCGCGACGGCGGGGAGCCGGGCGAGCCGCTGCGCGAGGCGGACTGGGCCCTGTCCTGGGACGTCAACGTGATGGCACACGTCCGCGCGGCGCACGCGCTGCTCCCCGGGTGGCTGGAGCGCGGCAGCGGGCGTTTCGTCTCCACCGTCTCCGCCGCCGGACTGCTCACCATGATCGGCACCGCCCCGTACAGCGTCACCAAGCACGGCGCCTACGCCTTCGCCGAGTGGCTGTCGCTGACGTACCGGCACCGCGGGGTGAAGGTGCACGCGATCTGCCCGCAGGGCGTGCGCACCGACATGCTCGACGCGAGCGGCAGCGCCGGCGACCTGGTGCTGAAGCCGACCGCGATCGAGCCGGAGGACGTGGCCGACGCCCTGTTCGACGGCATCGAGCAGGACCGCTTCCTGATCCTGCCGCACCCCGAGGTCGCCGAGTACTACCGCGCCCGCGCCGGCGACCCCGAACGCTGGCTCTCCGGCATGAACCGGGTCCAGCAGCAGTGGGAAGCCACCCGCTGACCGACGCCCCCGGCGCCCGCCCGTCCACCGGGCGGGTTCCGGCGCGGACCCGCCCGCGCCCTCCGCCGCACCGGCGGAGAAACCGGGCGGGGGGTGGTGCCTCACGGAGGAGGGGCCGCGAAGTGGGAAGATCCTCCGGCGGGGACGGGGTTCCCCGACGCACGACGACCGACAGCGACACGGAAAGGCGGGTGGCGACAGTGCCCAGAACGACGGACGGTGACGGGACCCCCGTGCCGCAGCGGCTGCTGGCCGCCGCCACCCGGCTCTTCGCCGAGCAGGGGTACGACCGCACCTCGGTGCAGGAGATCGTCGAGGCGGCCGGCGTCACCAAAGGGGCGCTGTACCACTACTTCGGGTCCAAGGACGACCTGCTGCACGAGGTGTACGCGCGCGTGCTGCGCCTCCAGCAGGAGCGCCTGGACCGGTTCGCCGACGCCGACGAGCCCGTCGAGGAGCGACTGCGCGGCGCGGCGGCGGACGTCGTCGTCACCACCATCGAGAACCTCGACGACGCGTCGATCTTCTTCCGCTCCATGCACCACCTCAGCGCGGAGAAGAACAAGCAGGTCCGCGCCGAGCGCCGCCGCTACCACGAGCGGTTCCGCGCGCTGATCGAGGAGGGCCAGCGCGAGGGGGTCTTCTCCACGGCGACCCCGGCCGACCTGGTCGTCGACTACCACTTCGGCTCGGTGCACCACCTGTCCACCTGGTACCGCCCCGACGGACCGCTCAGCCCCCAGCAGGTCGCCGACCACCTCGCCGACCTCCTGCTGCGCGCCCTGCGCCCGTAGCGGCCACCGGCTCGCCGGGCGCACCCGACGAGCCGGTCCCCGCCTACAGGTACTTCTTGATCTCCCGGCGGGCCAGCGACCGCTGGTGCACCTCGTCCGGGCCGTCCGCGATCATCAGCGTGCGCGCGCCCGCGTACAGCTCGGCCAGCGGGAAGTCCTGGCTCACCCCTCCCGCGCCGTACAGCTGGATCGCCCGGTCGAGGATGCCGACGACCGTGCGCGGTGTGGCGATCTTGATGGCCTGGATCTCGGTGTGGGCGCCGCGGTTGCCGACGGTGTCCATCATCCAGGCCGTCTTCAGCACCAGCAGCCGCAGCTGCTCGACCGCGACCCGCGCGTCCGCGATCCAGTTCTGCACCACGCCCTGCTGGGCGAGTGCCTTGCCGAAGGCGTCCCGGGACACCGCCCGCCGGCACATCAGCTCGATGGCACGCTCGGCCATGCCGATCAGCCGCATGCAGTGGTGGATCCGGCCCGGGCCGAGCCGCGCCTGGGCGATGGCGAACCCGCCGCCCTCCTCGCCGATCAGGTTCGACACCGGCACCCGCGCCTCGTCGAAGACCACCTCGGCGTGGCCGCCGTGGTAGTGGTCCTCGTAGCCGAAGACCCGCATCGCCCGCTTCACGGTGACGCCGGGGGTGTCGCGCGGGACCAGGACCATGGACTGCTGGCGGCGGATGTCCGGCCCGTCCGGGTCGGTCTTGCCCATCACGATGAAGATCCTGCAGTCCGGGTGCATGGCCCCGGAGATGTACCACTTGCGGCCCGTGATGACGTACTCGTCGCCCTCGCGCCGGATGCGGGTGGTGATGTTGGTGGCGTCCGAGGAGGCCACGTCCGGCTCGGTCATCGCGAACGCCGAGCGGATCTCGCCCGCGAGCAGCGGCTCCAGCCACTGCTTCTTCTGCCGCCCGTCCCCGAACTGCGCCAGCACCTCCATGTTCCCGGTGTCGGGCGCGGCGCAGTTGGTGGCGGTCGGGGCGAGCTGCGGGGACCGGCCGGTGATCTCGGCGAGCGGGGCGTACTGCAGGTTGGTGAGTCCCGCGCCGTACTCGGCGTCGGGCAGGAACAGGTTCCACAGGCCCTGCCTGCGCGCCTCCGCCTTCAGCTCCTCCACCACCGGCGGGTTCTCCCACGGCGAGGACAGCCGCTCCCGCTGCTCGTCCACGACCCGCTCGGCGGGGTACACGTGCTCGTCCATGAAGGCGAGGAGCCGGGCGCGCAGCTCCTCGGTGCGCGCGTCGAACGCGAAGTCCATGTCTCGTCAGCCTTCCTGAAGGGTGGTCAGACCGTGCTCGATGAAGACCGGGACCAGATCGCCGATGCGGTCGAAGCCGGCCCCGACCGTCCGGCCCAGCGTGTACCGGTAGTGGATGCCCTCCAGGATCACGGCGAGCTTGAACCAGGCGAACGCCGTGTACCAGGACACCGCCGACACGTCCCGGCCCGACCGCGCGGCGTACCGCTCGATCAGCTCGGCCGGCGTCGGATGGCCGGGGGCCTCCGCGGTGGTGGAGACGGGGGAGTCCGGCATCCCCAGCGGGCTGCTGTACATCACCAGCAGCCCGAGGTCCGTCAGCGGGTCGCCCAGCGTGGACATCTCCCAGTCCAGGACGGCGCGGACCGACTCGTCGTCGCTGATCAGCGCGTTGTCGAGGCGGTAGTCGCCGTGCACCACCGTCGGCGCGGGGGAGACGGGCAGCTCGCGGCCGAGCGCGGCGTGCAGCTCGTCGATGCCGGCCAGCTCCCGGCTGCGGGAGGCGTCCAGCTGCTTGCCCCAGCGCCGCAGCTGCCGGTCCAGGAAGCCCTCGGGACGGCCGAAGTCCGCGAGCCCGGCCTCGGCGGGGTCGACGGCGTGCAGGTCGACCAGCGTGTCCACCAGGTTCAGCACGGCCCTGCGGGTGCGCTCGGGGCCCAGGGGCGCGAGCTGTCCGGCCGTGCGGTACGGGGTGCCCTCGACGTACTCCATGACGTAGAACGGCGCGCCGAGCACCTCCTCGTCCTCGCACAGCAGCACCGGACGCGGCACCGGCACCTCGGTCGGGTGCAGCGCGCTGATCACCCGGTGCTCGCGCTTCATGTCGTGCGCGGTGGCCAGGACATGGCCGAGCGGCGGGCGCCGCACCACCCAGGTCGCCGCGCCGTCGGTGACCGTGTAGGTGAGGTTCGACCTGCCGCCCTCGATCAGCCGGCCGGAGAGCGGGCCGCCGAGCAGACCGGGCCGCTCACGTTCGAGCAGCTCGCGCAGCCGGTCGAGATCCAGTCCTGGCGGGTGGTCGGGGCTCATCGTCGCTCCTGTGGGCAGGCGGGCAGTACCCGCCCATGATGCCGACCGGTCGGTATGCCGTCCAGACCGGGAGCGAAACGTGATCGGGTCCACGATAGGGGAGCACCCCGGGCCGCCGGTCCCGCCGGCGGCCCGAACGGCGTACATCGGACCGTTCGGCTTGCGGGACGCGGGCCGGCCCCGGAAGGTCGACGCATGAAGGCGATCAGCTACGCGCGGTACGGCGGCCCCGAGGTCCTCGAGTACGGCGAGGCCGACGAACCCAAGCTCGGCCCCGACTCGGTGCTCGTCCAGGTCCGGGCGGTGTCCGTCAACCCGGTCGACTGGAAGGCCCGCCAGGGCCATCTCGACGCGGTCCTCCCGGCCGTCTTCCCGGTGATCCCCGGCTGGGACCTCGCGGGCGTGGTCGTCCGGCCGGGCCCGGCGGTCCCCGAGTTCGCCGAGGGCGACGAGGTGATCGGCTACGTCCGCGAGGACGTCCTCTCCTTCGGCACCTGCGCCGAGTACGTGGCCGCCCCCGTACGCGCCCTCGCCCCCAAGCCGCGCAGCCTCACCTTCGAGCAGGCGGCCGGCATCCCCCTCGCCGGGCTCACCGCGTACCAGGTGCTGCACCGCGTCCTCCGCGTGCGGCGGGGCGAGACCGTGCTGGTGCACGCGGCGGCCGGCGGAGTCGGCTCCGTCGCCGTCCAGCTCGCCGCCCACCTCGGCGCCCGGGTCATCGGCACCGCGAGCGAACGCAACCACGACTTCGTCCGCGAGCTGGGCGCCGAGCCGGTGAGCTACGGCGAGGGCCTGGCCGAACGCGTCCGCGGCCTCGCCCCCGAAGGCGTGGACGCCGTCGTCGACACGGTCGGCGGAGACACCCTCAGGGCCTCCGCGAACCTCCTGGGCCCGGAGGGCCGCCTGGCGTCGGTCGTCGACCCCGGCGTGACCGACTACGGCGGCGCCTATTGGTTCGTCCGCCCCGACCCCGCGGACCTGCGCGCCCTCTCCGACCTGGCCGACCAGGGCGTCCTCACCGTCCACGTCGAGGAGACCTTCCCCCTCGACAGGACGGCGGACGCCCACCGCCGCAGCGAGGAGGGCCACATCCGCGGCAAGGTCGTGATCACCGTCGGTCCGTCCGGCGCCTGAGGACGAGGCCCGGAGGGCCGGAACGGGGTGGTGCTGAGGGAGGAGAACCTCACCCCAGCACCACCCCCACCCCGCCCCCCGCCGTCACCAGCACGCACACCACGACCCCCGCGGCGTACCGAGGCGCCAGCCGCTCGGGCTCCCCGCCCGCCGCCAGCCCCCGGATCCGCCGGTGGGCGACCAGCAGCACCCCCGCCCACCCCGCGCAGCACACGACCCCCGCCGCCGGCATCCCCGCCGGCGCCCCGCCCATCAGCCCGGCTTTCCCCGCCAGCACGGCCACCACCGTGCCGGCCAAGGTCGTCCGCCGCCACGCGAGCCGGGTCCGCTCGGGCTGCAACCCCGGATCCCGCTCGCCCCGCGCCCGCGACGGCGCCCCGGGCCTCACGCCTCCCACCCCACCAGCACCACCACGACCATCACGGCGGCCACCCCCGCCACCACCACGCTCAGCAGCGCCGGGAACCGCGACACCGGCAGGTCCTCCCCCCGCCGCATCGCCCGCTCGCACCGCACCCAGTGGTTGACCGCCCGCAGCGCGCACAGCGCACCGGCCGCCAGCAGCGCCAGGGCCAGCCCGACCCGCCACCCCCACCGCAGACCGGGCAGGAACTGGTCCACCGCGAACCCGCCGCCGATCAGCGCGAGCGCGGTCCGCAGCCAGGCGAGGAACGTCCGCTCGTTCGCCAGCGAGAAGCGGTAGTCGGGCGTCTCCCCGTCCTCCCGCACCTCGGCGGGGGCGAACCACAACCGGACGTTCCGCACGAAGTCGATCACCTGGGTGACCCTACCGGTCACGCCCGGCAGGTGATCCCCGCCGGTACGCCCGCAGCCGCTCGTACGCCGCGAGCCCGTCCGGCACCCACTGCCACTCCCCGAGCCGCCGCTCCACCTCCTCCTCCGTCAGGAAGGCGTGCCAGGCCACCTCCTCGGCCTGCGGCCGCACCGGCAGCTCGCAGCGCACCTCGTACACCGCCGACCACCAGGTCCGGTCCGCGCCGTCGTCGTACAGGAAGGTGAACAGGTGTGAGGGGCGCGGCAGGCCGCTCACCCCCAGCTCCTCCTCGGCCTCCCGCAGGGCCGCCTCGTCGTACGCCTCGCCCGCGCCGACCACCCCGCCGACGAACATGTCGTACAGCGACGGGAAGACGAGCTTCACCGGCGTGCGCCGGTGGACGAAGATCCGGCCCTCCGCGTCCCGCGCCAGGACGAAGACGCAGCGGTGGCGCAGCCCCCGTGCGTACACCTCGCCGCGCGGGGCCCGCCCGACCACCCGGTCGTGCTCGTCGACGACGTCGAGGATCTCGTCGGCGCTCCTGCCGCTCTCGTTCATACCGCCATGGAACTCCGGCTCGTCCCGCCGGCCAAGCGCGCCCCTCCGGCACCCAGGGGACCACGGCATGCACACCGCTCTCCGGGGCCACAAGTTGCCCAGTTGTGAACGCAGTTGACGCGTGTAACACCTCAAACGCCCTTGACGTGATCCGTTGGCTGGCGGTTTGCTGTCCGTGATCAGCTCATGGCACTCGGCAGCCGACCACTGCCACCGACCACCCGCCGTGAGCCGTTGACAAGAGATGCGCGTGAGGAAGTTCCGCGGTGTCCCCACCCCCGCCTCCCCTCGGCCGTGCCCGCAAACGAGCGGCACCGGCCTTCGACGAGGCCCTCGACGACGCCGAACTCGTCGCCGCGCGGGCCGCACTGGCACAGGGGCGGTGGCAGAGCACCCGCTCGCTGCTGGTCAGGACGGGGGACGACTGGGACCGCCGCGGGCACCGGATCACGGTGCTCGCGAGGGAGCCGTACTGCGCCGCGTGGGCCCGCGAGTGGCTGCTCGCCGAGCCCGACTCCGGTGACGCGGCCGTGCTCCTGGCGCTGGCCGAGGTGCGGCGCGCCCTGCGCGGCAAGGAGAAGCCGGACCGGGTCCGCGAGGCCTGCCGCAAGGCCGCCGAGCTGATGCCCCACGACCCGACGCCCTGGCTCGGGTCGCTGATGCTGGAGTGCTCCCTGGGCGCGGAGGGCGACGTGGTCCGCGTCTTCGAGCAGGTCCGCACCCGCTACACCGACCACCACCACGCCCACCACCTGGTCGTCGGCTGGCTCGCGGAGCGCCGCGTCGAGGCGGGCCCCGACCCGCTGCACGAGGTGTACGACTTCGCCAACTGGGCCGCCGAACAGGCTCCCGCCGACTCGCCGCTGGCCATCCTGCCGGTCATCGCGCACGCCGAGCGCTACCGCTCCCTCGCCGCCGCCGGGCACGAACCCGCCGACCCGGTCGCCTCCGGCCACTGGGTCGGACGCCGCGCCCGGCAGGTGATGAAGGCTGCCTTCGACTGGTGGCTGGAGTGGGAGCACGAGGACCACCCCCGCCGGCTGGTCGACCTGAACTTCCTCGCCCACGCCAAGATCTGCGAGGGCCGGGGAGCCGAGGCCGCCGCGCTGTTCCACCGCATCGGCGACCACGCCACGCCCGCCCCCTGGTCCTATCCCGACCGGGACGGGCTCACCGTCTTCCGCACCGCCCGCGCCGCCGCCCTGGGCACGGCCTGACCCCCACGCCTCCGCCCTCCGCACCCACCACCGACCAAGGACGGTCTCGAGATGACGACGGACAGTTCGAGCGCCAACAGAGCCCCGGCCGACGGGATCAGCACCTTCAAGGGGCAGGAGCGCGCCCTGCGGGCCGACCGCCTCGGCACGGGAGGCCTGCTGCTCTCCGTGCTGGCCGCGACCGCCCCGCTCATGGTCGTCGCGGGTGTCATGCCCACCACATTCGCGGTGATGGGCATCGTCGGCCAGCCGCTGCTCTTCGTGGTCCTCGGCACCGTGCTGGTGCTGTTCAGCCTCGGCTACGCCGAGATGAGCCGGCACGTGCACAACGCGGGCGCCTTCTACGCGTACATCTCCCGCGGACTCGGCGGCACCGCCGGCGCGGGCGCCGCCCTGGTCGCGCTCGTCGCCTACAACTCCCTCCAGGTCGGCATCTACGGCATCTTCGGCTTCGAGGTCTCCGGCCTCCTCGCCACCTACGCCGGCCTCGAGGTCGCCTGGTGGACACCGGCGCTCGCCGCCGCCGTCGCCGTGGGCGTGCTGGGCCTGCTGAAGATCGACGTCAACGCGAAGGTGCTCGGCGTCCTGCTGCTCATCGAGGTGCTGCTGGTCGTCGTCTTCGACATCGCCGCCGTCGCCGACCCCGGCAAGGAAGGTCTGTCGCTGCACGCCTTCGACCCGGACACCCTGACCGGCGCCGGCGTCGGCACCGCCCTGTGCTTCTGCATCGCGGCCTTCCTCGGCTTCGAGCAGGCGCCGGTGTACGCGGAGGAGACCAGCAGGCCGCACGTGCTGGTGCCGCGCGTGATGTTCCTCGCCGTCACCGGCGTCGCCGTCTTCTTCGCCCTCAGCAGCTGGGCGCTCACCGTGGCCACCGGCCCCGCCTCGATCGTTCCCACCTCGCAGGAGCAGAGCGCGGGCCTGCTGTTCTTCCTCACCGAGGACCGCCTCGGCTCCACCTTCACGGACGTCCTGCACGTGCTGTTCGTGACCGGCATGTTCGCGGCCATGCTCAGCTTCCACAACGTCGTCGCCCGGTACGCCTTCGCCATGGGCCGCGAGGGCCTGCTGCCCGCCGCCTTCGGCCGCACCACGGGCGCCAGCGGCGCCCCCGGCACCGGCTCCCTGCTGCAGACCGGCGTCGCCGTCGTCCTGGTGCTGGCCTTCGCCCTCACCGACGACAAGCCGGCCGGCGACCCCACCGCGCCCGTGCTGCGCCTGTTCACCTGGGGCGGCAACATCGGCGCGCTCGGCGTCATCGTCCTGATGGCCATCGCCTCACTGTCCGTCGTGGTCTTCTTCGTACGGCGCGGCGCCGCGGGCGCGCAGGCCTGGCGCCTGGTCACCTCGGCGGTGGCCGGACTCGCCCTCGTGGTGATCGCGGGCTACACGGTCAAGGACTTCGACGTGCTGGTCGGCGCCGGCCCCGACTCCGCCCTGCGCTGGATCCTGCCCGGCGTCATCGGACTCGCCCTCGTCGTCGGGCTGGTCCAGGGCGCGATCCTGCGCGCCCGCGCTCCCGAGACCCACGCTCGCATCGGCCTGGGCAACGAGGCGTTCCAGCTGGAGAAGGAGGCCGGGCGCACCCCGTAGGCCGCGCACGGCACGACGGAGGCCCGTCCGCCCCCTCCTGCGAGGGGGCGGACGGGCCTCCGCGGGTCCGGACCCGGCTAGACGATCAGGGACAGCAGGAGCACCAGCGCCCCCGCGACCACCGAGATGATCGTCTCCATGATCGACCAGGTCTTGATCGTCTGGCCGACGTCCAGCCCGAAGTACTCCTTCACCAGCCAGAAGCCGGCGTCGTTGACGTGGCTGAAGAACAGCGAACCGGCGCCGATGGCCAGCACCAGCAGCGCGGCGTGCGTCGTCGACATGTCGGCCGCGAGCGGCGCGACCAGACCGGCCGCCGAGACGGTCGCCACGGTCGCCGAGCCCGTCGCCAGCCGGATCGCCACCGCGATCAGCCAGGCCAGCAGCAGCGCCGGGATCGACCAGTCCTCGGAGATGTCCAGGATCATCCGGCCCACACCGGTGTCGATCAGGGTCTGCTTGAAGCCGCCGCCCGCGCCGACGATCAGCAGGATGCCCGCGATCGGCGCCAGGCTCTTCTCCACCAGGGAGGAGATCCGCTCCCGGCTGAAGCCGGCGGGCACGCCGAGCGTGAAGATGCCGACCAGCACGGCCGCGAGCAGCGCGATCAGCGGGGAGCCGACCACGTCGAAGACGCGCTGCACGTGGTGCTCGGGGTCGTCGATCACGATGTCGACCAGTGCCTTGGCCAGCATCAGCACGACCGGCAGCAGGATCGTGGCCAGCGTCGCGCCGAAGCCGGGGCGCCGCTCCAGGTCCTCGGAGGGACGCTGCGGGATCATCCGCTCGGGGGCCGGGACGTCCACCCAGCGGGCGGCGTACTTGGAGAACACCGGACCGGCGATCACCACGGTCGGAATGGCGATGAGCACGCCGAGGGCCAGCGTCACGCCCAGGTTGGCGCCGACGGCGTCGATGGCGACCAGCGGGCCGGGGTGCGGCGGGACCAGACCGTGCATCACGGACAGACCGGCGAGCGCCGGGATGCCGATGCGCATGAGCGAGTAGTTGCCGCGCTTGGCGACCATCAGCACCACCGGGATCAGCAGCACCACGCCGACCTCGAAGAACAGCGGCAGCCCGATGACCGAGGCGATCAGCACCATCGCCCACGGCATGGTGCGGCCCTTGGCCCTCGCGAGGATGGTGTCGACGATCTGGTCGGCGCCGCCGGAGTCGGCGAGCATCTTGCCGAGGATCGCGCCGAGGGCGATCAGGACGCCCACACCGGCGACGGTGGAACCGAGCCCGGAGCTGAAGCTGGTGATGACCTCGTCCAGCGGTGCCCCGGCGAAGGCGCCGAGCGCCAGTGACCCGATGGTCAGCGACAGGAAGGCGTGCAGCTTGAACTTGGTGATGAGCAGGACGATGACGGCTATGCCCGCCAGGACGGCGATGCCCAGCTGAGCGTGGCCGGCCGAGGTGATCGGCTCGGGTGCGTCCGCTGCCAGCATCTCTACGCTGAGTCTGGTCACGGTGGATCCTAGGGAGTACGGGGGTGGGGAGGAGGGGGCGGCCCCGGGGGACAGGGGCCGGCGGGGCCTACGGGGTGGGCTCAGGGAGCGACGTCAGGGCGGTGGCCGCCCGTTCGGCGATCTCCTCGGGGCTGCCCGCCACGTCCACGGCGATCCCGGTCTCGTCCGGCTCCAGCGGCTGGAGCGTGGCGAACTGGGAGTCGAGCAGTGCCGTGGGCATGAAATGCCCCTGCCGCTGCGACATCCGGTCCTCGACGAGCGCGCGGTCGCCGGTGAGGTGCACGAAGACCACGCCGGGCGCGGCGGCCCGCAGCCGGTCGCGGTACGACCGTTTCAGCGCCGAGCAGCTCACCACGCCGCCCAGCCCCGCGCGCCCCTGCGCCCAGTCGCCGATGGCGTCCAGCCAGGGCCACCGGTCGTCGTCGGTGAGCGGGGTGCCGGCCGACATCTTGGCGATGTTGCTCTGCGGGTGGAAGTCGTCGCCCTCGGCGTACGGAACGCCGAGGCGGGCCGCGAGCAGGGGACCGATGGTGGTCTTGCCCGTTCCGGCGACGCCCATGACCACGAGCACGCGGGGGGTGTTCATCGCTGCCTCACTGTCTGATGTCCTCGTCGACACCTTGCCGATGATGTCGACGGCAACTGAAACTCATAAGTAAGACGACTTCAAGAGTCTGTGACGAATAAGTCTGACTTTTTATCGGAGTGATGCGCCCCGTACTCTGAGTGCATGAGCACCACGGGCCGGGGGCTGCACGGCCGCGTACTGGACACCCTCGGCCCCGAGATCACGGCGGGCGAATACCCGCCCGGCAGCGTCCTGCGCACCGACGAGCTCGCCCAGCGTTTCGACGTGTCGCGCTCCGTGATGCGCGAGGTGGTCCGCGTCCTGGAGTCCATGCACCTGGTGGAGTCCCGGCGCCGCGTCGGCGTCACCGTCCTGCCGTCCCGCGAGTGGAACGTCTACGACCCGCAGGTCATCCGCTGGCGCCTGGCCGGCGCCGACCGCCCCCGCCAACTGCGCTCCCTCACCGTGCTGCGCTCCGCGATCGAACCGGTCGCGGCGGGCCTGGCCGCGCGCAACGCCACGGCCGAGCAGTGCGCCGAACTCACCGAGTGCGCCCTCGGGATGGTCGCCCACGCGCGCGGCCACAAGCTGGAGGGCTACCTCTTCCACGACGTGGCGTTCCACCGCGTGATCCTGACCGCCTCCGGCAACGAGATGTTCGCCCGCCTCGGCGACGTCGTCGCCGAGGTGCTGGCCGGCCGCACCCACCACGACGTGATGTTCGAGGATCCCGACCCGGCCGCCGTCACCCTCCACGTCCAGCTCGCCGAAGCCGTCCGCGCCCGCGACGCGGCCCGCGCGGAGAGGCTCACCCGCGAGATCACCGAGGGCGCCCTCCAGGAACTGGACATCCTGGCGCCCTGACCCGCCCGCCGGCCGTCCCTCAGCCGCTGAAGCGCTCCCGCGCCCGCTCGATGTGTCCCAGGTGCTCGTGCGTCCAGCCGCAGATCGCGTCGACCGCGGTGCGCAGGGCCCGGCCCGGACCGGTGAGGGTGTACTCGACCCGCGGCGGCACGGTGGGATGCACCGTCCGCTCGACCAGGCCGTTGCGCTCCAGCATGCGCAGGTTCTGGGTGAGCATCTTGTGGCTCACTCCCTCGACCTCGTCCCGCAGCTCGCTGAACCGCAGGGTGCCCTCGCCGAGCGCCTCGATGATCAGCAGCGCCCACTTGTTGGCGACGTCCGAGAAGATCTCCCGCGCCAGGGAGTCCGCGCGCCGCAGGTCGGCGTCCTCCGGCAGCCCCGCGAGCGCACGCCTGGTCACCATCGGGTTCCTCCGTCACTGAAAAGTGCCTTCTTCCGGATCGAGGTCCACTCTCCTACGGTTACCGAGTAACCACAAGAGACCGACCAGGAAAGGCGGCCCAGCCATGGCCACCAGTGATGTCTTCTCCTACGGAATCCCGGCCGAGAGCGACTTCGGGTACGCGCAGGCGATCCGGTCGGGCGACCTGATCCACGTCTCCGGACAGCTCGCGTTCGACGAGACGGGCGCGTTCCCCCACCCCGGCGACTTCGCCGCCCAGCTGCGGCGGACCCACGCGAACATGGACCGGGTCCTCGCCCACTACGGGGTCACCCGCAGCCAGATCGTCTCGCAGACCCTCTACGTGGTGGACCTCGGACGCCACGCCGCGGCGACGGCCGAGGCGAACCTGGCGTACTTCGGCGACCACCGCCCGGCCGGCACGGTGCTCGGTGTCACCGAGCTGACGCTGCCGGGCCAGCTCGTGGAGGTCGCCTTCGTCGCCGACACCCGGCTGCCGGCCTGAGGCGGCCCCCTTCCGGCCCTCAGCTCAGGAAGTCCCCGTCGACGTACACCCAGGCGCCGTCGACCCGCTCGAAGCGGCTGCGTTCGTGCAGGGAGCCGCCCTGGTAGGAGGCGCGGAAGGTCACCGTGCCGGTGGAGTGGAAGGCGGAGCCGTCCTCCGTGGCCAGGATCTCCAGACCGGTCCACCGCATCACCGGATCGAGGTCGAGCCGGGCCGGCCGGGTCCGCGGGTGCCAGGTCCGCAGCAGGTACGCCCCGTCCCGCAGGACGAACGCCGCGTACCGCGACCGCATCAGCCGCTCGGCGGTGGGCGCGGCGGCTTTGCCGGGGGTCCCCCCGGCAAAGCGGAGCCGGGACCGGGAGAGGAAGCGGCCGCAGCACTCCTCGAAGTCCTCGGGGAGGCCGCAGGGACAGGGCGTGGGGGACGTCATGGGGCACCTTCCGTGACAACGCCCGAGGGCCGCGACCTCGCGGTCGCGGCCCTCGCGTTCCAAGTGTCCGAGGGGGGACTTGAACCCCCACGCCCGATAAAGGGCACTAGCACCTCAAGCTAGCGCGTCTGCCATTCCGCCACCCGGACAAGGTGTCTGTCGCGCGGGTTTCCCCCCGCGGCGACGACATAAACATTACCAGGTGTTCCGGGGTGGCCGATCACCCCCGCCGCGCCGTCGCGGGAACGGCGTGTGACGGGCCGGGCCGGGCCGGGGCTTGGGACCGGCCCCCCGGGGAGGGAGGATGAGGGGGAACCCACCAGCGGGAACACCAGCAGCGGGAGGTAGCACGTGAGCGAGACGGACCCGGTCAAGGGCGTCACCGGTGAGGACGAGGTCGTGGACCTCTGCCGCGAGCTGATCCGGATCGACACCAGCAACTACGGCGATCACTCGGGCCCCGGCGAGCGCAAGGCGGCCGAGTACGTCGCCGAGAAGCTCGCCGAAGTCGGCCTGGAACCGCGGATCTTCGAGTCCCACCCGGGACGCGCCTCCACCATCGCCCGGATCGAGGGCGAGGACCCGTCGCGGCCCGCCCTGCTCATCCACGGCCACACCGACGTCGTGCCCGCCAACGCCGACGACTGGACCCACCACCCGTTCTCCGGCGAGATCGCCGACGGCTGCGTCTGGGGCCGCGGGGCCGTCGACATGAAGGACATGGACGCCATGACCCTCGCGGTCGTCCGCGAGCGCATGCGCAGCGGCCGCAAGCCCCCGCGGGACGTCGTCCTCGCCTTCCTCGCCGACGAGGAGGCCGGCGGCACGTACGGCGCCAAGCACCTGGTGCACCGGCACCCCGAGCTGTTCGAGGGCGTCACCGAGGCGATCGGCGAGGTCGGCGGCTTCTCCTTCACCGTCAACGAGAAGCTGCGCCTCTACCTCGTCGAGACCGCCGAGAAGGGCATGCACTGGATGCGGCTCACCGTCGACGGCACCGCCGGGCACGGCTCGATGACCAACGACGACAACGCCATCACCGAGCTGTGCGAGGCCGTCGCCCGCCTCGGCCGCCACACGTGGCCGGTCAGGGTCACCAAGACCGTCCGCGCCTTCCTGGACGAGCTCTCCGACGCGCTCGGCACCGAGCTCGACCCGGAGAACATGGACGAGACCCTCGCCAAGCTCGGCGGCATCGCCCGCATGATCGGCACCACGCTGCGCAACTCGGCGGCCCCCACCCAGCTCGGCGCCGGCTACAAGGTCAACGTCATCCCCGGCCAGGCCACCGCGCACGTCGACGGCCGCTTCCTGCCCGGCTACGAGGAGGAGTTCCTCGCCGACCTGGACCGCGTCCTCGGCCCGCGCGTGCGGCGTGAGGACGTGCACGCCGACAAGGCCCTGGAGACCGGCTTCGACGGCCGGCTCGTCGACGCCATGCAGACCGCGCTCGCCGCCGAGGACCCGATCGCGCGCGCCGTGCCCTACATGCTCTCCGGCGGCACCGACGCAAAGTCCTTCGACGACCTCGGCATCCGCTGCTTCGGCTTCGCGCCGCTCAAGCTGCCCCCGGAGCTGGACTTCGCGGGCATGTTCCACGGCGTCGACGAGCGGGTGCCGGTGGACGGTCTCAAGTTCGGCGTCCGTGTGCTCGACCGGTTCCTGGACGCGTCCTGAAGAATCGGGCAGACGTGCGGAGTTGACCGGGAAGAGTGAATGCGACCATAAGCTCGTAGCCTCATTACTTCCTCCTCGTTACCCGTGATGTGATCCGCGACTTTGGATCACTTTGCCAACAAGGAGGAATACATGCTGAAGAAGGTCGTCGCCGTCGCGGCCGCCACGGGTGGTCTGGTTCTCGCGGGCGCGGGCATGGCCGCCGCCGACTCGGGTGCCCAGGGTGCCGCCGTGCACTCCCCGGGCGTCGCGTCCGGCAACGTCGTGCAGGTGCCGGTTCACGTCCCCGTGAACGTCTGCGGCAACACGATCTCCGTGATCGGGCTGCTGAACCCCGCCTTCGGCAACACCTGCGTCAACGCGTGATGTCGTGTCTCGCCCTCTAGGCAACGCCCGCTGAGGGCTCGAGCCCGTCGGCCCCGGAGCGCGCGCCATGCGCTCCGGGGCCGATCGGTTCCTCATTCGTCGAGAATCCGGGACGCGGCGGACGCCGCCTCCCGGCAGCAGGTCCGAGGACAGGGAATTCAGCAATGCGACAGGTCACCCGCAAGGGCTTGATGACCATGGCCGCCGCCACCGGTGTGCTCGCCGCCGTGGGCGGGGCCGCCGCCCACGCCGACTCCGGGGCGACGGGCGGGGCCAAGGGCTCGCCGGGCGTGCTCTCCGGCAACGTCGTGCAGGCCCCGGTGCACGTGCCGGTCAACGCGTGCGGCAACACGGTCAACGTCGTCGGGGTCCTCAACCCGGCGGTCGGCAACGCCTGCGTCAACGAGGGCGGCTCCGGCCACCACGACGGCGCGCACGCCCACGGCAAGGCCGGCGACTCGCCCGGCGTGGCCTCCGGCAACGTCGTGGAGGCGCCGGTGCACGTGCCGGTGAACGTCTGCGGCAACAGCGTCGACGTCATCGGCGTGGGCAACGGGGCGGCCGGCAACGGCTGCGCCAACACGGAGGGCGACGGCGGGGAGCCGGGGAACCCCGGCAATCCGGGTGAGCCCGGTGACCCCGGTGACCCCGGCGACCCGGGTGAGCCCGGCACTCCCGATGAGCCGGGGAACCCGGACGAGCCCGCCACCCCGGACACGCCCGCCACCCCGGACACCCCGTCCACCGGCAACCAGCCGGGCCCCCACTCCGGCCCGCAGGCCGAAGGGGAGCTCGCCGAGACCGGCAGCGAGCTGCCGCTGGGCCTCGTGCTGCCGGCCGGTGCCGGTGCGCTGCTCGCCGGCGGCATCCTGTACCGCAGGGCGCGCGCCGCGGTGTGATCTCGGACACACGGAGCGGACCCCGCGGCCGACGCGGGGTCCGCTCCGCCTGGTGACTCGGGTCGGGCGCGACCGGCTCACCAGGTGGCGCGCACCTGGCGGATGATCCGCCGCCGCAGCCGCACTCTGCGGCTGCCGTCACGCATCAGCGTCAGGCGGTACAACTCCCAGTGACCGTACTCGGCATGGTCCGTCAGCAGACGCGCCGTCTCCTTGCGGGAGACCCCGCGAGGCACGTACACGTCGACAAATTCGTATTCCGGCATCGCATCTATTGTGCGGGCCGGGCCCCGGTACGGATAGCGTCTGCACTATGTCTGATGCTGCGCAGCCCACTGCTGCCGAGGTACGCGCCGCCGCCGAGGCGGTGAAGACCGCGCTCGACCGCCACCTGGCCGCGGTCGAGAGCCGGTCCGGGGACGACGACCCGGCCGTCTACGAGGCCTTCAACCAGCTGGCCGCGGCCGCGGAGACGTACGACGAACTGCTCTACGACCGCTACGACGAGGTCACGCCCTTCGAGATCCCCGGTTCCGAGGAGGCCCTGCCGCCCTACGCCGGCCCCGAGGAACCGAACGCCCTCAGCGTGCTGATCCGCCGTGACTACGCCGTCGTCGAGCCGCAGCGGCTGCTCGCGCACGCCCAGCGGATCGAGGAGGCGGACGACGGGAGCGCGGAGGTTTTCAGCACCGTCCACGGCGCGCTGGGCCTGCTGTTCGGCGAGTACGAGCCGGACGAGATCGCCTCCCGGCACAAGGAGTTCGGCCTGGAGGAGGGCGACTCCACGCTCTGGGTGACGGCATCGGACGAGATCCCGGACCCCGGCGAATGGCTCGAGGCGCCCTTCGACCAGGTGGATCCCGAGACCGTGGTGTGCCGCTTCGACGTCAGCGCCGTCTTCGACGACGACGGGGACGACGAGGACGACGACCTGGAGGTCGTCCTGGACCCCCACGCGGACGAGGACCTGGAGCCGCTGGACGCGGACCGCTGACCTCACGGCGACGGCGGCGACACCCTCCCCGGGTGCCGCCGCCGTCGCACGCGGCCCGGCGGTGCCCCACCGCGGTCACCACGACACCGGACGTCCCCGTCAACGGCACGCCACGTGCGGCGACGCCGCACCCCGGCCACCGCGCACGGTGCGCCCACGGCGCCCCGTGCAGCTCAAGGACGCCTCGGAGCGGGGCCCCCGCCCCTCACTCGCCCCCCGCAGGCAACTGCGGTGCCAACAGCACCGGCAGCCGGGTCGTGCGCGGCTTCGCCGGGACCTCGGCGACCGCTCGCGGGAGGGCCTGGTCCACTCCGTGGACCACCGACAGGTGGCGGTCGGCGCGGCTGAAGGCCGTGTAGACCCAGGGGCGGCTCAGGGCGGGGACCGCGTCGCCGGGGAGGACCACGACCGCCGCCGGCCAGCGGCAGCCCACCGCCTGGTGCGCGGTCAGCGCCCAGCCGTGCCGGACCGACTGCTCCACGCGGTCCCTCGGCACCACGACCTGCTCGCCCGCGCACTCCAGGCGCAGGCCCTCGCCGTCCGCTCCGAGCACGCGGCCCGGCAGGGTGCGCCCCGGGGCGGGGGAGTACGCCACCCGGTCGCCGGGGTCGAAGCCCGCGAAGCGGCCCGGACCCGGATTCAGCCGCTCCTTCAGCGCCGCGTTCAGCACGCGCGTGCCGACCGCGCCGCCGTGGCCCGGGGTGATCACCTGCGTCTCCTCGGCGGGCACCCCGATGGCGCGCGGCACCGAGTCCACCACCAGCTGCACGGTCCGGTGCACCGCCTCGCCCGCGTCCCGCACGGGTACGACGACGACCTCCTTGCCGGGGGCCTCCACCTGGAGCAGCTCGCCGACGCCGATCCCCGAGACCAGCTCACCCAGCGGCCCCGGGTCCGGCCGCCGGGAGGCGATCTGCGGGCAGGCCCGCACCGCCAGCAGGTCCGCGAAGACCCGTCCGGGGCCGACCGACCAGAGCACCGCGGGGTCGCCGGACAGCACGAGCCGCGCCCCGTCCGGCAGCGACTCCGTGAGCAGCGCGGCGGCCTCCACGTCCAGCTGCGGCGCGTCCAGTACCACCAGCAGGTCCACGGCCAGCGCGCCCTCCGCGTCCCGTCCCGGACCCTCGGCGCCGGACAGCAGCCCGGCGACCGTGGCGACCCCCGGGCCGTCGACGCGCGCCGCGAACCGCTCGCGCCCGACGGGGCTGTGCGTGACGGCCCAGGCGCGCAGCCCCATGCCGTGCGCCACGTCCAGCAGCGCCGCCGGCTCGGCCAGCGCGGCCTCCCCGCCGGTGTGCAGCACCAGTCCGTGCCGCGCGGCCGCGCGGATCAGGTCGCCCGCCGAGCCCCCCGCCGCGGCGGCCGCCCGCTCCCACTCCTCGGCCGTCCCGTCCTGCTCGGGCACCGCGTTGACCAGCCGGGCCAGTCCGTCGGCGAGGCTCTCCTCGGCCAGGGCGCAGCGCTCCAGCCCGACCAGGACACGGACCGGCTGCTCGCCGTCCTCGCCCTCCTCGCCGGCCTCACCGAGGGCGTCCTGGAACACGAGGACGTCCCCCTCGGCGATGGCGTCGCGCACCGCGTCCTCGGGTTCGGGCACGCCCTGGCGGCCCAGCGCCTCGGTCAGCGCGGCCATCTCCAGCACCGTGTGCCCGGCCGGCGCGGCCTGCTCCAGCAGCCAGACGGTGACCGCGCGGCCCCGCCGCCCGTCGCCCGGCCCGGCCTCCCCGCCGAGCAGCGCGCGGGCGAACCCGTCCGCCTGCTCGGGCCGTACGCCCGGCACGCGCAGGAGCTGCCAGGGGTCCTCCCGCAGCACGCCCGCCGCGTCCTCGCCCAGGGCCGCGGCGGCCGGCACGGCGAGCGCGGCGGGCGCACCGCCCCGCGTCAGCACCTCCCGCACCTCGCCCAGGGTGCCCTCGGCCGGTGCGGCCGGCCCCTCGGGAACCACCGGGGCCCGCCGCACCGGCTCGGGCGCGGGACGCCGCGGGGCGGGCCGCACCTCCTCGGACACGGTGGCCGGCGGTTTCTCACCGCTCTCCACGGCCCGCACGGCGGCGAGCAGTTCGGCCGCCGTGCCGCTCAGCTTGGCGCCCGCCTCGATCGGGCCCTGCCGCTCCGCCTTGCGCCGCTCGATCCGTTCCCGCTCCAGACGCTGCGCGGTCAGCTCCGCCTCGGCCTCGGACACCTGCGCGCCCTCGGCGGGCGTGCCGTCGTCCGCGCTCCTCGGCTCCTCAGGGGTCTCGGGCGTGCTCACAGCGTGCTCCAGTCGTGATCGGGATAGCGGTGCACGGGAGCCGACACGTCGTCGAGCGCCCGGCAGATCTCATCAGGCAGACTAAGCGCCTCCACTGACAACGCCGCCGTGAGCTGCTGCGCCGTGCGCGCGCCGACGATCGGCGCGGTCACCCCGGGCCGGTCGCGGACCCAGGCCAGCGCCACCTGGAGCGCGGTCACCGCGAGCCCGTCCGCCGCGGTCGTCACCGCGTCCACGATCCGGCTCGCCGTGTCGTCCAGGTACGGGGCGACGAACGGCGCGAGATGCTCCGAGGCGCCGCGCGATCCCGCCGGCGTGGCGTCCCCGCGGTACTTGCCGGTGAGGACGCCCCGCCCGAGCGGGGAGGACGGCAGCATGCCGATCCCGAGGTCGATCGCGGCGGGCAGCACCTCCCGCTCCACCCCGCGCTGCAGCAGTGAGTACTCCATCTGGGTGCTCGCCAGCCGGGTGCGCGCGCCCGGCGCGGCGAGCTGCCAGGTCGCGGCCTTGGCGAGCTGCCAGCCGCAGAAGTTGGACACGCCCGCGTACCGCGTCCGGCCGCTGGCGACAGCGATGTCCAGCGCCTGGAGCGTCTCCTCCAGCGGCGTGGCCGGGTCGTAGGCGTGGACGTGCCAGACGTCGACGTGATCGGTGCCGAGGCGGGTCAGGGAGGCGTCCAGGGCGGACAGCAGATGGCCGCGTGAGCCGTCGAACCGGCGGTCCGGGCCGGGCACGCTGCCGGCCTTCGTCGAGATCACCAGGTCCCGGCGCGGCACCAGCCCGTCCATCAGCCGTCCGAGCAGGTACTCGGCCTCCCCGTCGCCGTACACGTCCGCCGTGTCGACCAGCGTCCCGCCCGCGTCCCAGAACGTCTTCAAGAGCTCCGCCGCGTCGTGCTCGTCGGTGTCACGGCCCCAGGTGAGGGTCCCGAGCCCGATCCGGGACACACGCAGGCCGGTACGGCCGAGATGCCTCTGCTCCATGAACGCCGAGATTACTGGCCGGAGCTGTGCGCACGGGGACCTGTGGACAACCGTCCTCCGGGCGTCGCGCGACGGCGCCGGCGGCCGGCCGGGCCCGCACCGCGGGCCCCGCGCGCCCCTCTCTCGCGGGCGCGGAGGTATAAGGTCTGCGCAAGTCACGTTACTGATCGGTAAGGGGAGACGGCCATGCAGCTAGGGATCAACCTCGGCTACTGGGGCGCCGGAATGGACGCGGACAACCTCGCCGTGGCCCAGGAGGCGGACCGCCTCGGCTACGCGGTCTGCTGGGCCGCCGAGGCCTACGGCTCCGACGCCGCCACCGTCCTCGCCTATGTCGCCGCCCGCACCGAGCGCATCGACGTCGGCTCCGCCATCTTCCAGATCCCGGCCCGCCAGCCGGCCATGACCGCGATGACCGCGGCCACCCTCGACTCGCTGTCCGAGGGCCGCTTCCGCCTGGGTCTGGGCGTCTCCGGCCCCCAGGTCTCCGAGGGGTGGTACGGCGTCAAGTTCGACAAGCCGCTCGCCCGCACCCGCGAGTACGTCGAGATCATCCGCAAGGCGATGACCCGCGAGCGCCTGTCCTTCGAGGGCGAGCACTGGACCCTGCCCCTCCCCGGCGGCCCGGGCAAGCCCCTCAAGCTCACCGTGCACCCGCAGCGCGAGCACATCCCGCTGTACATCGCCGCGATCGGCCCGAAGAACCTCGAGCAGACCGGTGAGATCGCCGACGGCGCCCTGCTGATCTTCCCCTCCGCCGACCACCTGGAGGAGACCGCCGTCCGCCATCTGCGCGCGGGCCGCGAGAAGGCCGGCAGGACCCTCGAGGGCTTCGACATCTGCCCGACCGTCCCGCTCGCCGTGGGCGACGACAAGGACGTGGCCACCCTCGCCGACACCTTCCGCCCCTACACGGCGCTGTACGTCGGCGGCATGGGCAGCCGCAAGCAGAACTTCTACAACCAGCTCGCCCAGCGGATGGGCTACGAGCGGGAGGCCGCCGAGATCCAGGACAAGTACCTGTCCGGCGACAAGCAGGGCGCGGCCGCCGCCGTCCCGCACGACCTGATCGACAGCACCACCCTGCTCGGCTCGGTCGACCGCATCGCCGACCGCATGAAGGCCTACGCGGCCGCCGGGGTCACCACCCTCACCCTCGCCCCGGCCGGCTTCACCCTCGACGAGCGGCTGGCCTCGCTGCGCGCCGGCGTCGAGGCCCTGGAGCGCGCGGGCCTGGCCTGATCCGTCCGGCCGCCGCCGCGTCCCCCGCGGCGGCGGCCAGGTCCCGCGGCCGTGGTGGGGGCTCGGGGGTCGACCCCGCCGCGGCCGTCACCCACGACAACGCCCCCCGGCCCCCGGGGGTCACGCGCCTGCGCGCCCCGGATCGCCCGCCTCGCCGTGTGCCCGCCCCCGCCCTCCCGGCGCCCGGCACGTACGCCGACCGGCGGAGTCGCCCGCCCCACCTGTTGCCGCGCCCCCGCCGTCGCACTTGACTGCTTCTTTGCGAGCTGTGGACATGCGGACCGCGCAACGGCGGACGCCGCGGAGAGGTGGGCCCCATGCTGTCGGCGAAGAGCCTGTTCCAGGAGATCCTCGGCCACGACGAGTCCTTCGCGCTGTTCTGCTCGATCGCCGCGAGCGGGGAGTCCCAGGGCGGCTGGGAGAACGCCCGCATCGCGGCGCTCGTGCCCGACACCCAGCGCGACCTCGCCCCCAGGATCACCCGCCACGGCGCCGACGAGGACAAGCACGGCCGGATCTTCGACGCCCTGCTGAGGAAGCGCGGCCTGGAGCCCGTCCCGGTGCCCCCGGAGACCGACTACACGATGCTGCTGGAGCGCACCGGCATCGGCCTGGCCCACGACAAGCTCAAGCGCGACGAGCCGCTCACCGTCCAGGACATCGTCACCTACCTCGCCCACAGCCGGGTCACCGAGCAGCGCGCCTCCGAGCAGATGAAGCTGCTGCGCAAACACTTCGCCGACCACCCCGACCTGGGCCGCGCGGTGAAGATGATCTCCGAGGACGAGGACAACCACCTCGCCTACTGCCACGAGGAACTGCTGCGCCTCGCCCGCGCCGGACACGGCCGCGCCATCCAGCGCGCCCTGCGCACGTGCGCGCTCGCCGAGATCCGCGTCCACCGCGACGTCAGCCTCGCCGTGATGGCCCACATGGGCCGCATCCTCGGCTGGCCGAAGCCCAGGGCGGCGCTCCTCGCGGCCGGCATCCACGCCGTCCACCTGTACGAACGCCTCGGCGGCTGGCGCCGGATGGTCTCGCTGCGAATGCCCGAGCGGCGCAACGCGCTGGGCGGCCCCGCGACCCCGGAACCCGAAGCGGCCTGACCGCCCCGCCGGCTACAGCCAGCCCCGGCGTTTGAACGTGCCGAACAGCGCCACCTCCAGCGCGGCCATCGCCGCGATCACCACCGGGTACGACCACGTCCACCGCAGCTCGGGCATGTGCTCGAAGTTCATGCCGTAGATTCCCGCGATCATCGTGGGGACCACGGCCATCGCCGCCCACGCGGAGATCTTGCGCATGTCGTCGTTCTGCTGCACGCCGACCTGCGCCAGGTGCGCCGACAGCACGTCCGACACCAGCCGGTCCAGACCCTCCACCGACTCGTTGACGCGCGTGAGGTGGTCGTGGACGTCGCGGAAGTACGGCCGCGCCCCCTCCTCCACGAACGGCACCGCCGGCCCCGACGCGCCGGTCCCGGCGAGCCGGGCCATGGGCGCGGTCAGCGGCACCGTCGCCCGGCGGAACTCCAGGATCTGCCGCTTGAACCCGTAGATCCGGGACGCGGTGTGCCGCGAGTCGCCCGCGTCGGGGGTGAAGACCTGCGTCTCCAGCTCCTCCAGGTCCGTCTGCAGCTCGGTCGCCACCTCCAGGTAGTGGTCGACCACGGCGTCGGCGACCGCGTACAGCACCGACGTCGCCCCCTCCCGCTGCAGCTCCGGCTCCCGCTCCAGCCGGTCCCGCACCGCGGCCAGCGGGGCGCCCTCGCCGTGCCGTACGCTCACCGCGAACGAGTCGCCGAGGAAGATCATGATCTCGCCGGAGGAGACGGCGTCGCTGTCCGGCTCGTACACCACCGGCTTGAGGACGACGAAGACCGAGTCGTCGTACACCTCCAGCTTGGGCCGCTGATGGGCCTTGAGGGCGTCCTCCACCGCCAGCGGGTGCAGCCCGAACTCCCGCGTGACCAGGTCGAACTCCTCGGCCGTCGGCTCGTGCAGCCCGATCCAGACGAAGCCTCCCGCCGACCGCGCCTCGTCCAGCGCGTCGGAGAAGTCCTGGGGGCCCTCCGACCGGTGCCCCTCCCGGTAGACGCCACAGTCGACGATCACGAAGCATGTCCTCCCGTCCCGGCAGCCGGTCCGCCGTCCCGTTCCCGTCCCGCCGTCGTGTTCCCGTCCCGGTTCCCCCGGGCGGCCGTACGCCTACCCTGGGCGGCATGCCCACGTTGCTCCTGGTCCGGCACGGACGCTCCACCGCCAACACCGAGGGACTGCTCGCCGGCTGGACGCCCGGCGTGCACCTCGACGACCGCGGGACCGCGCAGGCCGCCGCCCTGCCCGGGCGGCTCGCCCCGCTGACGCCGGCCGAGGTCGTCACCAGCCCGCTCGACCGCTGCCGGGAGACCGTCGCACCGCTGCTCCGGGCCCGCCCCGGCCTCACCCACCACATCGACGAGCGCATCGGCGAGTGCCACTACGGCGACTGGACCGGACGCAAGCTCGCCGAACTCAAGGACGAGCCGCTCATGGAGGTCGTACAGGCGCACCCGTCGGCCGCGGCCTTCCCCGGCGGGGAGTCCCTGCGCGCCATGCAGGCGCGCGCCGCCGAAGCGGTGCGCGAATGGAACGCGCGCGTGGAGCGCGACCACGGACCCGACGCCGTGTACCTGATGTGCTCGCACGGCGACATCATCAAGTCTCTGGTGGCGGACGCCCTCGGACTTCATCTCGACCTCTTCCAGCGGATCTCCGTGGAACCGTGTTCCATCACCGCGATCCGTTACACCCGGCTGCGCCCCTTTCTGCTCCGGCTCGGCGACACCGGCGACTTCGCGTCCCTGGCGCCGCGCGAGGAGCCGCCCGCCGGCGACGCCACGGTGGGGGGCGACGCGGGCGCACCGTGATCGTTCCCCGCAGTAGGGTGAAGCGACCGCACCGTTGCGTTCCGATCCACCCACCGCCCGTTCCCCGACTTCCCATGGAGACAGGACGTGTCCCGTCAGGTGTTCCTCTACGACCAACCGGAACGTTTCGTGGCCGGCACGGTCGGACTGCCAGGGCGCCGTACGTTCTTCCTCCAGGCCTCCGCCGGCTCCCGGGTGACCAGCGTGGCCCTGGAGAAGACCCAGGTCGCGGCGCTCGCCGAGCGGATGGACGAACTGCTCGACGAGGTGGTGCGCCGCAGCGGTGGCAGCGCGGCGGTGCCCGCGATGGCGCCGGCCGAGATCACCGACACGGCCCCGCTGGACACCCCCGTGGAGGAGGAGTTCCGCGTCGGCACCATGGCGCTCGCCTGGGACGGCGAGGAGCAGCGCATGATCGTGGAGGCGCAGGCGCTCGTCGAACTGGACGCCGACTCCGACGAGGACCTCGCCGAGGCGGAGGAGCGGCTGCTCCAGGACGAGGAGAACGGCCCGCCGATGCTGCGCGTCCGGCTCACCGGGGCGCAGGCGCGGGCCTTCGCCAAGCGCGCCCTGGACGTCGTCAACGCGGGCCGCCCGCCGTGCCCGCTGTGCAGTCTCCCGCTCGACCCGGAAGGACACGTATGTCCGCGCCAGAACGGATACCGCCGCGGAGCGTGACCGCCACCGACCCGGCCGCGGCCGAACTGCTCGCCCGCGGCGAGCTGACCGTGCGCGGACGCCTCCGTGAGGCGTCGAACGCCGCGCTGTACTGCACCGTCGCGCACGAGGGCCGGGAAGCCGCCTGCGTCTACAAGCCGGTCGCGGGGGAGCGGCCGCTGTGGGACTTCCCCGACGGCACCCTGGCCGGCCGCGAGGCGGCCGCGTACGAGGTGTCCCGGGCGACCGGCTGGGACCTCGTGCCGCCCACCGTGCTGCGCGACGGCCCCTACGGCGAGGGCATGTGCCAGCTGTGGATCGAGACCGCGCCCGGAGCCGAACTGCTCGCCCTGGTGGACGGCGAGGAGCCCGAGCCGGGCTGGAAGGCGATCGGGTCCGCCGAGGTCGGCGAGGGCCGCACCGCGCTGCTGGTGCACGCCGACGACGACCGCCTGCGCCGCCTCTCCGTGCTGGACGCGGTGATCAACAACGCCGACCGCAAGGGCGGGCACCTGCTGCCCACGGCGGACGGCCGGCTCTACGGCATCGACCACGGGGTCACCTTCAACACCGAGAACAAGCTGCGCACGCTGCTGTGGGGCTGGGCGGGGGAGCCGCTGCCCGGGGAGGCCCTGGACGTCCTCAAGACCCTCCGGGACGCCCTCGCCGCCTCCGGCCCCCTCACCGCGGCCCTGACCCCGCTGATCACGCCCGCGGAGATCGACGCGACCCGCGCCCGCGTGCAGTCCCTGCTCACCACCGGCACCCACCCGGAACCGGGCACCGGCTGGCCGGCGATCCCCTGGCCCCCCGTCTGACCCGGGCGCGTGGCCGGTGCGGCACACGGCGCGGCCACGCGCAAGAACGCCCTCCCGGCCATACGGCCCGTTCCGGTTCGTATCCGGAACTCGGGTCCGGTTAGGCTCGTGACATGCATGCCTGGCCCGCTTCCGAAGTCCCCGCCCTGCCCGGTCAGGGCCGCGACCTGAGGATCCACGACACCGCGACCGGCGGTCCGGTCACCCTCGACCCCGGTCCCGTCGCCCGTCTCTACGTCTGCGGCATCACGCCCTACGACGCCACCCACATCGGACACGCGGCGACCTACAACGCGTTCGACCTGGTGCAGCGCGTGTGGCTCGACAACAAGCGGCAGGTTCACTACGTCCAGAACGTCACCGACGTCGACGACCCGCTGCTGGAGCGGGCCGAGCGCGACGGCGTCGACTGGACCGCGCTCGCCGAGCGCGAGACCGCCCTGTTCCGCGAGGACATGACGGCCCTGCGGATGCTGCCGCCCCGGCAGTACGTAGGCGCGGTCGAGGCCATACCCGGCATCGTCCCGATCGTCGAGCGGCTCCGTGAGCTCGGCGCCACCTACGAGATCGACGGCGACATCTACTTCTCCGTCGAGTCCGACCCGCACTTCGGCCAGGTCTCGCACCTGGACGCCGCCGCCATGCGACTGCTGTCCGCCGAACGCGGCGGCGACCCGGACCGCCCGGGCAAGAAGAACCCCGTCGACCCGATGCTCTGGATGGCCGCCCGCGAGGGCGAGCCGAGCTGGGACGGCGGTTCGCTCGGCCGGGGCCGCCCCGGCTGGCACATCGAGTGCGTGGCCATCGCCCTCGACCACCTGGGCATGACCTTCGACATCCAGGGCGGCGGCTCCGACCTGGTCTTCCCGCACCATGAGATGGGCGCCTCGCACGCCCAGGTGCTCACCGGCGAGCACCCGATGGCCAAGGCCTATGTGCACGCCGGCATGGTCGCCCTGGACGGCGAGAAGATGTCCAAGTCCAAGGGCAATCTGGTCTTCGTGTCCCGGCTGCGGCGCGACGGCGTGGACCCGGCGGCGATCCGGCTGGCGCTGCTGGCCCACCACTACCGCTCCGACTGGGAGTGGACCGACCGGGTCCTCCAGGACGCCGTGACCCGCCTCGCCCACTGGCGCGCCGCGGTCTCCCGCCCCGACGGTCCGCCCGCCGAGGCGCTCGTCGAGGAGATCCGCGACGCCCTCGCGGACGACCTGAACGCACCGTCCGCGCTCGCCGCCGTCGACCGCTGGACCGTCCTCCAGGAGCAGAGAGGCGGCACCGACGCGGGCGCGCCCGGTGTGGTCTCCCGCGCCGTGGACGCCCTGCTCGGCGTCGCGCTCTAGGGCCGGGCCGGCACGAGACGGCACGAAGGGGGCGCCCCGTCCCGGGGCGCCCCCTTCGTGCCGGCCGTCAGTCCTCCGACGACTCGTCGCCGTCCTGATCGGTGTCGGTCTCCTGCCGGGGCGGCTTCGGCGGACGGGACCGGCCGCCCGGCCCGTCGCGCCGGTAGGGCGGCCCGTCCGGACCCTCGGCGGTGGCGTGTCCGCCGGGCGGACCCGACGCACCGTCACGACGCCGCAGATACCGCTCGAACTCGCGGGCGATGGCCTCGCCGGACGCCTCCGGCAGCTCGGCGGTGTCCCGTGCCTCCTCCAGCGTCTGCACGTACTCGGCGACCTCGCTGTCCTCCGCGGCCAGCTGGTCCACGCCCACCTGCCAGGCACGCGCGTCCTCGGGCAGCTCGCCCAGCGGGATCCGCACGTCGATCAGGTCCTCGAGCCGGTTCAACAGGGCCAGCGTGGCCTTCGGGTTGGGCGGCTGCGACACGTAGTGCGGGACCGCCGCCCACAGCGACACCGCGGGGACGCCCGCGTGCGTGCACGCCTCCTGGAGGATGCCGACGATGCCCGTCGGCCCCTCGTACTTGGTCTCCTCGAGATCCATGCGGCGGGCCAGGTCCGGGTCGGACGTGGTCCCGCTGATCGGGACCGGACGGGTGTGCGGGGTGTCACCGAGCAGCGCGCCCAGCACCACCACCAGCTCCACGCCCAGCTCGTGCGCGAAGCCGAGGATCTCGTTGCAGAACGAGCGCCAGCGCATGGACGGTTCGATGCCGCGCACCAGTACCAGGTCGCGCGGTTTCTCGCCGCCCACCCGCACCACCGACAGCCGCGTCGTCGGCCAGGTGATCTTCCGCACGCCGTTCTCCATGAACACCGTGGGGCGGTTGACCTGGAAGTCGTAGTAGTCCTCGGCGTCGAGCGCCGCGAACACCTCGCCCTTCCACTCCCTGTCCAGATGCGCGACCGCGGTGGAGGCGGCGTCACCGGCGTCGTTCCAGCCCTCGAACGCGGCCACCATGACCGGGTCGATCAGCTCGGGAACCCCCTCGAGCTCGATCACCCAGCGCCTCCTTCCGACGTGCCCTCATGTACGCACCAACCTTACGGCGTGCCCACGGGGGCGCCCGCAGCTCCCCGTACAAGGGGAGTGCCCCATCACTGCCCCGCACCGCCCCGGGAAACACCCGTACGGCGGACCGCGGAACGCGGCGAGGGGCGGCCCCGCCGACGCGGGACCGCCCCCCCCTCGCCTCACGCGGGCTGAGCCGGCGCGGGCACGGTCACTTCTTGCCGAGCAGCTCCTGCACGTCCGCCCGGACCTCGTCCGTGGCCAGGCCGCGGATCGTCA
Organism: Streptomyces sp. NPDC096105; assembly: GCF_044763335.1. NCBI lineage: Bacteria > Bacillati > Actinomycetota > Actinomycetes > Kitasatosporales > Streptomycetaceae > Streptomyces > Streptomyces sp. NPDC096105. Next base: position 111,009 of record NZ_JBIWGC010000005.1, read on the forward strand.
GCGTGGTCCGGCGGCGCAGCACGTCGTCCACCGTCTCGGCCCACTCGTGGTCCCGGGCCCACACGACCTGCGCCCAGATCTCCGGGGCGTCCGGGTGGATCCGGCGGGCCAGCGCCGGGTCCTCGTTCGCCAGCCGGGCGATGTCGAACGCCAGCGACCCGTAGTGGGTGGCCAGGTGCCGGGCGGTGTCCGCCGCCATGCGCGGACCGGGTGCCGGGCCGTCCACCAGCAGGCGGTGGGCGACGGCACGCGGGTTGGCCACGCCCGGCAGCGGCACCTTCTTCGGCAGCGCGCCGACCGGCTCGAAGTCCTCGCCCAGCGGGTGGCCGGGCAGCTCCTGCAGCTTGCGCATCACCGTGCGGCCGATGTGGCGGAACGTGGTCCACTTGCCGCCGGCGACGGACAGCATCCCGCCCCGGCCCTCGGTGACCACCGTCTCCCGCTTGGCCTTGGCCGTGTCGCCGGGGCCGCCCGGCAGCACCCGCAGACCGGCGAAGGAGTACGTGATCAGGTCGCGGTCGAGCTGCTGGTCGCGGATGGAGAACGCGGCCTCGTCGAGTATCTGCGCGACGTCCTTCTCGTCGACCGCGACGTCCGCCGGGTCGCCCTCGTACTCCTCGTCGGTGGTGCCGAGCAGCAGCATGTCCTCCCAGGGGAGGGCGAAGGTGATCCGGTACTTGTCGATCGGCGTGGCCAGCGCCGCCTTCCACGGGGAGGTCCGCTTCAGGACCAGGTGCGCGCCCTTCGACAGCCGGATCGACGGGGCGGCGTCCGGGTCCTCCATGCGCCGCAGGTGGTCCACCCACGGGCCGGTGGCGTTCAGCACCAGCCGGGCGTTGACGCCGAACTCCTCGCCGGAGAGCCGGTCGCGCAGCTCGGCGCCGGTGACCCGGCCCTTGGTGAAGCGCAGGCCCGTCACCTCGGCGTGGTTGAGGACGACCGCGCCCGAATCGGCCGCCGCGCGGACCGTCATCAGCGCCATGCGCGCGTCGTTCATCTGGTCGTCGCCGTACACGGCCACGGCCTTCAGGTTCTCGGTGCGCAGCTCCGGCACGTCCTGCGCGGCCTTCGCCGGCGACAGCAGGTGGCCGACGCCGTCACCGAAGGCCGACAGCGCCGAGTAGGCGAACACGCCGGCCCCGAGCTTCGCCGCGCCGTGCGGCCCGCCCTTGTACACGGGGAGGTAGAACGTGAGCGGGTTCGCCAGGTGGGGGGCCACCTGGCGGGAGACCGCACGGCGCTCGAAGTGGTTCTCCGCCACCAGCTTCACCGCACCGGTCTGCAGGTAGCGCAGACCGCCGTGGAGCAGCTTGGACGAGGCGGAGGAGGTGGCCCCGGCGAAGTCGCCGGCGTCCACCAGAGCCACCCTGAGACCGGACTGCGCGGCGTGCCAGGCGGTGGAGATGCCCAGGATGCCGCCGCCGATGACGAGAAGGTCGTACGACGCCTTGGAGAGCTGCTCCCGGGTCTCGGCGCGGCTCGGGTTCGGGCCGGACGCCGGGTGCGTCCCCAGGGCAGGCACGGACTGCTGGGTGGCTTGGGTGGTCATGGCGGTTCTACTCCTCGTCCTCGAGCCAGCCCATGGTCCGCTCGACGGCCTTGAGCCAGCTCTTGTACTCACGGTCGCGGGTGTCCGCGTCCATGCGGGGGGTCCACTCGGCGGCCCGCCGCCAGTTGGCGCGCAGGTCGTCGGTGCTGTTCCAGAAGCCGACGGCCAGGCCGGCGGCGTAGGCGGCGCCGAGGCAGGTGGTCTCGGCGACCATCGGGCGCACCACGGGGGCGTCCACGAAGTCGGCGAGGGTCTGCATCAGCAGGTTGTTGGAGGTCATGCCGCCGTCGACCTTGAGGGCGGTGAGCTCCACGCCGGAGTCCTTCGTCATGGCGTCGGCGATCTCCCGCGTCTGCCAGGCGGTGGCCTCCAGGACGGCGCGCGCGAGGTGCGCCTTGGTCACGTACCGGGTGAGGCCGGCGATCACACCGCGTGCGTCGGAGCGCCAGTACGGGGCGAACAGGCCGGAGAAGGCCGGCACGAAGTAGGCGCCGCCGTTGTCCTCGACGGACAGCGCCAGGGTCTCGATCTCGGCGGCGGTGGAGATCAGGCCCATCTGGTCGCGCATCCACTGCACCAGCGAACCGGTGACGGCGATCGAGCCCTCCAGGGCGTAGACCGGCTTCTGGTCGCCGATCTGGTAGCCGACCGTGGTCAGCAGGCCGCTGTAGGAGTTGATGAGCTTGTCGCCGGTGTTCATCACCATGAAGGTGCCGGTGCCGTACGTCGACTTGGTCTCGCCCTCGGCGAAGCAGGTCTGGCCGAACAGCGCCGCCTGCTGGTCGCCCAGGGCGGAGGCCACCGGGATGCCGCCGAGCAACTCGCCCAGCTTGCCGCCCTTGATCTCGCCGTACACCTCGGCGGAGGAGCGGATCTCCGGCAGCATCGGGGTCGGGACGCCGATCGACTCGGCGATCCGCTGGTCCCACTGCATGGTGTGCAGGTTCATCAGCATGGTGCGGGAGGCATTGGTCACGTCGGTGACGTGCCGGCCGCCGTCCACTCCGCCCGTGAGGTTCCAGATGACCCATGTGTCCATGGTGCCGAAAAGAATGTCGCCCGCCTCCGCGCGCTCCTTCAGCCCCTCGACGTTGTCGAGCAGCCAGCGCGCCTTGGGACCGGCGAAGTAGGAGGCCAGGGGCAGGCCGGTCTCGCGGCGGAAGCGGTCCTGGCCGACGTTGCGGCCGAGTTCCTTGCACAGGGCGTCGGTGCGGGTGTCCTGCCAGACGATGGCGTTGTGGACGGGCTCGCCGGTGTTCCTGTCCCACAGCACGGTGGTCTCGCGCTGGTTGGTGATGCCGATGGCCTTGATGTCGTCCCGGGTGATGCCGGCCTTGGCGACGGCGCCGGCGACCACCTCCTGGACGTTGGCCCAGATCTCGGTGGCGTCGTGCTCCACCCAGCCGGGCTTGGGGAAGATCTGCTCGTGCTCCTTCTGGTCGACGGAGACGATGCGCCCGTCGCGGTCGAAGACGATGCAGCGGGAGGAGGTGGTGCCCTGGTCGATGGCGGCGATGAACGGGCCGGCGGTGTGGGCGTCGGTCACGGTGTGCTCCTGGGAGTTCCTTGGTTACGGGGCAGGGAGTACGGCGCTTCTACAACGATCGCGGGGAAAGGCGATTGGGTCACCTATGCGAAGGCGATGTTGTAGACGCCGGCCGCGAGGGCGCCGCCGATCAGCGGACCGGCCACCGGGACCCAGGCGTACGACCAGTCGGAGCCGCCCTTGTTGGGCAGCGGCAGCAGGGCGTGGACGATACGGGGGCCGAGGTCGCGGGCGGGGTTGATGGCGTAACCGGTCGGGCCGCCCAGCGACAGGCCGATCGAGACCACCACGAGCGCCGTGATCAGGCCGCCGAGCACGCCGAGGCCGTCGCCCGCGTCGTTCAGGCCCTGGGTGAGGATGGCGAGCAGCAGCACGAAGGTGCCGATGATCTCCGTGGTGAGGTTCTGCACCGTGTGACGGATCTCCGGGCCGGTGGAGAAGACGCCGAGCACCGGGCCCGCGCCCTTCTCCTGGGCCTCGACGGCCTTGGCGGCGGTCGTCTGGGCGCCCGGCCCGCCGACGATCTCCTTGTCGGTGAGGTGGGCCTGGAACTGGCCGTAGTAGGCGAGCCACACCAGCGTGGCGCCGATCATCGCGCCGAGCATCTGCGCGGCGAAGTAGTTCGGGACGTCCGCCCACGCGCCGTCCTTGATGGCGAGCGCCAGGGTCACGGCCGGATTCAGGTGGGCGCCGGAGAGCGGGCCCGATATGTAGACCGCCGTCATGACGGCGAAGCCCCAGCCGAAGGCGATGGCGAGCCAGCCGGCGTTACGGGCCTTGGAGGCCTTGAGCGTCACGGCGGCGCACACACCGCCGCCGAGCAGGATGAGTATGGCGGTCCCTATGGTCTCGCCGATGAAGATGTCGGAGCTGGACACCCGCGACTCCTTTGTCCTTCGTCCAGGGTGCCGACCCCCGGGTCCCTCCGGGGATGGGCGCCCTCAGGGGTGAGAGCGTTGCCGGCCCTTGGCGTTGTCCCACTCTAGCGCGTATTGCCGGTAGGTGTTCGACAATGCCGACCGATGGACGGGAGTCTTGCCCGGCACCGGAGATGCGTCAAGAGTCTGGGTTGCCGAAAATGCGATCGTTACTGATCGCCGGGGCGGCCGGGGCGGACCGGTGGCGGTGTGTCCCTGTCCGCGCGCATGCCTGTGCCCCGGCCCGCCCGCGGGGCGTCCGGGTGCTGTGCGGTTCCGTGTCCGGTGCGCGCCCGCCCGCTCAGAAGCGTCCGGCGCCCAGGTCCCGCGACACCGCGCGGGCGCAGTCCCGCACCGCCGCGATCAGCTCGGGCCGCAGCTCACCGTCCTTGCGCAGCCGCTCCACCGCCCCCGTGATGCCGACCGCCCCGACCGGCATGCGCCGCCGGTCGTGGATGGGCGCGGCGAGCGAGGCCACGCCCTCCCAGGTCTCCTCCACGTCCGCGGCGTAACCCCGCGCGCGGGTGAGGTCGAGGATCTGCTCGAAGGCGCCGACGTCGCACACCGTGCGGTCGGTGAACGCCTTGCGGTCGGCCTCCAGGGCCTCGCTGTGCGCGACCGGGTCGTAGGCAGACAGGACCTTGCCGAGGGCCGTGGAGTGCAGCGGCTGCATCGCGCCGATCTCCAGCACCTGCCGGCTGTCGTCGGGCCGGAAGACGTGGTGCACGATGAGCACGCCCTGCTGGTGCAGCACCCCGAGGTAGACGCTCTCGCCGCTGGAGCGGGCCAGGTCGTCCGTCCACACCAGGGCGCGGGCCCGCAGCTCGTGGACGTCCAGGTAGGTGGTGCCCAGGCGCAGCAGCTCGGCCCCCAGCTGGTAGCGGCCGGACGCCTCGTCCTGCTCGACGAACCCCTCCTGCTGGAGGGTGCGCAGGATGCCGTGGGCGGTGCCCTTGGCCAGGCCCAGCGAGGAGGCGATGTCCGAGAGGCCGAGCCGTCGCTCGCCGCCCGCGAGCAGGCGCAGCATCGCTGCCGCCCGTTCGAGCGACTGGATGTTCCGTGCCATCGCCGTACTGCCTCCGTCCCCTACGAGCGCCGACTCGCGACGTCGCTGCCGCTGTTCGGCAATGCCGAACACTACCGGTCGATGCCGACCTCTCGCTAATGGTCGGTCAAGATCGGCCGGGTTCTCCCCGCCCCGACCGTCGCCCTCCGGCCATCTTCGTCCGGCCCGTGGACGCCCCCGACGCCAGGGAGCGGTCCCGGATACCCTGACGGCGTGCGCCCTGCCGGGGAAGCTCGAACAGGTGGCTTTTCCGGGCAGCCGCAAAGCCGACAGCCGTCGCACCTGAGGGAGCCCCTTTCATGGCCTCGTCGCCGCTGACCCCTTCCGCCGACAGCCGGACCCGCGTGTCCGCGCTCCGTGAGGCCCTGGCCACCCGTGTGGTGGTCGCCGACGGAGCGATGGGCACCATGCTCCAGGCCCAGGACCCGACTCTCGAGGACTTCCAGAACCTCGAGGGCTGCAACGAGATCCTGAACCTGACCCGCCCCGACATCGTCCGGTCGGTCCATTCCGAGTACTTCGGCGCGGGCGTGGACTGCGTGGAGACCAACACGTTCGGCGCCAACCTCACCGCTTTGGGCGAGTACGACATCCCCGAGCGCGTCCTCGAGCTGTCCGAGGCGGGCGCCCGCATCGCCCGCGAGACGGCGGACGAGTTCACCGGCCGCGACGGCCGGCCGCGCTGGGTGCTGGGCTCCATGGGTCCGGGCACCAAGCTGCCCACCCTCGGCCACACCACCTTCGCCGCCATCCGCGACGCCTACCAGCAGAACGCCGAGGGCCTGCTCGCCGGCGGCGCCGACGCGCTGCTGGTGGAGACCACCCAGGACCTGCTGCAGACCAAGGCCTCCGTCATCGCCGCCCGCCGCGCCATGAAGGCCGTCGGCCTCGAGGTCCCGCTGATCGTGTCGGTCACGGTGGAGACCACCGGCACGATGCTGCTCGGCTCCGAGATCGGCGCGGCCCTGACCGCGCTGGAGCCGCTCGGCATCGACATGGTCGGCCTGAACTGCGCGACCGGCCCCGCCGAGATGAGCGAGCACCTGCGCTACCTCGCCCGGCACTCCCGCGTCCCGCTGTCGTGCATGCCGAACGCGGGCCTGCCCGAGCTGACCAAGGACGGCGCCCACTACCCGCTGGCGGCGCCCGAGCTGGCGGACGCGCAGGAGACGTTCGTGCAGGAGTACGGGCTGTCGCTGGTGGGCGGCTGCTGCGGCACCACCCCTGAGCACCTGCGGCAGCTGGTGGAGCGCGTGCGGGACCTGGCCCCCGCGGAGCGCGACCCCCGTCCCGAGCCGGGTGCGGCGTCGCTGTACCAGTCGGTGCCGTTCCGTCAGGACACCTCCTACCTGGCGATCGGTGAGCGGACGAACGCCAACGGGTCGAAGAAGTTCCGTGAGGCCATGCTGGAGGGCCGCTGGGACGACTGCGTGGAGATGGCCCGGGACCAGATCCGCGAGGGCGCGCACATGCTCGACCTGTGCGTGGACTACGTCGGCCGGGACGGCGTGGCCGACATGGAGGAGCTGGCGGGCCGGTTCGCGACCGCCTCCACGCTGCCGATCGTGCTGGACTCCACCGAGGTGGACGTGATCCGGGCGGGCCTGGAGAAGCTCGGCGGCCGTGCGGTGATCAACTCGGTGAACTACGAGGACGGCGACGGTCCCGAGTCCCGCTTCGCGCGGGTGACCGAGCTGGCGCGGGAGCACGGCGCGGCGCTGATCGCGCTGACGATCGACGAGGAGGGGCAGGCGCGCACGGCGGAGAAGAAGGTCGAGATCGCTGAACGCCTGATCGCGGACCTGACCGGGAACTGGGGCATTCACGAGGAGGACATCCTCGTCGACTGCCTGACGTTCACGATCTGCACGGGGCAGGAGGAGTCCCGCAAGGACGGCATGGCCACGATCGAGGGCATCCGCGAGCTGAAGCGCCGCCACCCGGACGTGCAGACCACCCTCGGTCTGTCGAACATCTCCTTCGGTCTGAACCCGGCCGCCCGCATCCTGCTGAACTCCGTCTTCCTCGACGAGTGCGTGAAGGCGGGCCTGGACTCGGCGATCGTGCACGCGAGCAAGATCCTCCCCATCGCCCGGTTCAGTGAGGAAGAGGTGCGGACCGCCCTCGACCTGATCTACGACCGCCGCCGTGAGGGCTACGACCCGCTGCAGAAGCTCATGCAGCTCTTCGAGGGCGCGACGGCGAAGTCGCTCAAGGCGGGCAAGGCCGAGGAGCTGGCCGCGCTGCCGCTGGACGAGCGTCTCAAGCGCCGCATCATCGACGGCGAACGCAACGGTCTGGAGGCCGATCTCGACGAGGCGCTGCAGACGCGCAAGGCCCTCGACATCGTCAACGACACCCTGCTGGACGGCATGAAGGTGGTCGGCGAGCTGTTCGGCTCCGGGCAGATGCAGCTGCCGTTCGTGCTCCAGTCCGCCGAGGTCATGAAGAACGCGGTCGCCCACCTCGAGCCGCACATGGAGAAGACCGACGAGGCCGGCAAGGGCACGATCGTGCTGGCCACGGTGCGCGGCGACGTCCACGACATCGGCAAGAACCTGGTCGACATCATCCTGTCGAACAACGGCTACAACGTCGTCAACCTCGGCATCAAGCAGCCCGTCTCCGCGATCCTGGAGGCCGCCGACGAGCACAAGGCCGACGTGATCGGCATGTCGGGTCTGCTGGTGAAGTCCACGGTGATCATGAAGGAGAACCTGGAGGAGCTCAACCAGCGGGGTCTGGCCGCCGACTACCCGGTCATCCTGGGCGGCGCCGCCCTCACCCGCGCCTACGTCGAGCAGGACCTGCACGAGATCTACCAGGGCGAGGTCCGCTACGCCCGCGACGCCTTCGAGGGCCTGCGCCTGATGGACGCCCTCATCGGCATCAAGCGCGGCGTGCCCGGCGCGAAGCTGCCCGAGCTGAGGCAGCGCCGGGTCCGCGCGGCCGCCGTCGAGATCGACGAGCGGCCCGAACAGGGCAGCGTGCGCTCCGACGTGGCCACCGACAACCCGGTCCCGGAGCCGCCGTTCTGGGGCACCCGTGTGATCAAGGGCATCCAGCTCAAGGAGTACGCGTCCTGGCTCGACGAGGGCGCGCTGTTCAAGGGCCAGTGGGGTCTGAAGCAGGCGCGCACCGGTGAGGGCCCCACCTACGAGGAGCTGGTGGAGACCGAGGGCCGGCCGCGACTGCGCGGTCTGCTGGACCGGCTCCAGACGGAGAACCTGCTGGAGGCGGCCGTGGTCTACGGCTACTTCCCCTGCGTCTCCAAGGACGACGACCTGATCGTCCTGGACGAGGAGGGCAACGAGCGCACCCGCTTCACCTTCCCCCGCCAGCGCCGCGGCCGCCGGCTGTGCCTGGCCGACTTCTTCCGCCCGGAGGAGTCCGGCGAGAAGGACGTCGTCGGCTTCCAGGTCGTCACCGTCGGCTCCCGCATCGGCGAGGAGACCGCCCGGCTGTTCGAGGCCGACGCCTACCGCGACTACCTCGAACTCCACGGCCTGTCCGTCCAGCTCGCCGAAGCCCTCGCCGAGTACTGGCACGCCCGCGTCCGCTCCGAGCTCGGCTTCGCCGGCGAGGACCCCGCCGCCATGGAGGACATGTTCGCCCTGAAGTACCGGGGCGCCCGCTTCTCCCTCGGCTACGGCGCCTGCCCCGACCTGGAGGACCGCGCCAAGATCGCGGACCTGCTCCAGCCGAAACGCATCGGCGTCCAGCTCTCCGAGGAGTTCCAGCTCCACCCCGAGCAGTCCACGGACGCCATCGTGATCCACCACCCGGAGGCGAAGTACTTCAACGCCCGCTGAGCGGTCCGGCCGCCGGCTCCGGCGGTCGCATCAGGCACTTCCGGCGCGCACGACGTACACTGGTCGGTCCATTGCAGGCCGGTTCCCCTCGTGGGAACCGGCCTGATCGTCCCTATAGGAGGTATGTGGATGACCAGTACGGTCCCCGCGCTCGGAACCCGTACGGCCGAAGGCTCGGCCCTCCAGGCCGTGCTCCTCGACATGGACGGCACCCTGGTGGACACCGAGGGCTTCTGGTGGGACGTCGAGACGGAGGTCTTCGCCTCCCTCGGACACACCCTCGACGACGCCTGGCGCCACATCGTGGTCGGCGGCCCCATGACCCGCAGCGCGGGGTTCCTCATCGAGGCGACCGGGGCCGACATCGGCCTCGACGAACTCACGGTGCTGCTCAACGACGCCTTCGAGAGCCGCATCGACCACAACCTGCCGCTGATGCCGGGGGCCGCGCGCCTGCTCGCCGAGCTGGCCGAGCACGAGATCCCGACGGCGCTCGTCTCCGCCTCCCACCGGCGCATCATCGACCGGGTGCTGCCCGTCCTGGGCCCCGAGCACTTCGCCCTGTCCGTCGCCGGCGACGAGGTGCCGCGCACCAAGCCGCACCCCGACCCCTACCTCGCGGCGGCCGCCGGGCTCGGCGCCGATCCCGTGCGCTGCGCGGCCGTCGAGGACACGGTCACCGGCGTCACCGCCGCCGAGGCCGCCGGCTGCCAGGTCGTCGCGGTGCCGTCCGTGGGCCCGATCACCCCGGCCGCCCGGCGCACGATCGTCCCCTCGCTCGACGTGGTGGACCTGCCGTTCCTGCGCGGTCTGATGACGGACCTGCGCTAGCCGCTCACGCGGTGTGCACCGCCGCCGGAACCGGCATGCGCGGCGCTCCGTCCAGGGGCCGTTCCGTCCGAGCCGCGCGCCCGCGTTCCGGCCGCCGGCGGCCGATTCCGCAGAGCCGCCGGACCCCTTTTCACATGTGATCTTGATCACGGCTTCACGTGCCGACAACGATGTCCGGGCGTGCATCCCGCCCGATTCAGGAGATCACCGGCGCGCCCATGTGTCCCGGTTGGTGAGAAGCTGCACCAATCCTTCCCCGGCCATCTCTGTCGGTCCGTTCACACCTGGTTCCACTGCGTGATGAGGCCCCGGCTCCGGGCGCCGCGAACGCCCCCGCGGACGCGGACTAATGTCGTCGCGAGAACCACACCCCTCCTTGCCCTCCGCCCTGGTGACCCCTGCCCGCGGATGACACGGAGCCGACAACGTCCTGGAGAAACTCGAGCATGAACCGCAAGACTTTGGTGCTGGCGGCCGCAATGGGACTGCTCGCGCCGGTGCTCGCCGCCTGTGGTGACAGCGAGAGCGGGAGCGGCGGCGGCGATGCGATCGTCGTGGGCACCACCGACCGGTTCACCGCCTCCGAGGAAGAGGGACTCGCTCCCCTCGACCCCGCCTGGGCCTACGACGTCGGCACCTGGAACATCCTGCGGCAGACCGTCCAGACCCTCATGGTCCAGCCCCGCGGCGACGGCGAGCCGGTTCCCGAGGCCGCCGAGTCGTGCGGCTTCACCGACGCCGGCAACGAGCGGTACACCTGCACCCTGCGCGAGGGCCTGAAGTTCTCCAACGGCGACCCGATCACCGCGCAGGACGTGAAGTACTCCATCGAGCGCGCCCTCTCCCTCAAGGGCGACAGCGGTGTCTTCGCGCTGCTGTCCACCATCGACACCGTCGAGACGCAGGGCGACCGCGAGGTGATCTTCCACCTCAAGGCGGCCGACGCCACCTTCCCGTACAAGCTGTCCACCCCGGTCGCGGGCATCGTCAGCAAGGACGACTACGCCCGGGACAAGCTGCGCGAGGGCTTCGACATCGACGGCTCCGGCCCGTACACGATGGAGAGCGAGGTCAAGGACGGCACCCTGGTCCGCGCCACCTTCACCAAGAACCCCTCGTACAAGGGCGCGCTCCAGGTCAACAACGACAAGGTCGAGCTGGTCAACTACGACAGCGCCGACGCCATGGGCGACGCGCTGGACGACGGCGAGATCGACGTCATGACCCGCAGCATGTCGCCGGAGCAGATCCAGAAGCTGGCCAACGCCACCGACGGCGAGGTCGAGCTGGTGGAGTCCCCGGGTCTGGAGATCCGCTACCTGGCCTTCAACACCAAGGCCGAGTCGGTGAAGGACAAGGCCGTCCGCCAGGCGATGGCCCAGCTGATCAACCGCGACGAGCTCGTCGCCAAGGTCTACGGCAGCCAGGCCGAGCCGCTGTTCTCGCTGGTGCCCGCCGGCGTCACCGGCCACTCCAACGCCTTCTTCAACACGTACGGCGACCCGGACGTCGCCAAGGCCCGCGAGCTGCTCGAGGATGCCGGCGTCGACACGCCGGTGAAGCTCACGCTGCACTACACGACCGACCACTACGGTCCGGCCACCAAGGCCGAGTTCGAGCAGCTCAGCAAGCAGCTCAACGACAGCGGCCTGTTCGAGACGGACATCCAGGGCACCTCCTGGAACAAGTTCCGGCCGGCCGGGCAGAAGGGCAAGTACGACGTCTACGGCATGGGCTGGTTCCCGGACTACCCGGACGCCGACGCCTTCGTCGCGCCCTTCCTCGCCGAGGACAACTTCCTCAACTCGCCCTACGTCAACACCGAGATCCGCAAGGAGCTGATCCCCGAGTCGCGCCGCCAGGCCGACCGCCTCAACGCCTCGGAGAGCTTCACGAGGATCCAGAACATCGTCGCCGACGAGGTCCCCGTACTGCCGCTGTGGCAGGGCAAGCAGTACCTCGCCGCCCGTGACAACATCACCGGCACCGCCTACGCGCTCAACTCCTCCTCCACGCTCCAGCTGTGGGAGCTCGGACGCGGCGTCAGCGGCTGACGGATCCAGCCGCCCCGCACACGACGTGGGGGTGCCCTCCCGGCCGGGAGGGCACCCCCACGTCGTGTGCGCTCTCGTGAGCTACTGCGCGCCGGGGCGCACCAGCCCGCTCTCGTACGCGTACACCGCGGCCTGCACGCGGTCGCGCAGTCCCAGCTTGGTCAGCACATGACCGACATGTGTCTTCACGGTGGTCTCGCTGACGAACAGGTCGGCGGCGATCTCCGCGTTGGACAGCCCGCGCGCCACCAGCTTCAGCACCTCGACCTCGCGGTCGGTCAGCGTGTGCAGCGTGTCCGGCACCGGCTCCTCGCCGGACGGCAGGTGCGTGGCGTACTTGTCCAGCAGCCGGCGCGTGATGCTCGGCGCGAGCATCGCCTCACCGGCGGCCACCACACGGATCGCCTGTACCAGCTCGTTGGCCGGGGCGTCCTTCAGCAGGAAGCCGCTGGCTCCCGCCTTCAGCGCCTCCACCACGTACTCGTCGAGATCGAACGTGGTCAGCACCAGCACCTTCGCCGGGCCGTTCCGCTCCGGGCCGGTGATCTGGCGGGTGGCCTCCACCCCGTCCATCCGCGGCATGCGGATGTCCATCAGCACCACGTCGGGCTGCAGCGCCCGCACCTGGTCCAGGGCCTGGAGGCCGTCCCCTGCCTCGCCGACGACCGCGAGGTCCTGTTCGGCCTCCAGGATCATCCGGAATCCGGTGCGCAGCAGCGGCTGGTCGTCGACCAGTAGGACGCGGATGGCCACGTAAGTCTCCTTCGCTAGTCCGGCCCCATTCTGCCCTGCTCGGCCCCGCCGGACTCAGGCGCCCTCAAGGGCAGGGGGTACGGCGGGGGAGTGCCGCCGAACTCCGGACAATGTGCCTGGTGGTCGCACCAGCCGCAGAGCTTCGTCGGGCGCGGCCGCCAGTCGCCCGTCTCGGTCGCCCGCCGGATCGCCTCCCACAGCGCGAGCAGCTTGCGCTCCACCCGCTCCAGATCGGCGGGCACCGGGTCGTACGTCAGCACGTCCCCGCTGCCCAGGTACACCAGCTGGAGGCGGCGCGGGACGACCTTCCTCAGCCGCCACACCACGAGGGCGTAGAACTTCATCTGGAACAGCGCGCCCTCCGCGTACTCCGGGCGGGGCGCCTTGCCCGTCTTGTAGTCGACGATCCGCACCTCGCCGGTGGGCGCCACGTCCACCCGGTCGATGATCCCGCGCAGCCGCAGCCCGGAGTCGAGCTCCGCCTCCACGAACAGCTCCCGCTCGGCGGGCTCGAGCCGGCTCGGGTCCTCCAGCGTGAACCACCGCTCGACCAGCGCCTCCGCCTCCGTGAGCCAACGGGCCAGCCGCTCGCCCTCCGGGTCGTCCGCGAACAGCTCCGCGACCTCCGGCCGGCTCTCGCGCAGCCGGTCCCACTGGCCGGGGACCAGCGACTTCGCGCGCGGCACGGTGCGGTCGGCGGCCGGGGCGTCGAACAGCCGCTCCAGCACCGCGTGCACCAGCGTGCCCCGGGTCGCCGCCTCGCTCGGCTTCTCCGGCAGCCGGTCGATCACCCGGAACCGGTACAGCAGCGGGCACTGCATGAAGTCACTCGCACGGGACGGCGACAGCGAGGCGGGCGGCGCGGCGGGGGGCCCGGCCACCACGGCGGTGTCCGCTGCCTCCCCGGACACGGCGGGGCTGATGTCGGGCCGCGTCGCGCCCTTGGTGCTCGTCTCCATGACCCCAGACCTTACGGCCCGGCGCCGACAACACAGCGACCCTGTGGACAAAGGCGGAGGAGGAGGGCGGGAAGGAACCGGGGAGGAGGGTGGGAAGGAACCGGGGAGGAGGGTGGGGAGGGAGGGGAACGAGGGGGTAGGGACAGGGGTGCGGGGCGGAAAGGGCGGCGGACGCCGCATACCATCGACCCAGGACCCTCCCGTCCGGCAGGCGCGGGAGACGCAGCGAACGAGGGGACACCGGTGGACGTAAGCGGCGGGCGCGGACGGCCGCGGCCCGGCAACGACGAGTCGGCCGAGCACACGGGGTCCGAGGCCCCGGCCCCCGGCGGCGCCCACGGCACCGGTGAGCCCGCCCCGGCCTCGGCGGCCCCCGCCGACCCCGACGTCACGGGCGGCTCGGCCCCGCCGGCCGAGGGCGACGGCGGACAGGACGCCGCGAACGCCGCGTCCGGCTCCGAGGGGCCGCGGGGCGAGGACCCTCACGGCACCGCGTCCGGCGGGGCCGGGCCGCAGCCGGAGCACGCCGACCGGCCGTTCGCCCACTCCGGCACCGGCAAGGGCCCCGCCCCGCAGCGCCCCGAGGAGCGGCGGCGCGGCGGGCTGCTGATGGGCCGCCCCTTCGGCGTGCCCGTGTACGTGGCGCCCAGCTGGTTCCTCGTGGCGATCCTGATCACCTGGGTGTTCGGCGGCCAGATCGACCGCATCCTGCCCGAGCTGGGCGCGGCCAGCTATCTGGTCTCCCTGTTCTTCGCGGTGGCCTTCTACGCCTCCGTGCTGGTGCACGAGCTCGCCCACACCCTCGCCGCCCTGCGCTTCAAGCTCCCGGTGCGCCGCATCCAGCTCCAGTTCTTCGGCGGCGTCTCCGAGATCGAGAAGGAGGCCGAGACACCCGGCAGAGAGTTCGTACTGGCGTTCGTCGGCCCCCTGCTCTCCCTGGTGCTGGCCGGGCTGTTCTACCTCGGACTGCTCGTCGTCGACCCCAGCAGCGTCGCCGGTGTGCTGCTGGCCGGCCTGATGGTGTCCAACCTCATCGTGGCCGTCTTCAACCTGCTGCCCGGCCTGCCGCTGGACGGCGGCCGGATGCTGCGCGCGGTCGTCTGGGCGATCACCGGCAGGCCCATGACCGGCACGGTCGCCGCCGCCTGGGTGGGCCGCGCCCTCGCCGTCTCCGTGCTGATCGGCCTGCCGCTGCTCACCCAGTCCGGGGCGCTCGGCTCCGACGCGGTGGACAACGTCGGCATGGACACCGTCCTCGACGCCCTGCTCGCCGCCATCCTGGCCGCGATCATCTGGACCGGAGCCGGCAACAGCCTGCGCATGGCACGCCTGCGCGAGCACCTGCCCGAGCTGCGGGCCCGCACCCTCACCCGCCGCGCGGTCCCCGTGGAGACCGACACCCCGCTCTCCGAGGCCCTGCGCCGCGCCAACGCGGCCGGCGCCCGCGCCCTGGTCGTGGTCGACCCCGACGGCGTGCCGATCTCCCTGGTCCGCGAGGCCGCGATCGTCGGCGTCCCGGAGCACCGGCGGCCCTGGGTGCCGGTCAGCGGGCTCGCCCAGGACCTCACCGACGGCATGCGCGTCTCCGCGGAACTGGCCGGGGAAGACCTGCTGGACGCGCTGCGCGCGACGCCCGCCACCGAGTACCTGGTGGTCGAGGAGACCGGCGAGATCTACGGCGTGCTGTCCGCCGCCGACGTGGAACGGGCCTTCGTGAAGGCCATGGCGCGCCCCTCCTGACCCGTCGTCCCGGCCGCCGTCCGTGGTCGGCGGGCCCTCCGGGGACCGGTAGGCTGGTCACATGTCCGAACCGACCGGTGCCGCCCGCAGGCGCGGGCCCTTCAAGGTCGGGGACCAGGTACAGCTGACCGACCCCAAGGGCCGCCACTACACGTTCACGCTCGAGGCCGGGAAGAACTTCCACACCCACAAGGGTTCCTTCCCCCACGACGAACTGATCGGCGCTCCCGAGGGCAGCGTTGTCCGCACCACCGGGAACGTCGCCTATCTCGCGCTGCGCCCCCTGCTCCCCGACTACGTCCTGTCCATGCCCCGAGGGGCAGCCGTCGTCTACCCGAAGGACGCGGGGCAGATCCTCGCCTTCGCCGACATCTTCCCCGGCGCGCGCGTCGTCGAGGCGGGCGTGGGCTCCGGCTCGCTCAGCAGCTTCCTGCTGCGCGCCATCGGCGACCAGGGCATGCTGCACTCCTACGAGCGCCGCCAGGACTTCGCGGAGATCGCCCAGCAGAACGTGGAGCGCTACTTCGGCGGCCCGCACCCCGCCTGGCAGCTCACCGTCGGCGACCTCCAGGACAACCTGTCCGACACCGACGTCGACCGCGTCATCCTCGACATGCTGGCCCCCTGGGAGTGCCTGGAGGCCGTCTCCAAGGCGCTCGTGCCCGGCGGCATCCTCTGCTGCTACGTGGCCACCACCACCCAGCTCGCCCGGACCGTCGAGTCCATCCGGGAGATCGGCTGCTTCAACGAGCCGACCGCCTGGGAGACGATGATCCGCAACTGGCACATCGAGGGCCTGGCCGTCCGCCCCGACCACCGGATGATCGGCCACACCGGCTTCCTGCTCACCGCCCGCCGGCTCGCCGACGGCGTCGAGCCGCCCATGCGCCGCCGCCGCCCGGCCAAGGGCGCCTACGGCGAGGACTACTCCGGCCCCAACGCCGACGGAGGCACCGGCCGCTGACGCGGTCCGCGCCCTCCCAACGCTCCGGCGTCGTGGGGCGGTTCCGGTACGTCACCGGGAACTGCGCCACGGCGCCGACGCGTTGACGCCGGGGTCCCGCACCGACCCGCACGGCGGCTCCACGCGACGTCTGCGGACCCCGCCGTTCCCTCCGTACTGTGACGTGTGGCACGATGCTGGCCACCCTCACCGGCACAGCCCTCACAGGAGACACTCCTCGTGCAGCCTTCCGCCGTTCCGGAGCTCGCCCACACGCACGCCCGGCCCATCCACTGGGTCGCCACCGCCACGGCCGTCGCCGGTGTCGTGGCGCTCTCCTCCGTCCTGCAGCCCGACCACGCGACCGCCGCCGCGCCGGGCGCCCCGCAGACCGGGCAGGCTCCCGCGCGGGCGCTGCCGCCCGACCCGGCCGACGTGGAGTTCCCGCTCGACTGCGGTCCCGTGAGGCTGGTGGTCAAGAAGCAGGCGTCCGGCGACCTCGACGGCGACGGCCGTCCCGAGACCGTGGCGGCGGTGCACTGCGACGCCCCGATGGGCACCCCGCCCGACGGCGTCTACGTCCTCACGCAGGCGGCCGGCGCCTCGAAGCCGCGCCTGGTGGCCACCCTCCTCGACCCCGAGGACCGCGCCAACGTCGAGGACTTCGCCGTACGCGGCGGGGACGTCGTCGCCGCGCTGCTCGGCTACTCGTCCTCCGACGTGCCCCGTTGCTGCCCCGATGTGCGCGAGACCGTGAAGTGGCGCTGGGACGACGGTGCGTTCGTCCGGTCCACGCCGTCCGACGCGCGGAGCGTGTGACCCCGTGACGGGCGCGCGCCAGGTCGGCGCGCTGCCGGACGCGTGACATCAGGCAGACGTGACCGGCCGTGCGGCGGCGGTCACCCGGCGTCCGGTCCGTACACCTCGACGCTGTCCGAAACCCGTCGGACGTGGATGCACTCGCCGGGGCACTCCTTCGCGGAGTCGACGACGTCGGTGAGGAGCGGCAGCGGGACGGGCGTTGCCGCGCCCTTGTCCTGGAGCAGCTCGTCCTGCTCGTTCTTCACGTACGCCAGACCGTCGATGTCCAGCTCGAACACCTCGGGCGCGTACTGGGCGCAGATGCCGTCGCCGGTACACAGATCCTGGTCGATCCAGACCTCCAGGGCCTCGGCGCCGGTTGCGGCCTCCTGCTGCACGATCGTCTCTCCTGCCGTGTGGTTCGCCGAGCCGTGCGGGAATCCGGCCAGCTCTGACGGGTGTTGAACACGTCGACCCTAACGCCGACTGGGTTCCGATCATTCTCGGTGGGTATTCCCCTGGCGTGAGGGAGAGCGCAAGGGTGAAGATCGGACACACCCCGACCGTCTTTGTGATCTAGGGGTTTCAATCGACACCCGCCCAGGTAGGGTCTGGAAGCGTCCAGCTCCCCTTGGAGGAGGTGAGGACCGTGGCAGCCCACGACGACGACATGAACCGCGGCATCCGCCCGGGACGCGGGTCCGACGACCCGGCCGGGCAGATCGCCTACCTTGAGCAGGAGATCGCCGTCCTGCGACGCAAGCTCGCCGACTCTCCGCGGCACACGAGAATTCTCGAAGAGCGGATCGTCGAGTTGCAGACCAATCTGGCCGGCGTGTCCGCCCAGAACGAACGGCTGGCGAGCACCCTCCGTGAGGCCCGCGACCAGATCGTGGCCCTCAAGGAGGAGGTCGACCGGCTCGCCCAGCCCCCGGCCGGCTTCGGAGTCTTCCTCGTGGCGAACGAGGACGGCACGGCCGACATCTTCACCGGCGGCCGCAAGCTGCGGGTGAACGTCAGCCCGAACGTCGAGCTGGAGGAGCTCCGGCGCGGCCAGGAAGTGATGCTCAACGAAGCGCTCAACGTGGTCGAGGCCATGGAATTCGAGCGCGTGGGCGAGATCGTCACCCTCAAGGAGATCCTGGAGGACGGCGAGCGGGCCCTGGTGCTGGGCCACACCGACGAGGAGAGGGTGGTGCGGCTCGCCGAGCCGCTGCTGGACGTCACCATCCGCGCCGGCGACGCCCTGCTGCTGGAGCCCCGCTCCGGGTACGTCTACGAGGTCGTGCCCAAGAGCGAGGTCGAGGAGCTCGTCCTCGAGGAAGTCCCCGACATCGGCTACGAGCAGATCGGCGGCCTCGGCAACCAGATCGAGGCCATCCGCGACGCGGTCGAGCTGCCGTACCTCTACCCGGACCTGTTCAAGGAGCACGAGCTGCGGCCGCCCAAGGGCGTGCTGCTCTACGGCCCCCCCGGCTGCGGCAAGACGCTCATCGCCAAGGCCGTGGCGAACTCGCTGGCCAAGAAGGTCGCCGAGGTCACCGGCCAGGCCGCGGGCAAGAGCTTCTTCCTCAACATCAAGGGCCCCGAGCTGCTGAACAAGTACGTCGGCGAGACCGAGCGGCAGATCCGCCTGGTCTTCCAGCGGGCCCGGGAGAAGGCCAGCGAGGGCACCCCCGTCATCGTCTTCTTCGACGAGATGGAGTCCCTCTTCCGCACCCGCGGCTCCGGCGTCAGCTCGGACGTGGAGAACACCATCGTCCCGCAGCTGCTCGCCGAGATCGACGGTGTCGAGGGCCTGCAGAACGTGGTCGTGATCGGCGCCTCCAACCGCGAGGACATGATCGACCCGGCCATCCTGCGTCCCGGCCGGCTGGACGTGAAGATCAAGATCGAGCGTCCGGACGCCGAGGCGGCCAAGGACATCTTCGGCAAGTATCTGACCGAGCGCCTCCCGCTGCACGCCGACGACCTCGCCGAGCACGGCGGCGACAAGTCCATGACGGTCCAGAGCATGATCCAGACCGCCGTGGAACAGATGTACGCCGAGTCCGAGGAGAACCGCTTCCTGGAAGTCACCTACGCCAACGGCGACAAGGAAGTCCTGTACTTCAAGGACTTCAATTCCGGCGCCATGATCGAGAACATCGTGGGCCGCGCCAAGAAGATGGCGATCAAGGACTTCCTGGAGAAGAACCAGAAGGGCCTCCGCGTCTCCCACCTCCTCCAGGCCTGCGTGGACGAGTTCAAGGAGAACGAGGACCTGCCCAACACCACCAACCCGGACGACTGGGCCCGGATCTCCGGAAAGAAGGGCGAGCGGATTGTTTACATCCGCACCCTCATCACCGGAAAGCAGGGCGCGGACACCGGACGCTCCATCGACACGGTGGCCAACACCGGTCAGTACCTGTAAAAGCGAGGGCGGCTGCGGGTGCCCGCGACGGGTACCCGCAGCCGACTGCTTTTCGGGGCCACGGCTGGAGCACAGCAATGACGCAATTGATCTCCCCACCAGCGCAAAGGCGTTCTAGGCTCTTCCGTACCGCCGAGTCGCGCAGTGCGGGGACGGGCACCGCACACGCACCGGAGAGCCAGCGGTACTGCGGCGCCCCCGACCGGGGACGCCGCCGGGCAAGGAGGGCCGCATGACCGTACGGCGAGTAATGGGCATCGAGACGGAGTACGGAATCTCCGTCCCCGGCCACCCCAACGCCAATGCCATGCTCACCTCGTCCCAGATCGTGAACGCCTACGCGGCGGCGATGCACCGGGCCCGCCGGGCCCGCTGGGACTTCGAGGAGGAGAATCCGCTGCGGGACGCGCGAGGCTTCGACCTCGCCCGCGAAGCCGCCGACGCGAGCCAGCTCACCGACGAGGACATCGGTCTGGCGAACGTCATCCTGACCAACGGCGCGCGGCTCTACGTCGACCACGCCCATCCGGAGTACAGCGCCCCCGAGGTCACCAACCCGCGGGACGCCGTCCTCTGGGACAAGGCCGGCGAGCGGATCATGGCGGAGGCGGCGGAGCGGGCCGCGCAGCTTCCCGGCGCCCAGCCGATCCACCTGTACAAGAACAACACCGACAACAAGGGCGCGTCCTACGGCACGCACGAGAACTACCTGATGAAGCGGGAGACCCCCTTCTCGGACATCGTGCGCCATCTGACGCCGTTCTTCGTCTCCCGGCAGGTCTTCACCGGCGCCGGCCGGGTCGGCATCGGCCAGGACGGCCACGAGCACGGCTTCCAGATCAGCCAGCGGGCGGACTACTTCGAGGTCGAGGTGGGCCTCGAGACCACGCTGAAGCGCCCGATCATCAACACGCGCGACGAGCCGCACGCGGACGCCGAGAAGTACCGGCGGCTGCACGTGATCATCGGTGACGCGAACCTTTCCGAGATCTCGACCTACCTCAAGCTCGGGACGACCGCGCTGGTCCTGTCGATGATCGAGGACGGGTTCATCGCGGTGGACCTGGCCGTGGACCAGCCGGTGCGGACGCTGCACCAGGTGTCGCACGATCCTTCGCTGAAGTACTTGGTCACGCTGCGCAGCGGCCGGACCCTGACCGCGGTGCAGCTCCAGATGGAGTACTACGAGCTGGGCCGCAAGTACGTCGAGGAGCGCTTCGGGGACGACGCCGACGAGCAGACCAAGGACGTCCTCGCCCGTTGGGAGGACACGCTCACCCGGCTGGAGAACGACCCGATGAGCCTCGCCGGCGAGCTGGACTGGGTCGCCAAGCGGGAGCTCATGGAGGGTTACCGGCGCCGTGACAGCCTCGACTGGGACGCGGCCCGGCTGCACCTGGTCGACCTGCAGTACGCCGACGTGCGTCCCGAGAAGGGCCTCTACAACCGTCTGGTGGCCCGCGGACGCATGAAGCGGCTGCTGGACGAGGCCGAGGTCGAGCGCGCCCGTACGGAGCCTCCGGAGGACACCCGCGCCTACTTCCGCGGGCGGTGCCTGGAGCAGTACGCGGACGACGTCGCGGCGGCCTCCTGGGACTCGGTGATCTTCGATCTGCCGGGCCGGGACTCGCTGCAGCGGGTCCCAACCCTGGAACCGCTTCGCGGAACGCGTAATCACGTCAAGGCGCTCCTGGACCGCTGCCGTACGGCGGAAGACCTGGTCAGGGTGCTTTCCGGCGGGTGAGCGGGTGAGCCGCGCCCGGGCGGGTACCTGCGGGTACCCGGACGGACCGGCCGGACGGGGTGGAAAGCGGCCCGTCCGGGAATCATCGAGGTGGTCCCCGTGGGTTGGAGCAACTGCGGGGGCATTGTCGGACCCGGCTTGTAGGGTCTGATCTTGACCGAGCAACTGTGTCGGGCGAACCGAGCGGGGTGAGGGTGATGGCGACCAAGGACACCGGCGGCGGACAGCAGAAGGCCACGCGGTCCACCGAGGAGGTCGAGGAGCAGGCGGCAGAGGCGCAGGCTTCGGAGGACCTCAAGGAGCGTCACGAGAAGCTCAGCGACGACGTGGACGACGTCCTGGACGAGATCGACGACGTGCTCGAGGCCAATGCCGAGGACTTCGTGCGGTCCTTCGTGCAGAAGGGCGGCGAGTAGCCTCACCGGCTTCGCCGGTCCGGCAGTCACGGCGGTGGTGGGCGAGCGGTGAGGAGAGGGCGCTGCCCGCGGCCGGCCCCGATGGGCCGCCGCGGGCGGCGTCCGCTCGGCTCCGGAGCGTGCGGCCGGCCGTTCCAGATGCTGTTGTCGGAAATGTGGATCATTGCTGTGGGGCGGGTAGGGTCCGTGGCGTAATGTGCTTCAACTGCAATTCGGCCATCGGCAAGTTGGGAGATGATCCCGACGCTGTTCGTCGGGCAGCTGCCTACCTGGAAGGAACTTCGTGGAAGCCAACACTCCTGGCACCGGGCGTCTGCCGGCTGCCTTCCTGACGCCGGGCTCCTCCTCCTTCATGGACTTCCTCTCCGAGCACCAGCCGGAGCTGCTGCCGGGAAAGAGGACGTTGCCGCCCGTACAGGGCGTGATCGAGGCGCCGCACGGCACGACCATCGTCGCCGTCACCTTCCCCGGCGGTGTGGTCCTCGCCGGTGACCGGCGAGCCACCATGGGGAACGTCATCGCGCAGCGGGACATCGAGAAGGTGTTCCCGGCCGACGAGTACTCGGCGGTCGGCATCGCCGGCACGGCGGGCCTGGCCGTGGAGATGGTCAAGCTGTTCCAGCTCGAGCTCGAGCACTTCGAGAAGGTCGAGGGCGAGCAGCTGTCGCTGGAGGGCAAGGCGAACCGGCTGTCGACGATGATCCGCTCGAACCTGGGCATGGCCATGCAGGGCCTGGCCGTGGTGCCTCTCTTCGCCGGGTACGACGTGGACCGCGAGAAAGGGCGGATCTTCTCCTACGACGTCACCGGCGGGCGGTCCGAGGAGCACGGGTACGCCGCCACCGGATCCGGATCGATCTTCGCGCGTGGTGCGATGAAGAAGCTGTTCCGGGAGGATCTGAGCGAGGCCGAGGCCACCACGCTGGTGGTGCAGGCGCTCTACGACGCGGCAGACGACGACTCGGCGACCGGCGGTCCCGATGTCGCCCGCCGGATCTATCCGATCGTCACCGTGATCACCGAGGACGGCTACCGCCGGCTCTCCGAGGACGAGGCGTCCGACATCGCCCGGTCCGTGCTGGAGCGCAGGCTGGAGCGGCCGGACGGCCCGCGGGCCTCGTTGCTGTAGTGCGTGCGGGCCGGATGGTTCGGTTGGTTCAGGGTGGTCCAGTGACTTCGACAGAAAGGGACGGGTAACCGGTGTCGACGCCGTTCTATGTCTCACCTCAGCAGGCGATGGCCGACCGGGCGGAGTACGCCCGCAAGGGCATCGCCCGTGGCCGCAGCCTGGTCGTGCTGCAGTACGCCGACGGGATCGTGTTCGTCGGCGAGAACCCGTCCCGCGCGCTGCACAAGTTCAGCGAGATCTACGACCGGATCGGGTTCGCCGCCGCCGGCAAGTACAACGAGTACGAGAATCTGCGGATCGGCGGTGTGCGGTACGCCGATCTGCGGGGCTACACCTATGACCGGAACGACGTGACCGCGCGGGGTCTGGCGAACGTGTACGCCCAGACGCTCGGCACGATCTTCTCCAGCGTGGGGGAGAAGCCGTACGAGGTGGAGCTGGTGGTGGCCGAGGTCGGGGAGACCCCGGAGCACGACCAGATCTACCGGCTGCCGCACGACGGGTCGATCGTGGACGAGCACGGCTCGGTGGCGGTGGGGGGCAACGCGGAGCAGATCAGCGGGTACCTCGACCAGCGGCACCGGGACGGGATGACGCTGGCGGAGGCGCTGAAGCTGGCGGTTCAGGCGTTGTCGCGGGACACCAACGGCAGCGAGCGGGAGATCCCCGCGGAGCGGCTGGAGGTGGCGGTGCTGGACCGGACGCGGCCGCAGAAGCGGAAGTTCAAGCGGATCGAGGGTCGGCAGTTGGTGCGTCTTCTGGAGGCGGGCGCGGAGGGGACGGCCTCCGGCGGGGACGAGGAGTAGTCCGCGTCGGCGGATGCGGGTGCGGATGCCTGCGGCGCGGAGCTTCTGTCCGGCGGGGGCCGGTGCAGCGCCCACGGTGGGCGGGCGCGGCGGCGCCTCGCTGGTGCCGGGTTGCGCCACCCCCTCCCGCACCCGTGCCCGTGCCCGTGGTTCACGGCACCCGGGTCGTCGAGCCCCGGACCTCCAGGTGGACCGGGATGTCCGTGCCGGGAGGCTGCTGGCCGTCCAGGACGGCCAGCAGCGCCTGCATACCCCGTTCGCCGAAGAGTTCCGCGTCCAGACGGACGGTCGTCAGCTCCGGGTCGATGGCCGTGGCCAGGGCCAGGTCGTCCATGCCCGTGACCGAAAGGTCCGCCGGGACGCGCAGTCCCAGACGGCGGGCGGCCTTGTACGTGCCCGCAGCGAGCTGGTCGTCGTCGCAGACGACCGCTGTCGGCCGGTCTCCGGCAGCCAGTGCGGCCCCGGCGGCGGCTTCCGCCCCCTTGATGGAGATCGGTGAGCGGGCCGTCCGCAGAGATGTACCGGGCACCTGCCGCAGCCGTGCCTCCAGCTCCCGCGCGCGGACCTCGAAGGTCCAGGACGGTACGTCCGCCCCCAGGTGCAGGAAGTGGCGGTGGCCCAGGCCGAGCAGGTGCTCCGTGATCTGCCGGACACCGTCGGCGATGTCCAGGTTCACCGTGGTCCCGCCGACGGAGGGGTCGCTGTCCAGCATGACGAGCGGCAGCTGGTCGCCGCGGATGGCGGTCAGGGCCTCCGCCGCCATGGAGGAGGCGATGACGCCGTCCAGTGCGGCTTGGGCGCTGGCGAACGGGTCGCGGGCCGGGCCGATGCCCTCGGGGGAGGGGTAGAGGACCACGCCGAAGCCGTGTCGGGAGGCCACCCGCGCCGCTCCGGTGTAGACGCCCGCGAAGAACTCCGTGGTCAGGGCGGGCACGACCAGCAGCACCGTACGCGTGCGGCCCAGCCGCAGATTGCGGGCCGCGAGGTTGGGGCGGTAGCCGAGGGCGCGGGCGGCCTCGCGGACGCGTTCCGCCGTGGCCTCGGAGACCCGGCCGCGCCACTTGTCGCCCAGCACCAGGGACACCGCGGCCTGGGAGACGCCTGCTTCCCGGGCGACGTCCCGGCTCGTGGGGCGGACGCTGGCTCTGGGCACCGTCGCTCCTTCGTCTGGACCGGTGAACAGCGGTCATGGTACGTATAGAGAGCTTAGTTATACGTAACACTTCCACGGGAGGGCCGGTATGGCGACGGGATACCTGGAGATTCTCCGGGCGCGGCACGCCGCCCGGCTGCTCGTGGGCACGCTGGTGGGGCGGCTCCCCAACGCGACCGCCCCGATCGCCATCGTGCTGTTCGTGCGCGCCGAGGGCGGGTCGTACAGCCTGGCCGGCGTGCTCGCCGCGGTGTACGGCGTGGCCAACGCGGTGGGGCAGCCGGTGCTCGGGCGGCTGGTCGACCTGAAGGGCCAGCCCCGGGTGCAGTTGCCGGCGGCGCTGCTGTCGGCGGTGGCGATGGGCGTGTTCGCCTTCGTGGGTACCGGCCCGCTGGTCGTGGCGTACGGCGCCGTCGCGCTGGCGGGGCTGTTCACGCCGCCGCTGGAGGGCGGGCTGCGGGCGCTGTGGTCCTCGGTGCTCTCCAGGGAGGAGCACGTGCACCGGGCGTACGCCCTGGACGCCGTGGCCCAGGAGGTGATGTTCACCGTCGGGCCGCTGCTCGTGACGGTGTGCGTCTCCCTGTGGTCGGCCCAGGCCGCGCTGCTCGTGCTGAACGTCATCGGGGTGCTGGGGGCCCTGTCCGTGGTCGTCTCGCCGCCCTCGCGGGCCTGGCGGTCCGCGCCGCGTGAGGCGCACTGGCTGGGGGCGCTGCGGTCGCCGGGGCTCATCGCGCTGCTCGGGGCCTTCCTGACCGTCGGGATGGCGATGGGGTCCATCACGGTCGCCGCCGTGACGTACGCCGACGATCACGGTGGCGACACCGTCTACGGCTGGCTGATGGCGGCGCTCGGGCTCGGCGCGCTGATCGGCGGCATGGCGTACGGGGCGCGGCAGTGGGCCGGGGAACCCGCGCGGCGGCTCCAGGTGATCGTGGCGCTGCTGGCCCTCTGCTACCTGCCGCTGATGCTGAGGCCGGCCCCGGTGGCCATGACGCTGCTCGCCGCGGTCGCCGGTCTCTTCCTGGCCCCGGCCATCGCCTGTGCGTTCGTCCTGGTGGACCGGCACGCCCCGCGCGGGACGGTCACCGAGGCGTTCTCCTGGCTGGTGACCACGTTCACCGTCGGCGCGTCGTTCGGGACCGGTGTGACCGGTCCGGTGGTCGAGGCGGGCGGGGCGCTGTGGGGATTCGCCGTACCGGGGGCCGCGGGCGGCGTGTCGCTGCTGGTTTTGATCGCCACCGGACGGGTATTGGCGGTTCCGGCCAGGACGGCGGTTGTCGCGGCCGGTTCGGAAAATGATCCGAACCGTGCCGTCGATCCCCGTTTCAGCTCGAAGGATCGGGCGTAATGTTCCCTCATGGACCGCCGCATTTTCGGGCTGGAGAACGAGTACGGCGTCACGTGCACGTTCAGGGGACAGCGCCGCCTGTCGCCTGACGAGGTGGCGCGGTACCTTTTCCGCCGTGTCGTGTCATGGGGCCGAAGCAGCAACGTCTTTCTGCGGAACGGCGCCCGCCTCTATCTCGACGTGGGGTCACATCCGGAATACGCAACGCCGGAATGTGACGACGTGACCGAGCTGGTCACCCACGACAAGGCCGGCGAGCGCATTCTCGAAGGACTCCTGGTGGACGCCGAACGACGCCTGCACGAGGAGGGAATCGCGGGCGACGTCTACCTCTTCAAGAACAACACCGACTCGGCGGGCAACTCCTACGGGTGCCACGAGAACTACCTCGTCGCCCGGCACGGGGAGTTCTCCCGGCTCGCGGACATCCTCATCCCGTTCCTGGTGACGAGGCAGCTGCTGTGCGGAGCCGGCAAGGTGCTGCAGACGCCGCGGGGCGCCGTCTACTGCGTCAGCCAGCGCGCCGAGCACATCTGGGAGGGCGTCTCCTCGGCGACGACCCGCTCCCGGCCGATCATCAACACGCGCGACGAACCGCACGCGGACGCCGAGCGCTACCGCCGGCTGCACGTCATCGTCGGCGACTCGAACATGTCCGAGACGACCATGCTGCTCAAGGTCGGCGCCACCGACCTGGTGCTGCGCATGATCGAGGCGGGCACCGTCATGCGCGACCTCACCCTGGAGAACCCGATCCGGGCGATCCGCGAGGTCAGCCACGACATCACGGGGCGCCGCAAGGTGCGCCTGGCCAGCGGACGGGAGGCGTCCGCGCTGGAGGTGCAGCGCGAGTACTACGAGAAGGCGCTGGACTTCTGCGAGCGCCGCGGCATCCGCACCGGCACCGTCGACCAGGTGCTGGAGCTGTGGGGCCGCACACTGGACGCGATCGAGTCCGAGGACCTCGACCGCATCGGCACCGAGATCGACTGGGTCATGAAGTACAAGCTGCTCGAGCGCTACCGCGCCAAGCACAACATGACCATGTCGCACCCGCGGGTCGCGCAGATAGACCTCGCGTACCACGACATCCACCGCCGTCGTGGCCTGTACTACCTGCTCGAGAAGAAGGGACAGGCCGCCCGGATCTGCAACGACCTGAAGATCTTCGAGGGCAAGTCCGTGCCGCCGCAGACCACTCGGGCCCGGCTGCGCGGCGACTTCATCCGGCGTGCCCAGGAGCAGCGGCGGGACTTCACCGTCGACTGGGTGCACCTCAAGCTCAACGACCAGGCCCAGCGCACCGTGTTGTGCAAGGACCCGTTCCGTTCGGTGGACGAGCGGGTGGAGAAGCTGATCGCCGGCATGTGAGAGGACGTGTCCCCCGGGAGTAGACGAAACACCCGGAACGTCACACGGGCGCCGTACGTTACACCGTGCGGCGCCCTCCTCACGCCGTAGAGTTGCGCGGACGCCACCCCACAAGATCGACGATTACGAGGCCCCCACCGTGCGCCGACGCTCACTTCTCATCGCCGTCCCCGCTGGACTGGCCACCCTCGCCGCGTGCGGCGACGACAAGTCCGATTCCGGCAAGGCCAGCGAGACGGCCTCACCCTCGGAGCCCGAGACGTCGGCGGCGCCGTCGCCGAAGATCGTCGAGGGCCCGCTGCCGGCGATCACGGCCGGGACCGGGTTCGGCGAGAAGCCGACCGTCGCCAAGGGCAGCGGGGACCCCTCCGAGGACCTCGCGGTGAAGACGGTCATCGCGGGCGGCGGCCGCACGATCGCCGAGAACGACTTCGTCGTGGCCCACTACCTGGGCCAGGTGTGGAGCACCGCGAAGGTGTTCGACAACTCGTACGACCGCAAGGAGCCGCTGGCCATCCAGCTCGCCCAGGGCACGATCATCGACGGCTGGCGCTACGGACTGGTCGGCAGGAAGGCCGGCAGCCGCGTCCAGATGGCCATCCCGCCCACCTGGGGCTACGGCGAGCAGGGCAACGAGCAGGCGGGCATCAAGGGCACCGACACGCTGGTGTTCGTGATCGACGTGCGGGACACGTTCAACGCCAGGAGCTCCGCCAAGGGCACCGACGTCGCCCAGGACGACGTCGACCTGCCGAAGGTCGGCACCAACACCGACGGCAAGGCCCCCTCCATCGAGGTGCCCGACTCCGACGCGCCGAAGAAGCTCGTGGCGAACTACGTCATCGAGGGCGACGGCGAGAAGGTCGGCGCCGAGGACAGCGTCCTGGTGCAGTACAAGGGCGTGCTGTGGGACGGCGGCAAGGAGTTCGACTCCACGTACGGCCGCGGCCAGCTGACGTCCTTCTCGCTCCAGCAGGTCGTCAAGGGCTGGGCGCAGGGCCTGACCGGCAAGAAGGTCGGCAGCCGCGTCCTCATCGTCATCCCGCCGGAGCTGGGCTACGGCGACAACCCGCCGCAGGGCAGCGAGATCAAGAAGGACTCCACGCTGGTCTTCTCCGTGGACATTCTCGCGAAGCTGTGACCCCCGCCGGGATGTAAGACTGTGCGTGTTCGCCTTTCCGCAGACAAGCAGGAGCATGAAGACGTGAGCATCGACAAGCCCGAGATCGACTTCCCGGGCGGCGAGCCCCCGGCGGACCTCGAGATCAAGGACATCTGGGAGGGCGACGGCGAGGTGGCGAAGGCGGGTCAGACCGTCACCGTCCACTACGTGGGCGTCGCCTTCAGCACGGGCGAGGAGTTCGACGCCAGCTGGAACCGTGGCACCCCCTTCCGGTTCCCGCTGGGCGGCGGCCGGGTCATCAAGGGCTGGGACCAGGGCGTGCAGGGCATGAAGGTCGGCGGCCGCCGCCAGCTGACCATCCCGGCCCACCTCGCCTACGGCAACCAGAGCCCCACCCCGGCGATCAAGCCCGGTGAGACCCTGATCTTCGTGGTCGACCTGCTCGGCGTCTGATCCGACCGGAGCCGATCGCCGAGGGCCCGTGCCTGTCCGGGCGCGGGCCCTCGGCTTTCACCACGCCACCCCGGGGCGGTACGGTCATCGGTCGTAAGCACCATAGGGAGGCGAAGCGCGTCGATGGCCATTGCCAAGGCGGAGCGGCTGATGAACCTCGCGCTGTGTCTGCTCGGGACGCGGCGGCCGCTCACCAAGCGCGAACTGCGCGAGTCCATCGAGGCGTACCTCGAGGCGGGCTCCGACGACTCCTTCAACCGCATGTTCGAGCGCGACAAGGACGACCTGCGCGAACTCGGACTGGTCATCGAGACCGTCGAGAACCTCGAGGGCGAGACGGGCTACCTCGCCCGCCGCGACAGCAACCGGCTCCCGCCCATCACCCTGGACGCCGAGGAGGCCGCCGCCCTCGGACTCGCCGCGAAGGTGTGGCAGCAGGCCAGGCTGGCCGGCGCGGCCAGCGGCGCCCTGCAGAAGCTGCGCGCCGCGGGACTCCCCGAGGACGTCGACCCGTACGGCGCGCACGGCGCGCTGGAGCCGCGCATCCCGGTGCACGAGGCCGCGTTCGAGCCGCTGATGCTCGCCTGCCGCGACCGCCGCCCGGTCGTCTTCGACTACCGCAAGGCCAACGCCGCCCAGCCCGAGCAGCGGCACGTCGAGCCGTGGGCGCTGGAGTGCTGGCGCGGCCACTGGTACCTGGCCGGCTGGGACCGCGACCGCGGCGCCGAGCGGGTCTTCCGGCTGTCCCGGATCACCGGCAAGGTGCGCTCGCGCGCCGGCCGGTTCACCGTGCCGGTGCCGGACGTCGTCACCGTGCGGGAGACCGTGGCGAGCTGGGCGGGGGAGACCGCCGACCGCTCGGCGCGGATCCGGCTGCGCTCCGATGCCGGCTTCCCGCTCCGGGCCAAGGCCACCTCGGTCCGGGAACTCGGGAACGGCTGGGACGAGTTGGAGATCCCGTACGGGCACGGACTGGACGCCTGGCTGGTGGAGTTCGGACCGGACGTGGTGGTGCTGGAGCCCGAGGAACTGCGGGCCGACGTGGTGGACCGGCTGCGTGCCGTGGCCAAGGGCTGAGGGGGAGCGGACGAGAACGTGGCAGGCAAACCGGTCAGGCCCGTGAACGCCATCGACCAGACCCGGCGGATGCTGTCCCTGGTGACGTATCTGCGCGAGCGGCCCGGCGCCCGCATCGAGGACGTCGCGCGCGCCTTCGGCATCACCGAGGACGAACTGGTCTCCGACCTCGACGTGCTGCCCATGTGCGGCACCAGCTTCCGCGGCGGTGACCTGCTGGACATCGACACCGACGGCGAGCGCATCTGGTGGCACAACCCGGCCGCCCTGGGCGCCGACGCGGCCGAGCCGCTGCGCCTGGCCGCCGACGAGGCCACCGCGCTGCTCGTCGCCGCCCGTGCCGTGGCCACCCTGCCGGGACTGCGCGAGGGCGACCGGCAGGCGCTGCTGCGGGCCACCGCCAAGGTGGAGACCGCGGCCGGGGAGGCGGCGGGCGCCAGCTCCCGGCTCTCGGTGACCTTCGAGTCCGAGGGCGGCGTCTTCGCGGACGTCGACCGGGCCATCGCCGAGCGCCGCCGGCTGTGGATCCGCTACTACTCGCCCGCCCGCGACGAGGTCACCGAGCGCGAGATCGACCCCATTCGCCTGGTCAGCGTCGGACACACCTACGTCGAGGCGTGGTGCCGCCGCTCCGAGGCGCGCCGCACCTTCCGGCTGGACCGGGTCGCCGAGATCAAGATCCTCGACGAGTCGTCCGCGCCGCCCGAGGTGGAGCTGCGCGACCTGTCCGAGGGGCTGGTGCAGCCCGCGGCCGAGGACCCGGAGGTGGTCGTCGAGGTCGGGCCGGGCGGGCGCTGGGTCGCCGAGTACTACCCGCACGACAGCGCGGACGAGCTTCCCGACGGCGGACTCCGCATCACCCTGCGCACCCCCGACCCCGCGTCGCTGCGGCGGCTGGCGCTGCGGCTCGGCCGCGACGGGCGCATCGTGGAGCCGCAGGAACTGGCCGAGAGCGCCCGCCGGGCGGCCCGTGAGGCGCTGGCGGCGTACGACGGGGCCGAGGCGGCCGGATGACCGGGCAGGACGACAGGCAGGAGCGAGGGCTTTGAGCGAGTCGGCGACCACAGGGGCACGGGGCATGACGGCGGCGTCCGCGTTCGCCGGGATGAGGAACGTGGCCCCGGTGATGTTCCGGGCGGGCTGCCCGGACTGCCGGGAGCGTTTCGAACTCTCCGCGAGCGCGCTGCGGCTGGCGATCGGCGCCAGCAGCCGTACCACGTTCTACTCCTTCACCTGCCCCGAGTGCGGCGCCGCCGTCCGCAAGCCGGCGGGGGAGCGGATCGTCGAGCTGCTGACCGGCGGCGGGGTGCGCACCCTGCGGCTGCACTCGACCGTCTAGGCTCGACCCCATGTTCTGGCCGATGTTCGCCGTAGCCCTGGGGTTCCTCGGGCTGATGGTGCTCGCAGTGCTCGCCGTCCGGGTCTTCGTCGAGGCCGAGCGCCTCGGCAGGCAGGTCGCGGACTCGGCCCGGCGCATCGGCCGCGCCGCCGAGGACCTGGAGCGCGCGGCCACGAGCACGGCCCGCTCGGCGGAGGCCCTGTGACGGCGAGGCGCCGCACCGGCGGGTCCGCCGTCCGGACGGGCCGCCGCCGCCCTGTCACTGGCCGGGTTCCGGCGGGTACGCTGCTGATCGCGGCCCGGAGAACGAGGCCCGGCCCGCGGACGGGAGTACGCACAGGGATTGCCGGACGTTCACCCCTGGGCGTTACGATCGCTGTCTGCACCGTCCTTCGGACGCATGTCCGACCGGTCGGACAGCCCCCCACCCACCCGCCTCGGTGAGAAGGTAAAGACTTATGGGACGGCTCGGACCTACCGAGATCATTCTGATCCTCGTCGTCATCATCCTGCTGTTCGGTGCGAAGAAGCTCCCCGACATGGCGCGGTCGCTCGGCAAGTCGGCCCGCATCCTGAAGAGCGAGGCGAAGGCGATGAAGGAGGACAACAAGTCCTCCGCTCCGGCCGACCCGCCGGCCGACGGCGAGCAGCCCCCGGCGCAGCGCACCATCCAGGCCGCCCCCGGCGACGTGACCAGCTCCCGCCCGGTCACGGAGCCGACGGACACGACCAAGCGCTGACGCAGGGCCGGTGACCTCCGGCCCGCCGCACGAGATGGGAACGTGGGTTGCTCAAGTCTGCCCGCAAACAGCAGAGGGATCCCGAGGGGCGGATGCCTCTTGTGGAACACCTGCGCGAGCTGCGCAACCGCCTGGCCAAGGCCGTGCTCGCGATCGTCGTGGTGTCGGTCGTCGCCGCGTTCTACAGCGAACAGCTCATGCAGTTCCTGGCCGAGCCGGTGCCCAAGTGCGACGACCTGACGAACAGCGACGGCGGCAACTGCGCCATCGTGTCGTTCAACACACTGACCTCGCCGTTCACCACGACGATCAAGGTGAGCCTCATGGCGGGCCTGGTGATCTCCAGCCCGGTCTGGCTCTACCAGCTGTGGGCCTTCGTCGCGCCCGGACTGCACCGGCACGAGAAGAAGTACACCTACGTCTTCACCGTGGCCGCGGTGCCGCTGTTCGCCGGCGGCGCCCTCCTCTCGTACGTCATCCTCCCGGTCAGCATCAAGGTGCTGCTCAGTCTCACGCCCGGGGGATCGGCGAACATCCTGTCGCTCGACGAGGTCCTCGACTTCACCATCCGCATGGTGCTCGTCTTCGGCCTGGCCTTCGAGCTGCCGCTGCTCCTGATCATGCTGAACATGGTGGGCATCGTGTCCGGCCGCCGGATGGCGGGCTGGTGGCGCGGTGTCGTCATGGGCGTCTTCGTCTTCGGCGCGGTCGCCACGCCCACCACCGACCCGGTGGGCATGCTGGCGCTGTCCGGGCCGATCGTCGTCCTGTACTTCGCCGCCGTGGGCTTCTCGCTGCTGAACGACAGACGGCGCGCCCGCAAGGAGGCCGAGGGGCTTTCCGACGACGAGGCGTCCGAGCTCGACCTCACGCCTGAGGCCGTCGAACCGGCCGAACCGGTCACCACGCTGCCCGAGCAGACCTCCCGGGACCGCGTCAACGGTTATGACGACGTGACCTGAGGACGGGCCGGCACCTCATAGGGTCACTCCCGTGACCAGCGAGATCACCCTCTTCGTGAACCCCGCCGCGGGCGGCGGCCGGGGCGTCCGCGCGGCGCGGTCCGCTGCCTCCGCGCTGCGGGACGCCGGCTTCCACGTCGGTACCGTGACGGGCGACGGTCCCGAAGACGCGCTGTCCCGGGCGCGTACCGCCGTCGAGGAGGGCACCGGCGCGCTGATCGCCGTCGGCGGTGACGGCACGGCGAACCTCGCCCTGCAGGCCGTCGTCGGCACGGGCACCCCTTTCGGCCTGGTGGCCGCGGGCACGGGCAACGACTTCGCCCGGGCGCTCGGCATGCCCCTGCGCGAACCCGCCACGGCCGGCCGGATGATCGCCGACGCCCTCAGGAGCGGGCGGCCCCGTGACGTCGACCTCGGCCGGATCGGGGACCGCTGGTTCGGCGCCGTGCTCGCCTCCGGCTTCGACTCCCGGGTCAACGACCGGGGCAACCGGATGCGCGTCCCCCTCGGACGCTTCACGTACGACCTGGCGATGGTCGCCGAGCTGGCCGCCTTCCGGCCGCTGCCGTACCGGATCGCCCTGGACGGCGGGGACGTCCGCGAGGTCGAGGCGACGCTGGTGGCCGTCGGGAACGGGCCGTCGTACGGCGGGGGCATGCGGATATGCCCCGGGGCTGACCTCACCGACGGGCTGTTCGACATCACGGTGGTGGGCGCGTGCAGCCGGGCCACGCTGCTGCGGGTGTTCCCACGGGTCTACCGGGGGACGCACGTCGGCCACCCCGCGGTGACCGTGCTGCGGGCGGCGAGCGTGGAGCTGGCCGCCGCGGACGTCACCGGTTACGCGGACGGCGAACTCGTGGGGCCGCTGCCGCTGACCGCCCACTGCGTGCCGGGAGCGGTCCGGGTCGTCGGCCCCTGAAGGGGCGGTCCCCGGCGCCCCCTCCTTCACGCGGACGATCCGGATAATGATCGTCCTGTTGTCGGTGTGGCCCGGTACGCTCGAAAGTACGATGACAGAGGACCTCTCACCGGCCGAGCGGTACGCGGCAGCACGCAGGCGCGCTGCCGAGCAGGCCACCTCGCTCGCCTCCTTCCGCGAGATGTACGACTTCGGCCTCGACCCCTTCCAGGTGGAGGCCTGCCGGGCCCTGGAGGCCGGGAAGGGCGTGCTGGTCGCCGCCCCCACCGGATCCGGCAAGACGATCGTCGGCGAGTTCGCCGTCCACCTCGCCCTCCAGCAGGGCAGGAAGTGCTTCTACACGACTCCCATCAAGGCGCTGTCGAACCAGAAGTACGCCGACCTGTGCCGCCGCTACGGCAGCGACAAGGTGGGCCTGCTCACCGGTGACAACAGTGTCAACTCCGAGGCGCCCGTGGTCGTGATGACCACCGAGGTGCTGCGGAACATGCTGTACGCCGGGTCGCAGACCCTCCTCGGCCTCGGCTACGTGGTCATGGACGAGGTGCACTACCTCTCCGACCGCTTCCGGGGCGCCGTCTGGGAGGAAGTGATCATCCACCTCCCCGAGTCGGTGACCCTGGTCTCCCTCTCGGCGACGGTGTCCAACGCCGAGGAGTTCGGCGACTGGCTGGACACCGTCCGCGGGGACACCGAGGTGATCGTCTCCGAGCACCGGCCCGTGCCGCTGTTCCAGCACGTGCTGGCCGGCCGCCGGATGTACGACCTGTTCGAGGAGGGGGAGGGCCACAAGAAGGCCGTCAACCCCGACCTGACGCGCATGGCCCGGCTGGAGGCGAGCCGCCCGTCCTGGGGCGACCGCCGGCGGGGCCGCAACGGCATGCGGGAGGCGGACCGCGAACGGGAGCGCAGACAGCGCTCACGCGTGTGGACGCCGAGCCGGCCGGAGGTGATCGAGCGGCTCGACGCCGAGGGCCTGCTGCCCGCCATCACCTTCATCTTCAGCAGGGCCGCCTGCGAGGCCGCGGTGCAGCAGTGCCTGTACGCGGGGCTGCGGCTCAACGACGAGGAGGCGCGGGCCCGCGTCCGCTCCCTGGTGGAGGAGCGCACCGCCTCCATCCCGCCCGAGGATCTGCACGTCCTCGGCTACTACGAGTGGCTGGAGGGCCTCGAGCGCGGTATCGCCGCCCACCACGCGGGCATGCTGCCGACCTTCAAGGAGGTCGTCGAGGAGCTGTTCGTGCGCGGGCTGGTGAAGGCCGTGTTCGCGACCGAGACGCTGGCGCTCGGCATCAACATGCCCGCGCGCTCGGTGGTGCTGGAGAAGCTGGTCAAGTGGAACGGCGAGCAGCACGCCGACATCACCCCCGGCGAGTACACCCAGCTCACCGGCCGGGCGGGCCGCCGCGGCATCGACGTCGAGGGCCACGCCGTGGTGCTGTGGCAGCGCGGGATGAACCCCGAGCACCTCGCGGGACTGGCCGGCACGCGCACCTATCCGCTGCGCTCCAGCTTCAAGCCGTCGTACAACATGGCG
Organism: Streptomyces sp. NPDC096105; assembly: GCF_044763335.1. Classification (NCBI taxonomy): domain Bacteria; kingdom Bacillati; phylum Actinomycetota; class Actinomycetes; order Kitasatosporales; family Streptomycetaceae; genus Streptomyces; species Streptomyces sp. NPDC096105. The sequence goes on from NZ_JBIWGC010000005.1 coordinate 146,516, forward strand.
GTCAACCTGGTCGAGCAGTTCGGGCGGCACCGCTCGCGGGAGCTGCTGGAGACGTCGTTCGCGCAGTTCCAGGCGGACAAGTCGGTCGTCGGCATCTCGCGCCAGGTGCAGCGCAACGAGGAGGGTCTGGAGGGCTACAAGGCCTCGATGACCTGCCACCTCGGCGACTTCGAGGAGTACGCGCGGCTGCGCCGGGAGCTGAAGGACCGGGAGAACGAACTGGCCCGGCAGGGCCAGACGCAGCGGCGCGCGGAGGCCGCCGTCGCGCTGGAGAAGCTGAAGCCCGGGGACGTCATCCACGTGCCCACCGGCAAGTACGCGGGGCTGGCGCTGGTGCTCGACCCGGGGCTGCCCGCGGGGCGGACCGACGGCCACCGGAGCGTGGAGTACCACGACGGTCCGCGCCCGCTGGTGCTGACCGCCGAGCGGCAGGTGAAGCGGCTGGCGTCGATCGACTTCCCGGTGCCCGTGGAGGCGCTGGAGCGGATGCGGATCCCGAAGTCCTTCAACCCGCGCTCCCCGCAGTCCCGCCGGGACCTCGCCTCCGCACTGCGCACCAAGGCCGGCCACATAGTGCCCGACCGGCACCGCAAGAAGCGCGCCCCGGCGGCCGACGACCGGGAGATCGCGCGGCTGCGCAAGGCGCTGCGGGCGCACCCGTGCCACGGCTGCCAGGACCGCGAGGACCACGCCCGCTGGGCCGAGCGCTACCACCGGCTGCTGCGGGACACCTCGCAGCTGGAGCGGCGCATCGAGGGCCGGACGAACACCATCGCCCGCACCTTCGACCGCATCGTGGCGCTGCTGACGGAGATGGACTACCTGCGCGGCGACGAGGTCACCGAGCACGGCAGGCGGCTGGCCCGGCTGTACGGCGAACTCGATCTGCTGGCCAGCGAATGCCTGCGCGAGCGGGTCTGGGAGGGCCTCGGCCCCGCCGAACTCGCCGCGTGCGTCTCGGCGCTGGTGTACGAGTCGCGGGTCGCCGACGACGCGATGGCGCCCAAGCTGCCCGCGGGCAGGGCGAAGGCGGCGCTCGGCGAGATGGTCCGCATCTGGGGGCGGCTGGACGCGCTGGAGGAGGACTTCCGGATCAGCCAGACCGAGGGCGTGGGCCAGCGCGAGCCCGACCTGGGCTTCGCCTGGGCCGCCTACATGTGGGCCTCCGGCAAGGGCCTGGACGAGGTGCTGCGCGAGGTGGAGATGCCGGCCGGCGACTTCGTGCGCTGGTGCAAGCAGGTCATCGACGTGCTCGGGCAGATCTCCGCGGCGGCCCCGGTCGCCGAGGACTCCACGGTCGCGAAGAACGCCCGCAAGGCCGTGGACGGCCTGCTGCGCGGGGTGGTGGCCTACTCCTCCGTGGGCTGACCGTCCTCGCCGCCGTCCCCGGAAGCCCGGTGCGCCCCCGCGCGCCGGGCTTCCGCGTTGTGCGCGCCCTCGTGCGGCCGCATCACCGGCGGTCCGGGCGGGAAGGCTCGAGAGCGCCTCCGAGAGGCCGATGACCGCCGTTCCGAGGGTCCGGTTCATCCGTGACGGTGAGTGGCCGTCGTACGCCTGTACGCCGTGACGTGGTGTGTTCGAACGGTGTCGGGCCGTGTAAATGACTCTGAGCGTACTCCTGCCTCAGGGGCCGTTTCCGGCACTTGCTGAATATGACTTGGCGATGATCCCGTCGGGCTAAGCTCGCCCGCAGCGCACCGAGTTGAGATGAATTCGTGCGCTTGTTCCCTTATATGCACGTTCCCGACCGTCGGCCGACACGCTTCAGAGGGCTCACATGGCGAGTGTCCACCTTCCCTACGCACGCGCGCTGGTGCTGCCGGCCATAGTGATGGCCGCGGCGACCGGAGCCGCCGTCGCCCTGGTGACGGAGCCCGCCCGGATCGCCGTCGGCGTGTGCGGCGCCGTGGCGACCCTGCTGGTGGCCGCCACCGCGGCCGAGGCGGTGCGCCGCGGCCGGGTGCTGCGGGAGGCGCGCGCCGAACACGAGCGTCACCGTGCGTATCTGGAGGCGCGGATCGCCGCCCACGACACGGAGACCGAGTACTTCATCCAGAAGGTCTTCCCCACCTGCCTGGGCCACCTGCACGCCGGCAACGAGCCGGACGAGGTGATGCGCGACCTGCCGCGGCTCAACCCGTCCTGGCGGGACCTGCCCAAGTACCAGCAGGTGCTGCTGCGCAAGGTCCTCCAGATCATCGACGACGAGGAGAACCTGCGTGACTCCTCGCTGCGCTCCTTCGTCTCCATCGCCCGCCGCGTCCAGGCCATCGTCCACCAGCAGGCCAAGGAACTGCGGGAGATGGAGGAGGACCACGGCCGCAACCCCGAGGTCTTCGACGACCTGCTGCGCATCGACCACGGCACCGCGCTGATCGGCCGCCTCGCCGACTCCATCTCCGTCCTCGGCGGCGGCCGCCCCGGACGCCAGTGGCCCAAGCCGGTCGCGCTCTACAGCGTGCTGCGCGGCGCCATGTCCCGCATCCTCGAGTACCGCCGCATCGACCTGAAGTCGATCGCCAAGATCAACATCAAGGGCATCTACGTCGAGCCGGTCATCCACGCCGCCGCCGAACTCCTCGACAACGCCACCCGCTACTCGCCGCCCACCAGCAAGGTCGGCGTCACCGCGACCGAGGTGCAGACCGGCGTCGCCATCGAGATCGAGGACGCCGGCGTCAGCCTCGACGAGCAGGCCCGCGCCCGCATCGAGGACATCCTCGACCGCGCCCAGCGCGGCGTCGACCTCCAGGAGATCGGCGCCAACCCGCGCCTCGGCCTCGCCGTCGTCGGCCGCCTGTGCACCCAGTTCAGCATGCAGGTGTCGCTGCGCGCCTCCGCCTACGGCGGCGTCCGCGCCATCCTCGTCGTCCCCAGCGAGATGATCACCGACGAGCCCGGCGTCGGCCTCGCCCACGGCATCGGCGCCACCGCCGTGCCCCGCCCCGTCGACGCCCTCCCCGGCCCGCAGCGCCCTCCCAAGAAGCGCCGTCCCACCAGCCCGCGCATCCCCGCCACGGCCGCCCTCGAGGACGACGTCCCCGAGGTCACCGAGTGGACCGCGGGCGGACTGCCGCAGCGCCGCAGCCGCGTGAAGACCCCGCTCGCCCAGCGCTACGCCGAGCAGGCCGCCGCCGAGCGCGCCGAACGCGAGGCCAAGGAGCGCGGCGAGGAGTACCACGACATCTGGGCGGCGGCCGAGCCCGAAAAGAAGAAGCGGAACGATCGCGAACCCGGGCTGTGGGTCGACGCCTTCTGGGAGGGCCTGAAGAAGGACCTCGACCCGGGCGTCCACCCCACCGACTTCACCCGGAACCCGACCGCCTACCTGCATCTCATCAACGAACCGGCCCGCACCGAGGCCGAGGACGAGGGGGACCTCAAGTGATCCAGCAACGAGCCAACTTCGACTGGATGCTCAAGGAGCTCGCCGACGGCGTGCCCGGCGTCGAGATGATCGTGGTGCTCTCCGCCGACGGCCTGCGCATCGCCCGCTACGGCGGCGAGCCGGACGCGGCCGACCGGGTCGCCGCAGCCTGCGCCGGCGTGCAGAGCCTCGCCTCCGCCGTCGCGCAGGAACTCCCGTACGGCGACGGTGAGATGAAGATGGTGCTCATCGAGATCGACGAGGGCTACTTCTATCTCATGGCGGCCGGCGCCAACGCCTACCTCGCGGTCCTCTCCGACATGACCTGCGAACCCGGCCGCATGGGCGGCATGATGCGCGACCTCGTCGTCCGCATCGGCGCCCATCTGACCAGTCCGCCCCGACGGAACGGGCAGACCGTATGACTCCTCCGCAACGCCAGAGGCGCACCCCCGCACAGCCGGCCGCCCCGGCCCCGAAGGAGGGCGCGGGCGGCAACCCGGAGCGGCTGTACGTCGTGGCCGGACCGGACGGCGAGCGCGCCGACATCGACCTGGTCACCCTGATCGTGGCGCGCTCCCCGGACCCCCCGCCCTCCGCGACCCCCGAGCAGGCGGCGCTGCTCCGGCTCTGCGTCGCCCCCCTGTCCGTGGCCGAGCTGTCGGCCTATCTCAGTCTGCCGTTCAGCGTGGTGACCGTGCTGGTCACCGAACTGCTGACGGCGGAACTGGTCCAGGCGCGCTCCTCCATCGTCCGCAAGACGCTCCCGGACCGTTCCCTTCTCGAAGCGGTGATGCATGGACTTCAACGGCTCTGACACCATCCCGGGCCCACGCGCCGAGGACCAGTTGCCCCACACGGCGCAGTCCGCGGTGAAGATCGTGATCGTCGGTGGGTTCGGGGTCGGCAAGACCACCATGGTCGGCTCGGTCAGCGAGATCAAACCGCTGACCACCGAGGAGACCATGACGCAGGCCGGCATCGGGGTCGACGACAACTACGGCTCCGCGTCCAAGACGGCCACCACCGTCGCCATGGACTTCGGCCGCATCAAGATCACCGACGAGCTGGTGCTGTACCTGTTCGGCACGCCGGGCCAGGAGCGCTTCTGGTTCCTGTGGAACGGCCTGTTCGAGGGCGCGCTCGGCGCGGTCGTGCTGGTCGACACCCGCCGCCTGGAGGTCAGCTTCGATGTCATGGGCCGCCTCGAGGAACGCGGTGTGCCCTTCGTCGTCGCCGTCAACTCCTTCCCGGACGCGCCCCGCTATCCCCTCTCCGACCTGCGGGCCGCGCTCGACCTGACCGAGCAGATCCCCATCGTGGAATGCGACGTGCGGCGCCGCGCCTCCAGCCGCGACGTCCTGATGACCCTGATGCGCTTCCTGCACTCGCTCGCCATGACGGGATCGCTCGCCTGACGCGCGAGCCCTCTCCCCGGACCTTTTGCCTTTCCCCTTTCGGAGCGACCACAGTGACGCCTGAGTCCCATCCTCTGACGCCGGACCGCCCGGCCGGTGACGACGCCCGGCCGGAGCCGCCCCCCGGATGCCCCGCGCACGGCCGCGGCCCCGGCGGACTCGCCCGCCTCCACGCGTCGGACGACCTCAAGAAGCTCTACGAGCAACTGCGCGAGGAGCACGGCCCGGTGGCGCCCGTGCTCGTCCACGACGACGTACCGCTGTGGGTGGTGCTCGGCCACGCCGAGAGCCAGCAACTGGTGCGCAGCCCCACGCAGTTCACCAAGGACAGCCGCGTCTGGTCCGCGCTCCGCGACGGACTGGTCAAGCCCGAGCACCCGCTGATGCCGCACATCGCCTGGCAGCCCACGTGCGCCCACACCGAGGGCGAGCAGCACCGGCGCTGGCGCGGCGCCCTCGACGCCGCCGTCGCCGCCACCGACTTCCGCAGCCTGCGCCGGTACGTCAACCGCAGCGTCCAGCGCGTCGTCAACCGGTTCTGCGAGGACGGCGAGGCCGATCTGGTCGGCCAGTACGCCGAGCACCTGCCGATGGCCGTGATGTGCCACGTCCTCGGCATGCCCGACGAGTACGACGACCGCATGGTGCAGGCCGCCCGCGACATGATCCGCGGCACCGAGACCGCCATCGCGAGCAACGCCCACGTGATGGCGGCGCTGGAACGCCTCACCGCCCGCCGCCGCGAGGAACCGCGGAACGACTTCGCGGGCCACCTCGTCAGCCACCCGGCCGGACTGAACGACGAGGAGGTCAGCCAGCACCTGCGGGTGGTGCTGATCGCCGCCTACGAGGCCACCGCCAACCTTCTCGCCAACGTGCTGCGCCAGGTGCTGATCGACCCGCGCTTCCGCTCCCAGCTCAACGGCGGCCAGATGACCGTGCCCCAAGCGGTGGAACAACTGCTGTGGGACGAACCGCCGTTCAGCACCATCTTCGCCTACTACGCCAAGCAGGACACCGAGCTGGGCGGGCAGCGCGTCCGCAAGGGCGATGCCCTGCTGTTCGCGCCCGCGCCGGCCAACGTCGACCCCCGGGTCCGCCCCGACCCGACCGCCGACATGCAGGGCAACCGCTCCCACCTCGCGTTCGGCGGCGGCAGCCACGAGTGCCCCGGCCAGGACATCGGCCGTGTCATCGCCGAGGTCGGCGTCGACGCCCTGCTCATGCGGCTGCCGGACGTGGAGCTGAGCTGCGCCGAGGAGGAACTGGCCTTCACCGAGTCCATCGCCTCACGCCATCTGGTGTCGTTGCCGGTGCACTTCACGCCCCGGCCGCAGCAGGAGGTCACCCAGCCGCCGACGCACGAGAACGACGCGCCGGCGGCGTACGACTGGCAGATCGGGGGGGTTCCGCGGCAGGCGGCGCCGACGGCTGGGACTGTTCCGGCCGCGGTTGCCGTGGGGAGCGGGGACGCGGGCGGGGGTGCGGGCGCCGGCGGGGCTCCGGCCGCCGGTCCGGTTCCGGTGCCGGCCTCGGGTGCGGCGCCGGCCGGGGCGCCCGCGCCGCCGCGGTCCGTGCCGCCCCCGCCGCTCACGCAGCCGGAGCCGCCGAAGGGCGCCTGGCAGCGCTTCCTGCGGTGGTGGCGCGGCTACTGACCCGCCGCCCACTCCTCGTACGAGGCCCACGCCCCGAGCACCCGGCCGCTGGTGAACCGGCGTTCCGCCCCCGTCACCGGATCGGTGAACGCCAGTTCCCGCGCCAGCAGTTGCAGCGGCCGCCGGAAGTCGCCGGCCGGGACGGGGGCGGTCACCTCGGGGTAGAGGGGGTCGCCGAGGATCGGCACCCGGAGGGCGTTCATGTGGACCCGGAGCTGATGGGTCTGGCCGGTACCGGGCACCAGCCGGTACCGGCCCAGGCCGTCCGCCCGGTGCGCGAGCAGTTCCACCCGGGTCACCGCGTTCGGCTCGCCCTCGACCTCCCTCGCGGTCAGCGTCCCGCGCTCCTTCACGATCCGGCTGCGCACGGTGCGGGGGAGGCCCAGGGCCGGGTCGTAGGGGGCGACGGCCTCGTACTCCTTGTGCACCCGCCGGTCGCGGAACAGCGTCTGGTAGGCGCCGCGCTCCTCGGGCCGCACGGTGAAGAGCACCAGCCCGGCGGTGAGCCGGTCGAGGCGGTGCGCCGCGGTCAGCCGCGGCAGGCCCAGCTCGTGGCGGAGCCGGGCGAGCGCGGTCTGCCGGACGTGGCCGCCGCGTGGGGTGGTGGCCAGGAAGTGCGGCTTGTCGACGACCACGAGGTGCTCGTCCTGGTGCACCACGCGCAGGGGGAAGGGCACCGGGGTCTCGGCGGGCATCTCGCGGTGGAACCACACGCACAGGCCCGGGGCGTAGGGGGTGTCGGGCGGGACGGGACGGCCGTCGGCGCCGACGATCCCGCCCGCGGTGAACAGGGCGTCGATCTGCGCGGGGTTCGCGGCCAGACGCAGCACCAGGTGCTCCCGGACGGTCGCTCCCGGTCCGCCGGCCGGCAGACGCACCCGTACCGGGTCCACTCCGTCGCGCTGCGGCAGGGGAGGGGGCGGGGCGGGGCGTCTGCGTCTCACGTGGGGCAAGCGTACGGGGTGGGGTGCGGTTCACCTGCCGGTGCGGGGCGGTGGAGGCCGAACGCGCGGTCCTCCGCGCCCCTGGTGGGCTGCCGCTGAGGGGGCGGACGGTCAGGCCGACGCGTGGGCGCCTTCCTGCTCCGCCTCGATGCGGGCGTTCCACTCCTTCTTCGAGGCCTGCCAGCCGTCCTCGTTGTGGCCCTGGCGCCAGTAGCCGGAGACGGACAGGTCCTCGCGCGGGATGCCGCGCTCCACCCGCAGCAGACGGCGCAGTTCCTTCACGAAATGCGCCTCGCCGTGGACGAAGGCGTGCACCCGGCCCCCGGGCCAGTCCAGCCCGCGCACGGCCTCCACCAGTGCCTCGCCGACCCTGCGGTCCCCGCGGTGCAGCCAGCGGATCTCCACGTCGGAGTCGATCTTCTGCTCCTCCTCCGGGCCCGCGATCTCGAGGAACGCGAACGCACGGGCGCCCTGCGGCAGCGACTCCAGGGCGCGGGCGATGGCCGGAAGCGCGCTCTCGTCGCCGGCCAGCAGGTGCCAGTCGGCGGCGGGGTCGGGGGCGTAGGCGCCGCCGGGACCGAGGAACCGGACGACGTCGCCGGGCCGCGCGTTCGTCGCCCACGGACCGGCCAGACCCTCGTCGCCGTGGATCACGAAGTCGAGGGTCAGCTCCCGGTGCTCGGCGTCCCAGTGGCGGATCGTGTACGTCCGGGTCACCGGCCACTGGTCGCGCGGGAACTCGGCGCGGATCCGCTCCAGGTCGAAGGGCTCGGGGTAGACCACGCCCGGTGCCGCGAACAGCAGCTTGACGTAATGGTCGGTGCAGGTGTCCGCCGAGACGGCCGCGAGGCCCTCACCGCCCAGCACCACGCGCTGCATGTGCGGGGTCAGCCGCTCCGTGCGGACGACCACGCCGGTGTGCGGGGTGCGCGGCGCGCGTGCCGGTCGCTCTGCCATGAGAGGCCTCCCTGTCGCAGTTAGGTATACCTAAGTTAGCACCTACCGCTCCGCGAGGGTTCCCAGCAGGCGGGTGACCGACCCGCCCAGGCCCCAGCGCGCCGCCAGGGACTCGACGGCGGCCGGGTCGCGCGGAGCGCGCGGCAGGGCCGTGTCGACGTCCGGGAGCGGGACGTCGTCCGCGACCCGGACGACCTTCGGCGCCACCGCGAGGTACGGCCGCGCCTCGTCCAGACGTCTGCGCTGCGCCGGTGTGAGCTTCGACCGCGGGTCGTCCACGGCCGCCAGGATCCCGGCCAGGTCGGTGAACTGGTCCAGCAGCTTGGCCGCCGTCTTCTCCCCGATGCCGGGCACGCCCGGCAGACCGTCGCTCGGGTCGCCGCGCAGCAGCGCCAGATCCGCGTACCCCTTGCCGTCCACCCCATACTTCCCGCGCAGCGCGGCCTCGTCGGTGACGTGCAGCGTTCCGACGCCCTTGACGGGGTACAGCACCCGCACCCCGCGCGCGTCGTCCACCAGCTGGTACAGGTCGCGGTCGCCGGTGACGATGTCGACCGGGCCGTCCGCCCGCGCCGTGAAGGTGCCGATCACGTCGTCCGCCTCGTACCCGGCGACGCCCACCCGTGCGATGCCCAGCGCGTCGAGCACCTCCTCGATCACCGGCACCTGCGGCGACAGCGTGTCCGGAACCTCCTCCGCGTCCGGCCCAGACGCCCGCTCCTCGGCCACCCGGTGCGCCTTGTAGGACGGGATCAGGTCCACCCGCCACTGCGGACGCCAGTCGGCGTCCATACAGGCCACCAGGTGCTCCGGCCGGTGGTCCCTGACCAGGCGGTCGATGAAGTCCAGCAGCCCGCGCACGGCGTTCACCGGCGTGCCGTCCGGCGCCTTGACGGACTCCGGGACGCCGAAGTAGGCGCGGAAGTAGAGGGAGGCGGTGTCGAGAAGCATCAGTCCGGTCACGCCCCGCATCATGCCCCACCCCGCCGACAGCACCGTCCTGACGGCACGCGCGTACGTCTTCGCACAACCTGTTGCGTGATGCGCCACATCTGTGAGGCGGCACACGAAAAGTTTGCGCCGTTCGAAACAGGGGAGGCGCGGCCGCGGAACGATGCCGGTTGCGCTTTCAACCGGTCGCGGGCCCCGGCCCGCCGCGCATCGCTCCGGCATCTGTCGCCGAGACGAGAGGTACGTGTGTCATCAAGGCTTGAGGCCGAGCACCTGTTCAAGGTGTTCGGCAGACGACCGGACCAGGCAGTCGAACGACTGCGCACCAACACGGCGGACCGCGAGGGACTGCGGGCCGACGGCGTCACCGCCGCCGTCATCGACGCGTCCTTCTCCGTGGAGCCGGGCGAGATCTTCGTCGTCATGGGCCTCTCGGGCTCCGGCAAGTCCACCCTGCTGCGGATGCTGAACGGTCTGCTGGAACCGACCGCCGGACACGTCCGCTTCGACGGGCAGGACCTCACCGCCCTGTCCGACCGCGAGCTGCGGGACGTCAGGTCCCGGAAGATCAGCATGGTCTTCCAGCACTTCGCGCTCTTCCCGCACCGCAGCGTCCGTGACAACGCTGCCTACGGTCTTGAAGTGCAGGGCGTGCCCCGCGCCGAGCGCGAACGCCGCGCCGACGAGGCGCTCGCCCTGTGCGGCCTGGCCGGCTGGGAGGACTCGTGGCCCGACGAGCTGTCCGGCGGCATGCAGCAGCGCGTCGGCCTCGCCCGCGCGCTCGCCACCGACGCCGACCTGCTGCTGATGGACGAGTCCTTCAGCGCCCTCGACCCGCTGATCCGCCGCGACATGCAGGACCAGCTGATCGAGCTGCAGAAGAAGCTGAAGAAGACCATCGTCTTCATCACCCATGACCTCAACGAGGCCATGCGTCTCGGTGACCGCATCGCCGTCATGCGGGACGGCCGCATCGTGCAGATCGGCACCGCGCAGGACATCCTGATCCGGCCGGCCAACGACTACGTGGCCTCCTTCACCCAGGACGTCGACCGCTCGCGCGTGCTCACCGCCCAGTCCGTGATGGATCCCGAGGTGCGCGGCGACGAGGCCGACTGCGACTGCGAGACCGCCACGCCCGGGACGGCGTTCACCGACCTGTGCGCCATCAGCGCGCGCGTCCCGCACCCGGTGGCCGTGGTCGACGACGGCGTCCTCGTCGGCGTCGTGCCCCGGCAGCGCCTGCTCGGCTTCCTCGGCGACGAGGAGGCGGACCCCGGGGTCTGCGACAGCCCCAGGGACAAGGGCGGGAAGGTGATGGCCCGTGCCTAGGATTCCGCTCGGCGACTGGGTCAACAGCTCGGTCGACTGGCTGCTCGCCAACCTGACCTGGCTGTTCGACTTCTTCAAGGCCGTCTTCACCGGCGCCTACGACGGTGTCAACGCCGTCCTCCAGGCCCCCGAGCCGCTGCTCCTCTGCGGCATCTTCGCGGTCATCGCCTTCTGGTTGCGCGGCACCCTCGCCGGTGTCCTCACCTTCGTCGGTTTCGCCTTCCTCGACTCCATGGAGTTGTGGGAGGACTCGATGGTGACGCTGGCGCTGGTGATCGTCGCCACCGTGATCGCCCTGGCGATCTCGGTGCCGGTGGGCATCTGGGCGGCCCGCTCCGACCGGGTCAGCGCCCTCGTCCGGCCGGTCCTCGACTTCATGCAGACGCTCCCGGCGATGATCTACCTCATCCCGGCGATCCTGTTCTTCGGGACCGGCTCCGCCCCGGGCATCGTCGCCACCCTGATCTTCGCGCTCGCCCCCGGCGTCCGCATGACCGAGCTGGGCATCCGGCAGGTCGACAAGGAACTCGTCGAGGCGGCCGAGGCGTTCGGCACCACGCCCCGCAACACCCTGCTGCGCGTCCAGCTCCCGCTCGCGCTCCCCACGGTGATGGCGGGCGTCAACCAGGTGATCATGCTCGGTCTGTCCATGGCGGCGATCGCCGGCATGGTCGGCACCGGCGGACTCGGCGGCGCCGTCATCGAGGCCATCGGCCAGCTGAACATCGGCCTCGGCGCCGAGTCCGGCCTGGCCATCGTCATCCTCGCGATCTACCTGGACCGCATGACCAGCGCCCTGGGCACCCAGGTGTCCCCGCTGGGCCGCCGCGCGGCCGCCAAGGCGCGCGCCGCGCAGGGGCTGAAGATCTGGTCCTACCGGCCCCGGCCGCAGGTCGCCGTGATCGGCATCGTCGTCCTGGCCCTGGTGGCCGGCGGCATGGGCCTGTTCGGCGGCACCGCCGGGTCCGGCGGCACCGCGGCGGACGACAAGAACGTCGGCGACGGCAAGAGGATCAGCATCGGCTACATCCCGTGGGACGAGGGGGTGGCCTCCACGTACCTGTGGAAGGAGATCCTCGAGCGGCGCGGCTTCGAGGTCGAGGCCGAGCAGCTGGACGCCGGGCCCCTCTACACCGCGCTGGCGCAGGGCGACGTCGACTTCCAGACCGACGCCTGGCTGCCCACCACGCACGCGGAGTACTGGAAGAAGTACGGCGACCGGCTCGAGGACCTCGGCACCTGGTACGAGGAGACGACCCTGGAGCTGACCGTCCCCGCGTACATGGAGGACATCGACTCCCTGGAGGACCTGAAGGGCAGGGCCGCCGCCTTCGGCGGGAAGATCACCGGCATCGAGTCCAGCGCCGGCATGATGGGCCTGCTGAAGAGCAAGGTGCTCGGCGACTACGGCCTCGACAAGGAGTACGAGGTCGTCGACAGCTCCACCCCGGCGATGCTGGCCGAGCTCAAGCGCGCCTACAGCAAGAAGGAACCGGTCGTCGTCACGCTCTGGTCGCCGCACTGGGCGTACAGCGACTACGACCTGAAGAAGCTGGAGGACCCCAAGGGCTCCTGGGGCGAGGGCGACGCCGTGCACCTGGTGTCCCGCAAGGGATTCGCCGCCGAGAACCCGGTCGTCGGGCAGTGGCTGAAGGACTTCTCGATGAGCGAGGAGGAACTCACCAGCCTGGAGGCCGAGATCAACAAGGCCGGCAAGGGCCGCCAGCAGGACGCCGTGCGCGCCTGGCTGAAGGACAACCCGGGCGTCGTCGACAAGCTGGCCCCGGTGGGCTCCGGCGCGGGCGGCGAGACTCCCGCCGAGGCGAAGCGCACCCTGGACGTGGCGTGGTTCCCGTGGGAGGAGGACATCGCCGTCACCTACCTGTGGAAGAACGTCCTGGAGCGGCGCGGCTACAAGCTGAACCTCAAGCAGATGGACGTCGGCCCGGTCTACACCGGCCTCGCGTCCGGGGACATCGACCTCAACTTCGACGCGTGGCTGCCGCACTCGCAGAAGAACTTCTACGAGCCGAACAAGGACAGACTGACCGACCTCGGCACCTGGTACGAACCGGTCTCCCTGGAGATCTCCGTGCCCTCCTACGTCAAGGACGTCACGTCCCTGGCCGACCTGAAGGGCAAGTCCGACCTGTTCGGCGGGCGGATCGTCGGCATCGAGCCGGGCACCGGCCAGATGGACATCCTGAAGAACAAGGTGCTGCCCGCCTACGGCCTGGAGGACGAGTACGAGGTCGTCGACGGCTCCTCGCCGGCGATGCTGGCCGAGCTCAAGCGCGCCTACGCCAAGAAGCAGCCGGTCGCGGTCACGCTCTGGTCGCCGCACTGGGCGTACAACGACTACGAGCTGACCAAGCTCGCGGACCCGAAGCGCGCCTGGGGCGAGACCAACACCATCCACACCATCGCCAGCAAGAAGTTCCCCGAGCAGTACCCCCGGCTCACCGAGTGGATCAAGGGTTTCCACATGAGTGAGGACGAGCTCGGCTCCCTGGAGGCGGAGATCAAGAACCGCGGCCAGGGGAACGAGGAGGAGGCCGTCGCCGCCTGGCTCGAGGAGCACCCGGACATGGTGGAGCGGATGACGCCGCAGTAGCCGCCGTACCGGCCGCGTCCCCGAGGGGCGGGTCCCGGAGCGTCCCTCGGGGGCGTCCGGGCCCGCCCCTCGCGCCGTGCGGAGCCGCCCCGCCGCCACCGCAGGAATCCGGACAACCACAGAGCGCGATCCGCTTCCCGGGCCTCCCCGTGACCTTCCGGCGGAGACGGTGAACAATGGCGGGAACACGCCTTTTCGCATCCGAGGTGTGCCGAGGGGCCCGGCGGGCGGCTGGCGCGAACTGTGAGGTCCGCACCGGCCGCACGTGACGGCGACGTGACAGGCGCCTGAAACGGTTCGCCGAACATGCGTAGGGTGCACACAACTCGGCAAGGGAAGAGCGCCGGAACCCCGGCGGTCGGGTGCGGGACGAGCGGCGAAGGAGGGAGCCGGAGCGATGGGCGACCACAAGGAACAGCCCCTGCGGGTGGGCGCGGCCGTGCGGCGGCGACGCCGCGCGCTGGATCTCACCCTCGCCGTCGTGGCCGAGCGCAGCGGTCTGTCGGTCCCGTTCCTCAGCCAGATCGAGAACGAGCGCGCGCGTCCCAGCCAGACCTCCCTGGAGAAGCTCGCCGACGCGCTGCGCACGACCGCGGTGGAACTGCTCGCCGCCGCCGACCCGGCGTGCAGCGTGGACGTCGTCCGCGCGGAGGGCGCCGGGCCGTGGACCGAGCCACGGGTGCGGTCCCTGGTCCGCGGCCACCACCAGATGCACGCCTCCGAGTTCACCGGCGACCACGACGCCGGACGTGAACTGCAGTTCCGCAACGATCAGTTGATGTACGTCGCGGAAGGCGCCGTGGAGATCGAGGCGGAGGGGCGCGCCTACCGGCTCGGGCGTGGCGACACCCTGTACCTCACCGGCGGCGTCCGGCACCGCTGGCGGGCCACGGTGCCGGAGACCCGGCTGCTGGTGGTCGCCGTCGCCGAGCACATCGAGGCGCTGCGGGACACCAAGCCGCGCCGATGAGTCCCGTACGGGTCGTCTCCCTCGTCCCGTCGCTGACGGAGGCCGTGGCCGTGTCCGCGCCGGGCGCGCTCGTCGCGGCCACCGACTGGTGCACCCACCCCGCCGGGCTCGACGTCGTCCGCGTCGGCGGCACCAAGAACCCGGCGGTGGACCGCATCACCGCCCTCGCCCCCGACCTCGTGATCGCCAACGAGGAGGAGAACCGGCCGCCCGACCTGGACGCCCTGCGCGCGGCGGGCCTCGACGTGCTGGTCACGCGCGTACGGACCCTGCCGCAGGCCTTCACCGAGCTGGACGGCGTCCTGTCCGCGTGCGGGGTGCGGAGCCGTCCCGGCTGGCTGGACGAGGCGGAGGCCGCGTGGGAGGCGCCGCCGGTGTCCGACGGTCACCGCACGGCGATCGTGCCCGTCTGGCGCCGCCCGTGGATGGTCCTCGGCCGCGACACCTTCGCGGGCGACCTGCTGGCCCGCCTCGGCGTGCGCACGCTGTACGCGGACCATGCGGAGAGGTACCCGCGCGTCCCGCTCGACGACCTGCGGGCGGCCCGCCCGGACCTGGTCGTCCTCCCCGACGAGCCGTACCGCTTCACGGCGGACGACGGCCCGGAAGCCTTCCCCGGCCTCCCCTGCGCCCTCCTCAGCGGCCGCCACCTGACCTGGTACGGCCCGTCCCTGACGGAGGCCCCGGAGGTGCTGGGCCGCGCGTTGCGGGCGGTGTGCGCCTGATCCGCGGGCGCGGTGCCCGGGGCCGGGTCCGTCGCCGTCCGACGGGGTGTCCCTGGATCCGCCGGGCCGGCGGGGACGGCGGTCGCCCGGGTCCGTGGCCGGCGGCCGGGCCGGCCGGCCCGTGCGGGCGCTCGTCCGGGCGTGCGGCGGTCGTTGCATAAGCTGGGCTTATGAGCAGAACGGACGATCGCGGCGGTGAACGGTCCGCGGGCGCCGGTTCGCTGGCGCACCGGGTGCCCGACCTCGGCGCGCTCGAGCTGCTGCTCGCCGTGGCGCGGGTGGGGAGTCTGGGCCGGGCGGCGCGCGAGCTGGGGATCACCCAGCCCGCCGCGAGCAGCCGGATCCGGTCGATGGAACGGCAGCTCGGCGTCGCCCTCGTCGACCGCTCACCGCGCGGGTCCCGCCTCACCGCCGCGGGCGCCCTGGTCACCGACTGGGCCCGCCGGATCGTCGAGGCGGCGGAGGCGTTCGACGCGGGTGCGCAGGCGCTGCGGGACCGCAGGGACTCACGGCTGCGGGTCGCCGCGAGCATGACGATCGCCGAGTACCTGCTGCCCGGGTGGCTGGTCGCCCTGCGCGCGCAGCGGCCGGACACGGCGGTGTCGCTGCTCGCCGGCAATTCGACGGCGGTCGCGGAGCGGCTGCTGGCGGGGGAGGCGGACCTCGGGTTCGTGGAGGGGCTGACGGTGCCGGCCGGACTGGACTCCGCGGTGATCGCCCACGACCGGCTGGTCGTGGTCACGGCCCCCTCGCACCCCTGGGCCCGCCGCAGGCGCCCGCTCGCGGCGGAGGAACTGGCGGCCACCCCGCTGGTGCTGCGCGAGGAGGGCTCCGGCACCCGGCAGGTGCTGGACGCGGCGCTGGGCGGGCTGGCGCGCCCGCTGATCGAGCTGTCCTCGACGACGGCGGTGAAGGCGGCGGCGGTCGGCGGCGCGGGCCCCGCGGTGCTGAGTGAGCTGGCGGTGGGGGAGGAGCTGGGGATGCGGCGCCTGGTACGCATCCCGGTCCAGGCGGTCGCCCTGGCCCGCGACCTGCGCGCGGTCTGGCCGACGGGCCACCGCCCCACGGGCCCGGCCCGCGACCTCCTCTCCCTCACCCGCGGCTGACGGCCGGGACGGGGCGAGGGGCGGACGGCGCCCCGCTGTCAGACCGCCGCCGCCGTGATCAGCGCACGGACGACGCGCTCGTCCTCACCCATCTCCGGATGCCACTGCACCCCCATCACCCAGTGCCCCTCGAACCGTTCGACGGCCTCCACCGTGCCGTCCTCCGCGTACGCGGACGGGATCAGGCCGGTGCCGAGGCGGTCGACCGCCTGGTGGTGGTAGGCCGGGACCGCCGTCTCCTCGGGGACGGCGTCGGCGTACCGCGTGCCCGGGACCGGCTTGACCGGGTGGCGGCCGAAGACGCCCGGCACCTCCGCGTGGCCGTCGATGTGCTGGACGAGGGTGCCGCCCAGGGCGACGTTCAGCAGTTGCATGCCGCGGCAGATGCCGAGCAGCGGCACGCCCCGCTCCAGGGCGGCCCGGATCAGCGCCAGCTCCCAGGCGTCCCGTTCCCGGGCGGGCGGCCCGGTGCGCGGGCCGGGCTCGGCGCCGTAGTGGACGGGCTCCACGTCCGGACCGCCCGCGACGACCAGGCCGTCCAGCCGGGCCACGGCGGCCGCCGCGTGCTCCGGCGCGTCCGGCGGGAGCATCGCCGCCAGTCCGCCCGCCCGCTGCACCAGCCGCGGATAGCCGGCCGGCAGCAGCGCGGCGTCCAGCTGCCACACACCCCACCGCACGCCCGACTCCGCGTACGTACTGATGCCGATCAGCGGCCTGCCCGGCACCCGGGCACCTCCTCCTCAGTCCCGCGCCAGCTCCGCCTCGGCCGCCGCCAGCGCCGCGAACTCCTCCTCCGGCGCCTTCGCCACCAGGCGCCTGCGGCTGTACAGCCCGAAGTAGGCCAGCGCCACGACGTACACCGCCAGCGCGATGAACGCCGCCGTCACGTCCACCAGGAACGTCGCCACCAGCGCCGCGCAGGCCAGCACCAGCGCCACCGACGAGGTCAGCACCCCGCCCGGAGTCCGGTACGGCCGCGGCAGCTCCGGCTCCCGGCGCCGCAGCACGATGTGCGACAGCGACATCAGCGCGTAGGAGATCGTCGCACCGAACACGGCGATGTTCAGCATCCGCGCCCCGTCGCCCGTGCTCGCGGCCAGCGCGAACCCGATCGCCCCGGGCACGAGCAGCCCGAGGTAGGGTGCGCGCCTGCTGCTGGTCAGCGACAGGAACCGCGGCAGGTAGCCCGCCCGGGACAGCGCGAACAGCTGCCGCGAACCGGCGTAGACGAGGGAGAAGAACGACGCGATCAGACCCGCGAGTCCCGCGTAGTTCACGATCCTGCTCAGCACCGTCGCCTCGCCGTCCGGCTGGAGCGCCTCCACCAGCGGGTTGCCCGCGTCCTGGATCGCGGACGAGCCGCGCGCCCCGGCCGCCGTGAGGAAGGTCATCAGGGCCAGCACCACCAGGACGCCCATCGACCAGCGGATCGCGCGCGGCAGCGTACGGGCCGGCTCCCGGGTCTCCTCGGCCGCCAGCGGCACGCCCTCGACGCCGAGGAAGAACCACATGCCGAACGGGAACGCCGCCCAGATCCCGAGCAGCCCCATCGGCAGCCAGGAACTCGCGCCGAACGCCGACGAGTCCACCGGGATGTCGTCCAGCGAGGACGCGTCGAACTCCGGCAGCGCCGCCAGCGCGAACACCACCAGCGCGGCCACCGCGATGCCGGTGACGACGAAGCTGAACCGCAGCGCCTCGCCCACGCCCCACAGGTGGATGCCGGTGAGGACGAGGAAGCAGACCAGGTACACCGGCCAGCCCGACTCCAGGCCGAACAGGCCGAGCGACTCGACGTAGTCGCCGATGAAGACGGAGATCGCGGCCGGCGCGAGGACGTACTCGATGAGGATGGCGGTGCCGGTGAGGAAGCCGCCCCACGGGCCGAGCGCCCGGCGGGCGAAGCCGTAGCCGCCGCCCGCCGTGGGCAGGATCGACGAGAGCTCGGCGAGCGCGAACACCATGCAGGTGTACATGGCGCCCATCAGGACCACGGCGATCGCCAGGCCGCCGAAGCCGCCCTCGGCCAGGCCGAAGTTCCAGCCGGAGTAGTCGCCGGACACCACGTAGGCGACGCCGAGGCCGGTCAGCAGCAGCCAGCCGGCGCTGCCCCGGCGCAGCTTCCGGCGCTCCAGGTAGTCGTCGGGCTCACCGGCGGGTTCACGGGATGCGGACGGAAGGCTCACGGCACGGCTCCCCAGGAGGCGGTGTGGCGCGGAAGGCGGTAAAGGAACGGATCCGGACCTTTGTGGGCCCATACCTTCGCGGCGCACCCGACGCGAGCGCAACCCCCGTGCGTCAAGCCGCGGCAAACCCTGCCCGGATCCGCGCGCCACGCCGTCAGGCGAGGAACCCCCGCAACAGCGCCGCCGTCCCCGCGCAGTGCTCCCGCATCACCTCGCGCGCCCCGTCCGCGTCCCCCTCCAGCACCGCCTCGACCAGCGCCGCGTGCTGCCGCTGCGAGTGCTCCAGGTTGCGCACCAGCAGCGGGATGCAGTCCAGCAGGTCGTTCACCGTCGCCCGCACCGCCGCGTACTGCGCGGTCAACGTCGGCGAGCCGGACAGCTCCGCCAGGGTGAGGTGGAACAGCGTGTCCGCCCGCCGGTAGTCGCCCAGCGGCGCCTCCTGCGTGCGCGCCAGCGCCTCCCGCAGCCGCCCCGCCCGCCCCCCGGCCGGCCCGTGCGCCGCGCACAGTTCCGCCGCGCCCACCTCCAGCACCTCCCGGAAGCGCAGCACGTCCTCGATGTCCACCTCGGCGATCCGCCGCCGCAGCTCCTCCTCACCGGCGTCCGTCGGGCGGGGCAGCACGAACGTTCCGCCGTACCGGCCGCGCCGCGACTCCACCAGGCCCTGGTCCTGGAGCACCTTCAGCACCTCGCGCAGCGTCACCCGGCTGATCCCCAGCCGCCCCGCCAGCTCCCGCTCGGCCGGCAGCCGCTCCCCGCCCGCCACCAGGCCCAGCCGCACCACCTGGAGGATCTGCTCCAGCGCCTCCTCGAAGCCGTTGCCCGCACGGACCTGCCGCAGCACCGGCGCCAGCCGGTCCCCGCCCGCGCCGACCGCATCCTCCGGCATCTGGTCGCGCCCCCTTCCCAAGCAATGGTTCCCGGCAATACCTTATGGCTCCCGGCTGACCGAAGAAGCCCGAGGAGGCCCTCCCGTGGCAGACCGCACACCCCCGCTTCCCGTCGAGGAACTGCACGCCCTCGTCGCGGGCGGCGAGATCGACACTGTCGTCCTGGCCTTCCCCGACATGCAAGGGCGTCTCCAGGGCAAGCGGTTCGCCGCCCGCTTCTTCCTCGACGAGGTCCTCCACCACGGCACCGAGGGCTGCACCTACCTGCTCGCCGTCGACGCCGACATGAACACCGTCGACGGCTACGCGATGTCCTCCTGGGAGACCGGCTACGGCGACTTCGCCATGTACCCCGACCTGGACACCCTGCGCCGCGTCCCCTGGAACGAGGGCACCGCCATGGTCGTCGCCGACCTGGCCTGGGCCGACGGTTCCCCGGTGGCCGCCGCGCCCCGGCAGGTACTGCGCCGGCAGCTCGACCGGCTCGCCGCCCTCGGCTACACCGCCCAGGCCGGCACGGAGCTGGAGTTCATCGTCTTCAAGGACACCTACGAGCAGGCCTGGGACGCCGGCTACCGCGGCCTCACCCCGGCCAACCAGTACAACGTCGACTACTCCGTGCTCGGCACCGGACGCGTCGAGCCCCTGCTGCGCCGCATCCGCAACGAGATGGCAGGCGCCGGCCTCACCGTCGAGTCCGCCAAGGGCGAGTGCAGCCCCGGCCAGCACGAGATCGTCTTCCGCTACGACGAGGCCCTGGTCACCTGCGACCAGCACGCGGTCTACAAGACCGGCGCCAAGGAGATCGCCGCCCAGGAGGGCGTCTCGATCACCTTCATGGCCAAGTACGACGCACGCGAGGGCAACTCCTGCCACATCCACCTCTCGCTCGCCGGCCTCGGCGGGGGGAGCGCCATGCCGGACTCCCCGGAGGACCCGGACAGCATGTCCGAGGTGATGCGGCACTTCCTCGCCGGACAGCTCGCCGCGCTCCGCGAGTTCTCCCTGCTCTACGCCCCGCACATCAACAGCTACAAGCGGTTCCAGCCCGGCTCCTTCGCCCCGACCGCCGTCGCCTGGGGCCACGACAACCGCACCTGCGCGCTCCGCGTGGTCGGCCACGGCCGCTCCCTGCGCTTCGAGAACCGGCTGCCCGGCGGCGACGTCAACCCCTACCTCGCCGTGGCCGGCATGGTCGCCGCAGGCCTGTACGGCATCGAGCACCGTCTGGACCTGCCCGAGCCCTGCACGGGCAACGCCTACACCGCCGGTTTCGAGCACGTCCCCACCACCCTGCGTGAGGCCGCCGAGCTGTGGGAGCGCAGCGAGATCGCCGAGGCGGCCTTCGGGGAGGAGGTCGTCGCCCACTACCGCACCATGGCGCGCGTCGAGATCGACGCCTTCGACGCCGCGGTCACCGACTGGGAGCTGCGCCGCTCCTTCGAACGCATGTGAGGCCCCGCGTGTCCGACCAGCCCGCCGAGCTCCAGGTGCACAACCCCGCCACCGAGGAGTTCATCGCCGCCGTCCCGGCCGCGAGCCCCGCCGACGTGGACGCCGCCGTCACCCGCGCCACTCGTGCGCAGACCGCCTGGGCCGCCCTCGCGCCCGGCGAACGCGCCCGCCTGCTGCGCCGGTTCGCCGCCGTCGTCGACGACCACGTCGAGGAACTCGCCCGGCTGGAGGTCCGCGAGGCCGGCCACACCCTCGGCAACGCCCGCTGGGAGGCGGGCAACGTCCGCGACCTGCTCGACTACGCGGCCGGCGGAGTGGAACGCCTCACCGGCCGGCAGATCCCGGTCCCGGGCGGCGTCGACGTCACCTTCCTCGAGCCCCTCGGCGTCGTCGGCGTCATCGCCCCCTGGAACTTCCCCATGCCCATCGCGGCCTGGGGCGCCGCGCCCGCCCTCGCCGCCGGCAACGCGGTCCTCCTCAAACCCGCCGAGACCACCCCCCTCACCGCCCTGCGCCTCGCCGGACTCGCCCTGGAGGCGGGGCTCCCCGAGGACCTGTTCCAGGTGCTCCCCGGCCACGGAGCGGTCGCCGGCAACGCCCTCGTCGAACACCCCGGCGTCGCCAAGATCGTGTTCACCGGTTCGACGGCCGTCGGCAAGCGGGTGTGGGCCAAGGGGGCCGCCCGCCTCAAGCGGGTCACCCTCGAACTCGGCGGCAAGAGCCCCAACATCGTCTTCGCCGACGCCGACCTGGAGGCCGCCGCGGCCGCCGCCCCCATGTCCTTCCTCGACAACGCCGGACAGGACTGCTGCGCCCGCACCCGCATCCTCGTCGAGCGCTCCGTCCACGACCGCTTCCTGGAGCTGCTCGCCCCCGCGATCGAGGCCGTCCGCGTCGGCGACCCGGCCCGCGACGAGGACGTGGACATGGGCCCGCTGATCTCCCGCACCCAGCTCGACCGCGTCCGCTCCTACGTCCCCGACGGCCACGACGGCATCCGCGGCAAGGCCCCCGAGGGCCCCGGCCACTGGTTCCCGCCGACCGTCCTCACCGGCGTCGACCCCGCCGCGCGTGTCGCCGTCGAGGAGGTCTTCGGCCCCGTCGCCGTCGTCCTCCCCTTCGACGACGAGGCCGACGCCGTCCGCCTCGCCAATGCCACCGACTACGGCCTCGCCGGCTCGCTGTGGACCCGCGACGTCGGCCGCGCCCTGCGCGTCTCCCGCGCCGTGCGCGCCGGGAACCTGTCCGTCAACTCCCATGCCGGCGTCCGCTACTGGACTCCCTTCGGCGGGTTCAAACAGTCCGGCGTGGGCCGCGAGCTGGGGCCGGACGCCCTGACCGCCTTCACCGAGACCAAGAACGTCTTCATCAGCACGGAGGCCTGACCGCACATGAGCGAGGACATCATCTGCCGCCGCCTGGCCGGCCGCACCGCCGTCGTCACCGGAGCCGGCAGCGGCATCGGTCTCGCGTCCGCGCGCCGGCTCGCCTCCGAGGGGGCCCGCGTGGTCTGCGCGGACGTCGACGAGGTCCGCGGCAAGGCCGCCGCCGAGGAGACCGGCGGGATCTACGTCAACACCGACGTCACCGACCCCGAACAGGTCGAGGCGCTGTTCCGCACGGCGTACGAGACGTACGGCAGCGTCGACGTCGCGTTCAACAACGCGGGCATCTCGCCGCCCGACGACGACTCCATCCTGGAGACGGGCCTCGAGGCGTGGAAGCGGGTCCAGGAGGTCAACCTCACCTCCGTCTACCTGTGCTGCAAGGCCGCCATCCCCTACATGCGGGAGCAGGGCAAGGGCTCCATCGTCAACACCGCGAGCTTCGTGGCCCGCATGGGCGCGGCCACCTCGCAGATCTCGTACACCGCCTCCAAGGGCGGCGTCCTCGCCCTGTCACGGGAGCTGGGCGTGCAGTTCGCGCGGGAGGGCATCCGGGTCAACGCGCTGTGCCCCGGGCCGGTCAACACCCCGCTGCTGCAGGAGCTGTTCGCCAAGGACCCGGAGCGGGCCGCGCGCCGGCTGGTGCACATCCCGCTCGGCCGGTTCGCCGAGGCCGAGGAGATCGCCGCCGCCGTCGCCTTCCTGGCCAGCGACGACTCCTCCTTCGTCAACGCCACCGACTTCCTCGTCGACGGCGGCATCTCGGGGGCGTACGTCACACCGCTGTAGCGGCCGCCCCACGGTGACGGCGTCCGTCGTTACAGTGCCCGGATGAGTACGACGCCCCCACCCGGCTGGTACCGAGACCCGCACGCCCCCCACCTGGAGCGCTGGTGGGACGGCACGGCCTGGACCGACCACCGCCGCACACCGGCGGCTGCGCCGCCGCTCCCGCGGGGACAGGGGCCGGGGGCGATCGGCGGCGGGCCTGCCGGTCCGGGCGGCTTCGGCGTTCCCGGCGCACCGGGTTTCTACGCGGGGCCGGGGAGTCCCGGCGTCCCGGGCGGGCCCGGTGGTGGAGATGGTGGTACCGGCGGCTCCGGCGGGGCCAAGGCCGTCGCCCTGACCGTCGCCGGGGCCGCGCTGGTCGCCGCCGTCGTCGCCGGGGCGGTGGCGCTCACCCGCGACGGGGAGGATCCGCAGGCCCGTACCGGCCCCAGCCCGACCGCGCCCGCGCCCACCGCGGGACCGACGACGGAACCGTCACCCTCGCCGTCCGCCTCCGAGCCCGCTCCCCAGGACGAGGGCGTGGTCGTGGACGAGCTGAACGGCGTCACGTTCCCGCTCCTCGACGGCTGGGTCCGGCCGCGGCACGTGGTGGAGAAGGACGCCGTCATGACCACCGACGGCACCCACGGCTGCCCCGGCGAGGGCACCCTCTGCCGCGGCGGCCTCGTCGTCTCCCGCACGGTGACCGCCACCGACGAGTCCTCGCCGCGCGCCCTCGCCGAGGCGGACGTCCCCGAAGCCGCCGAGGAGGCCTTCGACGAGGACGCCCTCGGCCGCCGCCCCTACGGCGGCATGACGTCCCACCAGGTCGTGAAGGCGGGCCCGGTCGCGGTGGCGGGCCGCGCCGGGTACCTGGTGCGCTGGCGGGTGACCACCGCCGAGGGACCCGGCGGCTACGTCCAGTCCCTCGTCTTCCCGTCCGGCGTCGGCACCGAGTCCCCGGTCCTCGTCCGGTTCGTCTTCGAGGCGGGCCCGGAGGGACCGCCCCTGGCCGACATGGACCGCATCGCCGAGGGCATCCGCTCCGTCGCCGACCAGTCCTCCGGGGGCGGGGTCGGCAGCAGCATCGGTCCCACCGGCTGAGCCTTACAAGAACGTGCGCCCCTCGCCCCGGTACGTCGGCACGGTCGCCGTCACGGCATCGTCCTCCACCAGGTGCAGCGCGTCGAACCGCTCGCACAGCTCGCCCGCCTTGGCGTGCCGGAACCACACCTTGTCGCCGATCAGCAGGTCGTCGGCGACCGGCCCCAGCAGCGGCGTCTGCACCTCGCCGGCCCCTTCCTGCGGGTCGTGGCGCAGCCCCTCCGGGAGGTACGGCACCGGCAGCCGGTCCGCGCCGGGCGCGCCGGACGCCGGGTAGCCGCCGCCCAGCACCGTCACCACGCCGACCCCGGGCCGCCGTACCACCGGCAGGGCGAACAGCGCGGCCGGACGCCCCCTGAACGACGTGTAGTTGTCGAACAACCGCGGCACGTACAGCCCCGACCCGGCCGCGATCTCGGTCACCGCGTCCTCGGCCGCCGTGTGCTGCACGCTGCCCGTGCCGCCGCCGTTGACGAACTCCAGGTCCGGCACGACCTCCCGGACCGCCCGCACCACCGCGGCCCGCCGCTCGGCGAGTTCACGCCGCGCGGCGGCCTGCATCAGCCGCACCGCGCGGGACCGCAGCGGCCGCCCGGCCACCGCGTCCCCGACCCCGGCCACATGCCCCTCGTACGCCATGACGCCCACGACCTCGAACCCCGGCCGCCGGGCCACCGCGCGGGCCACCTCGGCGACCTGGGCGGGGGAGTGCAGCGGGGAACGGCGGGCGCCGATCCGCACGCGTCCGCCCAGCAGCTTGAGTGAGGTGTCCAACTCCAGGCACACCCGCACCACTTCGCCGCCACCGGCCCGCGCCGCGTCGATCAGGTCGAGCTGCGCCGGGTCGTCGATCATGACGGTGACGGCGGCGGCGAGTTCGGCGTCGGAGGCGAGTTCGGCGTACCCGGCGCGGTCGGCGGACGGATAGGCGAGGAGGACGTCGTCGAAACCGGAGCGGGCCAGCCACAGCGACTCGGCGAGCGTGAACGACATGATGCCCGCGAAACCCTCACGGGCCAGGACCCGTTCGAGCAGCGCCCGGCAGCGCACGGACTTGCTGGCGACCCGGATCGGCTTGCCCCCGGCACGGCGGACCAGATCGTCCGCGTTGGCGTCGAAGGCCTCCAGGTCCACGATCGCGACGGGGGCGTCGAACTGGGCGGTGGCCCGGTCGTAACGGGCCCGGTCGGCGGCGCGCGCAGTCATGACGGCAGCCTGCCAGACCGGATTACCGCAGGGTAGGGGGACGTTCCGGGCAGATGCCGCGGGCCTGCCGACTGGTTCCCGTACGAGCCGCGGCACGCCGTAGAGTGACGCGCACGCACGGCGGTACGGGGCCGGCCCGGTCGTTCGGGCGGATGACGCGCCGGCCGTGCGGGTATCTGTGCCCGGGACGCGTCCGCGCCGGGCCACCTGGCAGCGACACACCGGCCGCGGACGACGAGGACCGGCCCGGGCACGAGGGAACGGGGGGTGCATGAGCACGGAAGCGCGCCGCGCCTCCCTCCCCCCGCGCCCGTCCCACGCCCCCCGCACCGCGGGCGACCCGGGGCCCTTCGGCCCCCGCACCCCCCTGGACGACACGCCTTCGCCCCCGGAGCAGCCGGACCGGTCCGCCCCTGACGACACCGGCCACGTGGGCGCCCCGCGCCCCGCGCCGGACGGACGGGACCCGTCCGGCGCGGGGGACACGGGCGCCGGCCGGGACGAACGGGCGTACGGGTCGCCCGGCGCATGGGGCGACCGCGAAGCCGACGGCGCGGGCAGCGCCGGGACCCCGCGTCCCGCCACCGCCGCGTCCGGCGACCGCGAAGCCACCGGCACCGCCGGCACCGGGCCGACGTTCCGCCCCAACGGCGACGGTTCCACCGGCCGCCCGGTCACGCCCCCCGCCGCGTCCGGCGAGCGCGGACCCACCGGCCCGGGGAACGCCGAACCGCCGTACCTCCCGGCCGGCGACCGTGCCGATGACCGCACCGTCCCCCCCACCACCTCCGGCGGTGCATCCGAGCGCCCCCGTTTCCCCCGCGTCGGCGCCGACGCCCCCGGCCGCACCGCGCCCCCGCCGCCCCAGGCGTCCGCCCGCTTTCCCGACGCGCTGCCCGCCGTCGGGCGGGGCGTGCCCTCCGCCCGCCCCGCCCCCTCCGCGCCGCCGCGCCCCGCGCACCGCCCCCGTGCCGAGGGCGCGTCCGAGGCGACCACCCGGCTGCGCCCCGTCCCGGCGGAGCCGGACCCCGCGCTGTCCTGGAGTGCGCGCATGCCCCCGGGCGGGGTTCCCGGCGGCGGACGTCCCGCCGCCGTGTCCTTCGGGGAACCCGAGAGACACCCCCGCCCGTTCGCCCGCCGCACCCGCGGGCAGGCCGTGGCCGCAGCCGTCTGCCTCGTCCTCGGCACCGGGCTGATCGGCGGCGCCGTCACCGGCGCGTGGCTCGCCGACGGACCCGAGGGCCCGGGCACCCGGCACGCCTTCGCGGTCGCCGGGGACCTGTGGCACGAGGTCCCCGTGGACCAGCTGTTCCCGCTCACCGTCCAGGGCCGGGGCGCGGGTCCCGGCGAGGCCGACCGCGTCTGGACGCGGATCGCCGTCGCCCCCGACAGCGGCTGCAAGGGCGCCTTCGACGCCCCGCTCGCCCGCGTCCTCGCCCCCGTCGGCTGCGAGCGCCTGCTGCGCGCCACCTACACCGACGCCACGCAGAGCCATGTCACCACCGTCGGCCTGCTGTTCACCGAGGCCGACGACGCCGGCATGGAGGCCCTCGCCCGCCGCTTCGACCGTGAACGCCTGGACCGCCGCAGCGACCTGATGCCGCTGCCGTACGCGGCGAAGGACACCGCCGCCGAGGGCTTCGGCCCGGAGCAGCGGGCCTCCTGGGCGGTCTCCGTGCTGACGGACGCCCCCGTCGTGGTCTACGCCGTCACCGGCTGGGCCGACGGCCGTGCCGTCGACGAGCCGCAGCCCGCCGAGGACGCCATGCGGTCCGGCGCCACCACCGCCCCCGCGCAGGCGGGCCTCGGCCACGAGGCCCGCGGCCTCGCCGACCGCTTCGAACGCGCCCTGCGCAAGCGGGCCGGTGCCCCCACGGAGCGTCCGTCATGAGGAAGCGCCCCGCCGCCCTCGGCGGCCTGCTCGCCGCGGCCCTGGTGCTGGTCCCCACGACCACCGCGCGCGCCGACGGCATCCGCGACCGGCAGTGGTCCCTGGAGGCCCTGCACACCGAGGAGGCCTGGCGCACCACGCGCGGCGCGGGCGTCACCGTCGCCGTCCTGGACACCGGCGTCGAGGCCGATCACCCCGACCTCGACGGCAACGTCCTGGAGGGCAAGGACCTCGTCGGCTTCGGCGCGCGCGAGGGCGACGAGGCCTGGGCCCGCCACGGCACCGCCATGGCCGGCATCATCGCCGGTCACGGCCACGGCCCGGGCAACGGCGACGGCGTCCTCGGCGTCGCCCCGGAGGCGAAGATCCTCCCCGTCCGCGTCATCCTCGAGGACCGCGACCCGGCCCGCGCCAAGGCCCGCAGCACCCGCGGCAACGCCCTCGCCGAAGGCATCCGCTGGGCCGCCGACCACGGCGCCGACGTCATCAACCTCTCCCTCGGCGACGACTCCGCCTCCGCTCACCCGGAGCCGGGTGAGGACGAGGCGATCCAGTACGCCCTGCGCAAGGGCGTGGTCGTCGTCGCCTCCGCCGGCAACGGCGGCGAGAAGGGCGACCGGATCTCCTACCCGGCGGCCTACCCGGGCGTCATCGCCGCCACCGCCGTCGACCGCTACGGCACCCGCGCCCCCTTCTCCACCCGCCGCTGGTACGCGACGGTCAGCGCCCCCGGCGTCGACGTGATCATCGCCGACCCCGACCACAAGTACTACGAGGGCTGGGGCACCAGCGCCGCCGCCGCGTTCGTCTCCGGCGCCGTCGCCCTGGTGAGGTCCGCGCACCCGGACCTGACCCCCGCACAGATCAAGCGGCTCCTGGAGGACACCGCCCGCAACGCGCCCGCCGCCGGACGCGACGACTCGCGCGGCTCCGGCTTCGTCGACCCGGCCGCCGCGATCGAGGCCGCCGGCCGGCTGGAGCCGGAGGGCCTCGAGGCGGCGGCGTACGGCGACGAGTACTTCGGCCCGGGCCCGGACGCCGACGCCCCCGGCGACGACACCGCCGACTGGGCCGCGCCCCTCGCGGGCGGCGCCGGCGGGGTGCTTCTGGTGGCCGCGGTGGTCCTGTGGCGCGGCCGCCGCCCCGGGAGCCGGACCTTCTAACCGCGCCGCGCCAGTACGTCCACGGCGTCCCGCGCCGCCGCCTCCACCCGTGCCACGCCCTCCGCCAGTGTCGCGTGGCCGTCGGACAGCACCGCCACCGCGTACGCGCGCCCGCCGGCGGTCACCCACCCCGTGCTGTTCACCACCCACAGGCCGGTCGCGTCGCGCGGCAGCCAGCCGTTCTTCACGCCCCACCGCGTGTCCGGGTCGGCCAGCGCCGGCACGCCCCAGGCCTGCTCCGGCACGACCCGCTCCATCAGCTCCCGCACGTACGCCCGCGCGGGCCCGTCCGGCCCCGGGCCCGCCTCCCCGTCCGGCGCGAGGACCTGCCGCAGCAGCGCCACCCGGTCCGCGGCCGTCGTGCGGGTCAGTCCCCAGCGCGCGTCGGCCACCGTGCGGGCGAGGCCGAGCCGGGCGTTCGCCGCGTCCAGTCCGCCCGCCCGCCCGATGCCCTGCCACAGCGCCGTCGCCGCGTCGTTGTCGCTGCGCACGATCATCGCCTCCGCGTGCGCCCGCTCGGCGGCGGCCAGACCGCGTCCGGCGTCCCGCGCGGTCAGCAGCAGCGCGGTCAGGATGTCGACCTTCACCACGCTCGCGGTCACGAACTCCGCGTCGTCCGAGGCGTGCGTCTCCCCGTCCGCCAGGTCCAGCACCGCCGCCGACACCCTCGGCCCGTCCGTCACCACGCGCTCCCTCCGCCCGCGTCCGAGCGCCCCTTCCACGGCCGCTAAGGTCGGTGACCGTGGCGAACAAGAACATCCCCGACTCCCCCTTCCGCGACGACGACGGATCCGCCGACCCCCGGCTGAGCGCCGCGCTCGCCGCCTGGGCGGAGGACGGCAACGCCGTCCGGCCGGTCCTGGAGGCGCTCAAGGGCGCCCGGCTGCTCGTCCCCGTCGTCGCCGTGCTCGGGGAGGTCGAGGAGGTCGAGGAGGACGACGAAGAGGGGCGCGAAGCTCCTCGGAAGGGCGGTGGCGGGCGACGGGGGGGCGGACTGCGCCGCGAGAAGACCAGCGACATGGCCGTGCCGACGCTGAGGGCCGGCGGCCGCACCGCGCTGCCCGCCTTCACCTCCACCGACTCCCTCGCCCGCTGGGACCCGGCGGCCCGCCCCGTCGCCGTACCGCTGCACCAGGTGCTCCAGGCCGCCGCGCACGAGAAGGCGGACACGGTGGTCCTGGACCTGGCCGGACCCGTGCCGTTCGAACTGACCGGGCCCGCGCTGCTCGCCCTCGCCGAGGGCCGCACCAGCACCGATCCGCTGGAGGACCCCGCCGTCGTCGAGGCCGTGCGGACCGCCGTCGCCGCCGAGCCCTCCGTCGTCCGCGCCCACCTCGGGCCGGGACAGGCGGACGGCACCCTCGCCCTGGTCCTCGACCCGGCCGCGCCGGTCGCCGAGGCCGCCCGCACGGTGGCCCGGCGGCTCGCCGCCGACGAGACGCTGAGGGCCCGCCTGGTGCGCGGCCTCGACCTGGCGGTCCTGCCGGCCGAGGCGACGCCTCCCGGCGAGCCCCTGTACGTACGTGACTGAGGAAGGAGCGAGGCGTCCCGGCACCGGGGCGCCCGGCCGTCAGCCGTAGACCGCGCCCGTGTACTTCTCGCCCGGCCCCTTGCCCGGCTCGTCCGGCACCACGGAGGCCTCGCGGAAGGCGAGCTGCAGCGACTTCAGGCCGTCCCGCAGCGGCGCCGCGTGGAACGAGCTGATCTCGGTCGCCGAGGCGTCCAGCAGACCGGCGAGCGCGTGCACCAGCTTGCGGGCCTCGTCCAGGTCCTTGTACGTGTCGCTCTCCTCGGTCAGACCGAGCTTCACGGCGGCGGCGCTCATCAGGTTGACGGCGACCGTGACGATCACCTCGACCGCCGGGACCTCCGCGATGTCGCGGGCCATGGCGTCGAAGTCGGGGCTGCCGGGGGTCTCGGGGGTCTCCGAGGGGGAGGTCTCACTCATGCCCCACACGATAGGCGGTGGCGTGCCGCGCCCTCCGGTTAGCCCTTGTCAAGCGATCCTGGTAATCTGGTGGACGACCGGTCGGACCCGTATGCCTCACGGCACGCGAGCCCGGCCCACAAGTGGAGGCTTTCGAACTCCCACCTGGCCGCCCTCAGGGCGGCGGGTCACCGGTCAGGCAGGTCCCGTCCCCGAGTCGGCGACCGGCCCGAAAGCGCGCCCCGCGGTCTCTGCGGCGGTGCTCCGGTAGTTCGAGGAGCCCCGCCTGTGATCGTCCGGGGCATTTTTCGTGTCTCGGCGCGGTTAGGTCTAACGAACACAGACGTTACGCGGCTGTCCGCCAGACCGTCGCGTGGTGCTACCGAGGAGGATCCATCAGCGCCGAGCCCCGCATCAACGACCGGATTCGCGTTCCCGAGGTGCGACTTGTCGGTCCCAGCGGCGAGCAGGTCGGGATTGTCCCGCTTGCCAAGGCCCTGGAGCTTGCGCAGGAGTACGACCTCGACCTCGTGGAGGTCGCGGCGAACGCCCGTCCGCCCGTGTGCAAGCTCATGGACTACGGGAAGTTCAAGTACGAGTCGGCCATGAAGGCCCGTGAGGCGCGCAAGAACCAGGCGCACACGGTCATCAAGGAGATGAAGCTCCGGCCGAAGATCGACCCGCACGACTACGACACCAAGAAGGGTCACGTCGTCCGGTTCCTCAAGCAGGGCGACAAGGTCAAGATCACGATCATGTTCCGTGGTCGCGAGCAGTCCCGGCCGGAGCTCGGCTACCGGCTGCTGCAGCGGCTCGCGGAGGACGTCCAGGACCTCGGGTTCGTCGAGTCGAACCCGAAGCAGGACGGCCGCAACATGATCATGGTTCTCGGTCCGCACAAGAAGAAGACCGAGGCGATGGCCGAGGCACGCCAGGCGCAGGAAGCCCGCAAGGCGGAAGCGAAGGCCAATCCCGGCAAGTCGCAGAACGCCGCGGACGCAGACAGCGCCCAGGCGGCCGAGGAGCCGGCCGAGGCGTGACTCCCCGGGGCGCGAGCCCCAGGAAGCAACCCCACCAGTACGACGCTCCACCGTGCCCGGTTTCACGACCGGGCACAGGAGCGCCACCGACGAGGAGAGAACGGCGCTATGCCGAAGAACAAGTCGCACAGCGGTGCCAGCAAGCGCTTCAAGATCACCGGCTCCGGCAAGGTGCTCCGCGAGCGTGCCGGCAAGCGCCACCTGCTCGAGCACAAGTCGTCCCGTGTGACGCGTCGCCTCACCGGCAACGCCGAGATGGCCCCGGGCGACGCCGCGAAGATCAAGAAGCTTCTCGGCAAGTGACGCCCCGGCGCGTGAGCGCCGTACGTACGTCAGACCGGGACCCAATCGATTCCGGGCCGTGTGAGCACCACCACGGCCCCGCTACAAGGAGTTAACAAGTGGCACGCGTCAAGCGGGCAGTCAACGCCCACAAGAAGCGCCGGGCGATCCTCGAGCAGGCCTCCGGC
This sequence comes from Streptomyces sp. NPDC096105, assembly GCF_044763335.1. NCBI lineage: Bacteria > Bacillati > Actinomycetota > Actinomycetes > Kitasatosporales > Streptomycetaceae > Streptomyces > Streptomyces sp. NPDC096105. The sequence goes on from NZ_JBIWGC010000005.1 coordinate 178,040, forward strand.
TACCGCGGTCAGCGCTCGCGCCTGTACCGCAAGGCCAAGGAGCAGGTCACCCACTCGCTGGTCTACAACTACAACGACCGCAAGAAGCGCAAGGGCGACTTCCGTCAGCTGTGGATCCAGCGCATCAACGCCGCTGCCCGCGCCAACGGCATCACGTACAACCGCTTCATCCAGGGTCTGAAGGCCGCCAACGTCGAGGTCGACCGCAAGATCCTGGCCGAGCTGGCGGTCAACGACGCCACCGCCTTCGCCGCGCTCGTCGAGGTCGCGCAGAAGGCGCTGCCGGCGGACGTGAACGCGCCCAAGGCTGCGTGAGGTTCGTCGGCCCTGTGCCGACGTGAATCTTCCGGGACCCGCAGGCTTCGGCCTGCGGGTCCCGTGCTGTGTCGTTGTCCGTCGGCCGGGGCGGCGGCTGCGGGCCCGTCGTGGCTGGTCGCGCAGCTCCCCGCGCCCCTGGCCGTCTTTCCTGAAGGTGACTGAAATGGTGTCCGTCGGTCCTGAGCTGATCTCTCCCCGGTCCGCCCGCGTGAGCGCCGCCCGGCGGCTCGCCAAGCGGAACTTCCGCGGGAAGGAACGGCTGTTCCTCGCCGAGGGACCGCAGGCCGTCCGTGAGGCCGCCGCGCACCGCACCGGGGACACCGCCACGCTCGTCGAGCTGTTCGCCACCCCCGAGGCCGCCGAGCGCCACGCCGACATCGTGGGCGCCGCCCGGGACGCCGGGGCCCGGGTGCACCTCGCCTCCGAGCAGGTCGTCGCCGACATCTCCACCACCGTCACCCCGCAGGGCCTGGTCGGCGTCTGCCGCTTCCTGGACACCCCGTTCGAGCAGATCCTCGCCGCCCGTCCCCGCCTCGTCGCCGTTCTCGCCCATGTGCGCGACCCCGGCAACGCCGGCACCGTGCTGCGCTGCGCCGACGCCGCGGGAGCCGACGCCGTCGTCCTCACCGACGCCTCCGTCGACCTGTACAACCCCAAGGCCGTGCGCGCCTCCGTCGGCTCCCACTTCCACCTCCCCGTCGCCGTGAACGTGCCGGTCGACCGGGCCGTGACGGGGCTGCGCGAGGCGGGCGTACGGCTGCTCGCCGCCGACGGGGCCGGCGACCGCGACCTCGACGAGGAGCTCGACAAGGGCACCATGGGCGGTCCCACCGCCTGGATCTTCGGCAACGAGGCGTGGGGTCTGCCCGAGGAGACCCGCGCCCTCACCGACGCCGTCGTCCGCGTCCCCATCCACGGAAAGGCCGAGAGCCTGAACCTCGCCACCGCCGCCGCCGTATGTCTCTACGCGTCGGCACGTGCACAGCGCGCCGCCGGAGGGTCCCGCTCCGTCACCGAGAGCTAGTAGGCTGACCAGCTCGGGGACCTCCCCAAGCTCTCGGCCGGGGCCCGGGAACGGGGCGCCCCGAGGACGTTCCGAGAGGTGGGGTACGGGGATGAGCGTCGGCACGAGCAGCGCACCGGGAGCAGAACGGACGGCGCGCCCGCCCGCCCCCCGGCCCGGTGACCTCGCCGACCTCGGCATCGACCCCGACCAGCTCCCCGACGGACTCGTCGTCGCCGACGAGCACGGACGGGTGATCTGCTTCAACAGCGCCGCCGCACGCATCACGGCCGTCCCCGCCGAGCAGGCCCTCGGCCGGTCCCTGGAGACGGCACTGCCGTTAGAGGACCTGGAGGGCCGCCGCTGGTGGCAGCTCACCGACCCTTACGGCGGCCTCGCCATCCGGGTCGGCCAGCCCGAGCGCAACCTCCTGCTGCCCGGCGGCCGGGAGGTCCTCGTCTCCGCCCGCTACGTCCGCACCCGCCCTACCGGACCCGTCCGCCGCGTCGTCGTCACCCTGCGCGACACCGAGGCGCGGCGCCGCACCGAGCGCAGCCACGCCGAGCTGATCGCGACCGTCGCGCACGAACTGCGCTCCCCGCTCACCTCGGTCAAGGGCTTCACCGCCACCCTGCTCGCCAAGTGGGAACGCTTCACCGACGACCAGAAGCGGCTGATGCTGGAGACCGTCGACGCCGACGCCGACCGCGTCACCCGGCTCATCGCCGAACTGCTCGACATATCCCGCATCGACTCCGGACGCCTGGAGGTGCGCCGCCAGCCCGTCGACATCGGCGCGGCGGTGGGCCGGCACATCCAGGCGTACGTCGCCGCGGGCCAGCCGGCCGACCGGTTCCTGCTGCGGGTGCAGCACCCGCTGCCCGCGCTGTGGGCCGACCCCGACAAGATCGACCAGGTGCTGAGCAACCTGCTGGAAAATGCCGTGCGCCACGGCGAGGGAACCGTCACCATCGACATCACACCCTCGGCGTCCCCGCGCGACCGCGAGCTCGCCGAACCCGCAGCCACGTCGGTCACCGTCAGCGACGAGGGGCCCGGCATCCCGGAGGAGTCCATGAACCGCGTCTTCACCCGCTTCTGGCGGGGCAGCAAGCGCGGCGGCACGGGCCTCGGGCTGTACATCGTCAAGGGCATCGTCGAGGCCCACGGCGGCACCATCACGGTCGGACGCGCCCCCGGCGGCGGCGCCGAGTTCCGATTTACGTTGCCCGTGGCGGCCCCCGCGTATCTCACCTGAGACGCCTGCGGCCCCCACGGGCGCCATCGCGCACTCCCACCCCGTTAGACTCGGCCTTTGGCACCTTTGCGTCCCGAGGACGGAAAGCCGCGACGCCGAGCAGACGCGCGACGGACCATTCGTCCACGAGTCGATGACGGGGACCATCAGCCTGGGGGCACCTCCCAGCGGTAGCTGGGGGACAAACGGAAACACGGGAAGAGATGTCGGCACCCAATAAGTCGTACGACCCTGTCGAGGTCGAGGCGTTGAAACCGGAAGAGATCGAGCGCATGCGGGACGAGGCGCTCGCCGCCTTCGCCGCCGCGGACTCCCTCGACGCGCTCCAGGAGGCGAAGGTCGCCCACACCGGTGGCACCTCCCCGCTGGCCCTGGCCAACCGCGAGATCGGCGCGCTCCCCCCGCACGCCAAGGCCGAGGCCGGCAAGCGCGTCGGCCAGGCGCGCGGTGCCGTGAACAAGGCGCTCGCCGTCCGCCAGGCCGAGCTGGAGGCCGAGCGCGACGCGCGCGTCCTCGTCGAGGAGGCCGTGGACGTCACGCTGCCCCACGACCGCGTCCCGGCCGGCGCCCGCCACCCGCTCACCACGCTCTCCGAGCGCATCGAGGACGTCTTCGTGGCCATGGGCTACGAGGTCGCCGAGGGCCCCGAGGCCGAGGCCGAGTGGTTCAACTTCGACGCCCTCAACATCGGCCCGGACCACCCGGCGCGCGGCGAGGCCGACACGTTCTTCGTCCGGGCCGCGTCCGACAGCGGTTCCGCCGCCGAGTCCGGCGTCGTGCTGCGCACCCACACCTCGCCCGTGCAGATCCGCTCCCTGCTCGACCGCGAGCTGCCGGTCTACGTGATCTGCCCCGGCCGCGTGTACCGCACCGACGAGCTGGACGCCACGCACACCCCCGTCTTCCACCAGGTCGAGCTGCTCGCCGTCGACGAGGGCCTGACCATGGCGGACCTCAAGGGCACCCTGGACCACATGGTCCAGTCGCTGTTCGGCGCGGAGATGAAGACCCGGCTGCGGCCGAACTTCTTCCCCTTCACCGAGCCCAGCGCCGAGATGGACATGCTCTGCTACGTCTGCAAGGGCGCGTCCGTCGGCAACCCCGACCGGCCCTGCCGCACCTGCTCCAGCGAGGGCTGGATCGAGCTCGGCGGCTGCGGCATGGTCAACCCGCGGGTGCTCACCGCCTGCGGCGTCGACCCGGAGAAGTACAGCGGCTTCGCCTTCGGGTTCGGCATCGAGCGGATGCTGATGTTCCGCCACAACGTCGAGGACATGCGAGACATGGTCGAAGGTGACGTCCGGTTCACCCGGCCGTTCGGGATGGAGATCTGATGCGGATCCCGCTTTCCTGGCTGCGGGAGTACGTCGACCTGCCGGCCACCGAGACCGGCCGTGACGTGCAGGCCAAGCTCATTTCGGCCGGGCTGGAGGTCGAGACCGTCGAACACCTCGGCGCCGACCTCAAGGGCCCGCTGGTCGTCGGCCAGGTGCTGACCATCGAGGAGCTGGAGGGCTTCAAGAAGCCGATCCGCTTCTGCACCGTCGACGTCGGCCGGGCCAACGGCACCGGCGAGCCCCAGGAGATCGTCTGCGGCGCCCGCAACTTCTCCGTCGGCGACAAGGTCGTCGTGGTCCTGCCCGGCGCCACCCTGCCCGGCGGCTTCTCCATCAGCGCCCGCAAGACCTACGGCAGGGTCTCGCACGGCATGATCTGCTCCAGCGACGAGCTGGGCATGGGCGACGACGGCACCAAGGGCATCATCGTGCTGCCGCCGGAGACCGAGGTCGGCAAGGACGCCATCGAGCTGCTCGAACTGGTCGACGAGGTCCTGGACATCGCCGTCACCGCCAACCGCGGCGACTGCCTGTCCATCCGCGGCGTCGCCCGCGAGACCGCCATCGCCTACGGTCTGCCGCTGCGCGACCCGGCACTGCTCGACGTGCCCGGGCCCAACGCCTTCGGCCACCCGGTGAAGGTCTCCGACCCGGTCGGCTGCGACCGCTTCACCGCCCGCACGGTGACCGGCCTCAGCCCCGAGGCGCGCTCCCCGATCTGGCTCCAGCGCCGCCTGCAGAAGGTCGGCATGCGCCCGATCTCGCTCGCCGTCGACGTCACCAACTACGTGATGATGGAGCTCGGCCAGCCGCTGCACGCCTACGACCGCAGCCAGGTCCAGGGCGCCATCGGCGTCCGCCGCGCGCAGGAGGGCGAGAAGATCGTCACCCTCGACGGCGTCGAGCGGAAGCTGCACGCCGAGGACCTCGTCATCACCGACGACCGCGGCCCGATCGGCCTGGCCGGCGTCATGGGCGGCGCCGACACCGAGATCGCCGACCACGACCCCGCCGCGGAGGGCGGCGCCGCGACCACCGACGTGATCATCGAGGCCGCCCACTTCGACCAGGTGTCCGTGGCCCGCACGGCCCGCCGCCACAAGCTGTCCTCCGAGGCCTCCCGCCGCTTCGAGCGCGGTGTGGACCCGCAGGCCGCGTCGGCCGCCGCGCAGCGCACCGTCGACCTGCTGGTGCTGCTCGCCGGCGGCACCGCCGAGGCCGGCGTGACCGAGGTCATCGCCCCGAGCGCGCCGCACACCATCACCGTCGCCGCCGACCACCCGGACAAGGTCGCCGGTGTGACCTACGGCCGGGAGACCGTCGTACGCCGCCTCCAGGAGGTGGGCTGCGACGTCTACGGAGCGGACGAGCTGATCGTCACGGTCCCGTCCTGGCGGCCCGACCTCACCGACCCGAACGACCTCGCCGAGGAGGTCATCCGGCTGGAGGGCTACGAGAACCTGCCCTCCACCCTGCCCAGGCCGTCCGCCGGCCGGGGCCTGACCGCCCGCCAGCGGCTGCACCGCCGCATCGGCCGGGCGCTCGCCGGCGCCGGGTACGTGGAGGCGCTGAACTACCCGTTCGTCAGCGAGCAGGTCTTCGACCAGCTCGGCCTGGAGGCCGACGACCCGGCCCGCCGCGTCGTCAAGCTGGTCAACCCGCTCAGCGACGAGGAGCCCGCGCTGCGGACCTCGCTGCTGCCGGGCCTGCTCGCCGCGCTGCGCCGCAACGACGGCCGGGGCTCGCACGACCTCGCGCTGTTCGAGACCGGTCTGGTCTTCCAGCCGCGGGACGCGGCCGAGGCAGCCGCGAACCTCCCCGTCGACCGCCGTCCCGGCCCCGACGACATCGCCGCGCTGAACGCCGCGCTGCCCGACCAGCCCCGGCACGTCGCCGTGGTCCTGGCCGGGGCCCGCGAGCAGGCCGGCTGGTGGGGCAAGGGCCGCCCGGCCGACTGGGCCGACGCGATCGAGGCCGCCCGGACCGTCGCCCGCGAGGCCGGCGCCGAACTGGGCATCCGCAAGGGGCAGTACGGTCCGTGGCACCCGGGCCGCTGCGCCGAGCTGACCGTCACCGTCGACGGCGCCGAGCGCGTCGTCGGCCACGCCGGTGAGCTGCACCCGCGCGTCCTGAAGACGCTGGGCCTGCCCGCGCGCGCCTGCGCGATGGAGCTGGACCTGGACATTCTGGAGCGGGTCGGCGACACCCTCCCGCAGGCGCCGTCCATCTCCACCTTCCCGGTCGCCACGCAGGACGTCGCCCTGGTCGTCGACGCCTACGTGCCCGCCGCGGACGTGGAGGCGGCACTGCGCGAGGGCGCCGGCGAACTGCTGGAGTCCATCCGTCTGTTCGACGTGTACGAGAACGCCGAGCAGTTCGGCGACGGCCGCAAGTCCCTGGCGTACGCGCTGCGGTTCCGGGCGGAGGACCGCACGCTGACCGTCGACGAGGCGTCGGCGGCCCGTGAGGCGGCCGTCGCCCTGGCGGCGGACCGCACCGGCGCGGTACTCCGCGGCTGACGCCGCACGCTTCCCCCCGTCCGGGCCGGTCACCAGGCGACACGCCTGGTGACCGGCCCGGCGTGTGTTCGCGCGGCGGGGAGCGCCGTGGGCCCGTCTTCGGCGGGTGACGAGGACGCGGGCGCACGGGCACGTGGCGCGGGGCCCGCGCGGTGGAGTGTGGTGGCGTTGCCGCGGGCGGGTGTGGTGGATCAGGGTCTGGCGCAAGGCCCCGCCCCGCCGGTCCGGCCCCCTGCGGTCCGTGCCGGTCGCCTCCGGCCCCTCCACGGCCTCTCCGACCGAGCCCTCGGATGAGACGGGAGCCCGTGCTCCCGCCCCCGCCCTACCGCAGCCACCGCTCCGCACCGCGCCTGTGCGCAGCCTCGCGGAGCCGAAGCGGATCGGAGTCGAGCGGCGGGGCCGCCCCGGGGCGGGCGGGCCCGCGCCGGGGGGGCGGGGCGGGGCGCCGGGGGGGGGGGGGCCCGCCCGGGGGCCCCCGCCGGGCTGGGCGGCCCACGGGGGCCCCCCCCCCGGGCGGGGGCCCCGGGCCCTCGGCGCGGGGCGGTGCCGCCGGTCGTCGAGATCCCGGACGGCACGGCCGGGAGGGCGGCGGCGCACCGCGTGACGGGCGCAGCGCAGCACGGGTGAGGAGCGCGGCCGGGGTGTCGGCCGGCACGTCCTTGCGGTGGTCGGCGCCGAGCGGCCGTACATGGTGCCGGCGACTGTCCAGGGAGGGATCGTCGGGGCGCCGGAGCCCCAAGGGAGCCGGAGGAATGCTTCCGCTTCCGGCATATGCGGGGGTCGGCGCGGGCATGTCAGGGCTGGTCAGCAGGCGGAACCCCGGCGTCCCGCCGGTTACTCACTCGTTCGGGTGACTGAGCCGGGTGAAGCGGCCGGAACGGGGGCCGCACTCGACAGAATCGGACCGGCCTCTCGAGGCCGGTCTGCGCTGTCCGGGCCTATTTGGGGGGCCATCGGCATGATCCGCTTCAAGCCTGGGGCTCCCCGCGGGGCGCCACCCCGGTTCCTGTCACGGCTGCGCTCCCTCGCGGTTCCCACGGCGTGGAGCGCCGTCGCGGTGGCCCACCGCCTGACCTGCCCGCTCGCCCGGGACGACGCCCTCGGCGCCCGCCTGGTCAGCAGCGCCGTCCTCTGCGCGGTCGGCACCGGCATCGTCCTGCACATCCGGCGCCGCATGCTGCGCGAGGTCCGGTCCGCCCGCCGGGTCGCCGAGGCCGCCCAGAGCGTCCTGCTGCGGCCCCCGCCCCCACGCGTCGACGGGCTGGCCGTCGCCGCCGTCCACCTCTCCGCGGACCCCGGCGCCCGCATCGGCGGGGACCTGTACGAGGTGACGGCCACCGAGCACGGCGTGCGGGCCGTCATCGGCGACGTCCGCGGCCACGGGATCGGCGCCGTGGGCACCGGCGCCGCCGTCCTCGGCAGTTTCCGCGAGGCCGTCCACGACGAGGAGGACCTCGCCGGGGTGCTGCGCCGGCTGGAGCGCGCCATGGACCGGCACCTGCGCGAACGGGTGCACAGTGAGCGCGACATGGAGGACGGCGCCCCCGCCGCCGAGGAGTTCGTCACCGTCCTGCTGCTGGAGATCCTCCCGGACGGCGAGGTGCACGCCCTCAACTGCGGCCACCCATGGCCCCACCGCCTGACCGGCGCGGGCGCCGAACCGCTGGCCCGTGCCGACCCCCTTCCGCCGCTCGGCCCGTTCCCGCTCCCCGGCGAGCTGCCCACCGCCGCCTGCGGCCGTCTGCTCCCCGGCGACATCCTCGTCCTGCACACCGACGGAGCGGAGGAGGCCCGCGACGCCGACGGCCGCTTCTTCCCGCTCCGGGACGTCCTCGCCGAGGCGGCCCGCGAGCGGCCGCGGACGCCCCAGGCCGTCCTGCGGACGGTGCTCACGGCACTGCTGGACCACAGCGTCGGCCCGCCGAAGGACGACGTGGCCCTGCTGATCCTCAGGAACGAACGCTGCTCCCCGCCCACGCGGCAGCCCCGCGGCGTGACCCGCTCGGCCACGGCCGACCGGTAGCGCCGCGCGGGGCCGGCGGGCCGTCCGCCCCGCCACGGAGTGTCGGGCAGGCGGCCGGGCGGACGGCGAGAGAACGGGCCGCCGCTGTACGAGGGGGAGCCGGCGGCCCGGCCGGCCTCTTTCGAGGCAATCCAGTCAACCGGCCGGGCACGTTCCGCGACAGCGCGCGCACACTGCGGATGCGGGCACTCCGTTCACACCCCGTGTGAACGCGCAGCCACTACCCTGTCCGCACCGAGCCACCGGGGGCCCGACATGCAGCCCAACACTCTGCTCGACGCGATCCTCGACGAGGCCGGCATCTCCCACGCGGGGCTGGCCGCGCACGTCAACCAGGCCGGGCGGGCACGCGGCCTGACGCTGCGCTACGAACACACCTCCGTGGCCCGGTGGCTGAAAGGGCAGCGCCCCCGGGGGCAGGTGCCCGACCTGATCTGCGAGGTGCTCGCCGCCCGGCTGCGCCGCCCCGTCACCCTCGACGACATCGGCCTCGGCGTCCCCGGCGGGCCGGCCGTCCCGCACACCGGTCCGCTCTCCGGCTTCGTCGAGCGGGCCACCGCCCTGTGGCGCTCCGACCAGCAGGGCCGCCCGCACCTCCTCGGCGCCCCCGCCGTCACCGGCACCCCGGCCGTGATGCCCGTATGGGAGTGGGAGAACCCGCCCGAGGACGCCGACGTCTCCCGCGGCGGCCCGCACCGGGTCACCCCCGGCGACCTGGAGATGCTGCGCGCCGCCCGCGCCCACTACGAGCAGATGTACCGCAAGGCGGGCGGCATGGCGACCCGCGCCCGGATCGTCGGCTTCCTCAACGCCGAGGCCGCCCCGCTGCTGCGCGGCAGCTACACCGACGCCACGGGCCGTCACCTGCACCGCGCCACCGGCGGGCTGGTCGCCGTCGCGGGCATCTGCGCCTATGACTCCGACGCGCACGGCCTCGCCCAGCGCTACTTCCACCAGGCGCTGCGGCTCGCCAAGGCCAGCGGCGACCGGGGTCTCGGCGCCTATGTGATCGCCCTGCTCGTCAACCAGTCGCTGTTCATGCGGGAGTTCCGGCAGGCCGTCGCCTTCGCCGAGGCCGCGCTGCGCGCCGCCGGCCACCGCATCACCCCGGCGCTCGCCTCCGACCTGTACGCGATGCAGGCCAAGGCCTACGCCCATCTCGGCGACGGGACGAGCGCGCTGTCCTGCATCCGGCGGGCCGAGCGGTCCGCCGAGCGCATCCGGCACGGCCACGAGCCCGACGAGACCGGCTATGTCCAGCCCGGCCTGGTCAACGTACAAGTGGCGGAGGCGCTGTTGAGCCTCGGTGAGCTGGCGGCGGCGAGGGAGCACGCGGCGGCGGCCGTGGGCAACCCGGCGCACGACCGGGGCCGGGTGCACCGGCTGGCCATGCTCTGCACCGTCGAACTGCGCCAGGGCAACGCAGACCGGGCGGTGGCCGTGGCCGTGCAGATGGCCGAACAGGCCCGCGGGATGGAGTCGCAGCGGCTGCGCGACCGGCTGCGCGAGGTCCGCGAGCACCTGACGCGCAGCGGGTGCGCGGGCACCGCCGAGGCGGCCGAAGTCATCGACGGGGCGCTGCGGGTCCCGCTGTAGACGGCCGGGCGCCGCCTCCGGCGCACGACGGGCGGCTGCGACCCGTCCCGGACCGTCCCGCGCCCGGCGCGTGCCTCCGCCGCGCCGCCCCATGCGTCACGGGCGGCCCTCGTGCGCCTGCTGCACGGCCGCCGCTGCTGCGATTCTGCCCCTTACTCACCGGAAGGCGGCGGAACCATGCAGTGGACGAAGCGGAACGAACAGCCCGTGTATGCGAACCGCTGGTTCAGCGTCAATCTCGCGGAGGTGGAACTGCCGGACGGCCGTCACCTCGACCACTTCCTCATACGGCTGAGGCCCGTCGCCGTGGCCACGGTCGTCAACGACGCCGACGAGGTCCTGCTGCTGTGGCGGCACCGCTTCATCACCGACAGCTGGGGCTGGGAACTCGCGGCGGGCGTCGTGGAGGACGGCGAGGACGTCGCCGGCGCGGCGGCCCGGGAACTGGAGGAGGAGACCGGCTGGCGCCCGGGCCCCCTGCACCACCTGATGAGCGTGGAGCCGTCCAACGGCCTCACCGACGCCCGCCACCACATCTACTGGTCCGACGAGGGCGAGTACGTCGGGGACCCCGTGGACGCCTTCGAGTCGGACCGCCGCGCATGGGTGCCCCTGAAAGCGGTCCCGGACCTGATCACCCGTGGCGAGGTGCCGGCGGCCAACATGGCCGCGGCGTTACTCCTCCTGCACCACCTGCGCCTGTAGACGGCCCGCGCCACCCCGCACGGCGGACGCACGCGGCCAGCGGGGCGTCCGCCGCCGCCTCAGGCCCCGGAGGAGGCGGGCCGCACGAACTCCGGCTGGTCCAGCACCCGCAGCCAGCTCCCGTCGGGCTGCCGCCGCACGACCTGGGCGCGGGCGCCGGCCCCGTCCCGCGGCGGGGTCGAGGTCAGCGCGATGTCCCCGCTGACCAGGGTCGGCAGGGGCGGCTCCGGCTCGAACCGAGGGGCGTTCGCCAGCACCTTCTCCCACAGCGCGCGGATCGCCTCCCGCCCCACCGTCAGCTCGCCGGGCGGATACGCCATCACCGCGTCCTCCTCGTACAGCGCGGCGACCCCGGCGGCGTCACCGGCGTTGGACCGCTCGACGAACAGCCGGGTGAGGTCCTCCGGACGCATGGCCTTCTCGTACTCCGACACGGTTCCTCCTGGTGTCACGCTCGGACACTCCCAGCGTCACCGTCGGCGCATCGGAAGTCCAACAGATGCCTCTTCCGCCACCTAGAATTTCCAGTCATGGAACTGAGGCAGCTGGAGTACTTCGTCGCCGTCGCCGAGGAGGGGAGCTTCACGCGGGCCGCCGAGCGGGTGCACATCAGCCAGTCCGGGGTCAGCGCCCAGATCCGCCAGCTCGAACGGGAGTTGGGCGCCGAGCTGTTCGACCGCTCCGCCCGCGCCGTCACCCTCGCCCCGGCGGGAAAGGCAGCGCTGGAACACGCCCGTGACGCGCTCGCGGCGGCGGGCGCGGTCGGCCGGGCCGTGGACGAGGTGAGCGGCCTGATCCGCGGCCGGATCACCGTCGGCATGGTGATCGGCTGCACCGTCACGCCGCTGTTCGAGGCACTGGCCGCCTTCCACGCCGCCCACCCGGGCGTGGAGATCTCGCTGCTGGAGGACGCCTCCGACCGGCTCGCCGAGGCGGTGCGCACCGGCGCCGTGGACCTGGCGCTGATCGGGGCGGCGGCCCGGACACCGGACGGGCTGGACGCGCTGACGGTCGTCAGCGAACGCCTGGTCGCGGCGGTTCCTCCCGGCCATGCCCTGGGGAAGCGGCGGCAGGTCACCCTGCGCGACCTGGCCGCGTACCCGGTCGTGTGCATGCCGCCGGGCTCCGGCCTGCGCGCGGTGTTCGACCAGGCCTGCGCCGCGCAGGGCGTCGCCCCGTCCATCGCGCTCCAGGCGAGCGCCGCCGACGCCGTCGCCGGCCTCGCCGCCCGCGGCCTGGGCGTCGCCGTCCTCAGCGAGTCGATGGCGGAGAGCCACCGCGACCGCCTCACCGCCCACGTCATCGCCGACGTGCGCACACCGGCCCTGCTCGCCCTGGTCTGGCGACCCGCCCGCAACCCCGCGCTGAGCGCCCTGCTCACCCACTGCCGCCGGGCGTTCGGCAAGGACGCCGCGGGTCCCGCGCCGGAGAACCGGCCCGGGACCCGCGGATGAGACCTCACTCGTACGTGTAGAACCCCGACCCGGTCTTCCGCCCGAGCCGCCCCGCGTCCACCATCCGCTGGAGCAGCGGCGGAGCGGCGTACAGCGGCTCCTTGTACTCCTCGTACATCGAGTACGCGACCGAGGCGACCGTGTCCAGGCCGATCAGGTCGGAGAGCTTGAGCGGGCCCATCGGGTGGGCGCAGCCCATCTCCATGCCGTTGTCGATGTCCTCGCGGCTGGCGATGCCCGACTCGAACATCCGGATGGCGGAGAGCAGGTACGGGATCAGCAGCGCGTTGACCACGAAGCCGGAGCGGTCCTGGGCGCGGATCGCGTGCTTGCCCAGCACCTTCTCGGTGAAGACCTGCGCGCGGCTCAGCGTGCCCTCGGAGGTGGTGAGCGCCGGGATCAGCTCGACCAGCTTCTGCACCGGGGCCGGGTTGAAGAAGTGGATGCCGATGACGTGGTCCGGCCGGGACGTGGCGACCGCCAGCTTCACCAGCGGGATGGAGGAGGTGTTCGACGCCAGGATCGCGTCGGGGCGGGTCACCACCTGGTCGAGCACCTGGAAGATCTCCGTCTTCACCTGCTCGTTCTCGACCACGGCCTCGATCACCAGGTCACGGTCGGCGAACTCGCCGAGGTCCGTGGTGAAGGTCAGCCGGGCCTGGGTGGCCGCCAGTTCCTCCTCGCTGATCTTGCCGCGCTCCGCCGCCTTCGACAGGGAGTTGAACAGCCGGGTACGGCCGATCTCCAGGGCTTCGCCGGTGGTCTCGGCGACCTTGACGTCCAGCCCGGCCCGGGCGCACACCTCGGCGATACCCGCGCCCATCTGACCGCAGCCCACCACTCCGACGCGTTCGATGTCGGTCACATCGTCCCTTTCGCTCCTGCTTACGGCTGTGGCAAGGTGCCGGGTCCCGGCGCCTGCTCCGTTCGAGCACGTTACTCCGAAGTATCGATGATCGATCGCGGGGGTGGGACATCCTGGCCGGGGGACCGCCTTGACCAGGCGGTTCCGGGACGATCGTGACAGAGGTCCGGGGGAGGACGAGGGTGCGGATGTCACGCAGGGGCTTCGCGGCGGCGGCGATGGCCGCCCTGGCCACCATGACGCAGGGGTCCGCCGCCCCACGGCCGGCGCCGGACACGGCGGGCGCTCCCGCCCGGGGAGGCGCGGCGGCCGGCGAGATGCGCGGCATGTGGGTGGCCACCGTCACCAACCGGGACTGGCCGTCCCGCCCCGGCCTGAGCGCCGAGCGGCAGCGCGCCGAACTCGTCGCCCACCTGGACACCGCCGTCCGCGCCCGCCTCAACACCGTGATGCTCCAGGTGCGGCCCACCGCCGACGCGCTGTGGCCGTCCCCGCACGAACCCTGGTCGCAGTACCTCACCGGCACCCAGGGCGCGGACCCCGGCTGGGACCCGCTCGGCACGGCCGTCACGGAGGCGCACGCGCGGGGGCTGCACCTGCACGCCTGGTTCAACCCGTACCGCGTCGCCCTGCACGCCGACCCCGGCCGGCTCGCCGCCTCCCACCCGGCGCGCCGCCACCCCGGCTGGGTGATCCCGTACGGCGGGAAGCTGTACTACGACCCGGGGCTGCCCGAGGTCCGGGCGTTCGTGCGGGAGGCGATGCTGGACGCGGTGCGCCGCTACCCGGTGGACGGGGTCCACTTCGACGACTACTTCTACCCGTACCCGGTGGCCGGGCAGACCTTCGACGACGACGCCGCCTACGACCGGTACGGCGCCGCTTTCCCGGACCGGGCGGCCTGGCGGCGGGACAACGTCGACCGGCTGGTCCGCGAGACGGCCGAGGGCATCCGGGCGATCCGCCCCGGCACCCGCTTCGGGATCAGTCCCTTCGGGGTGTGGCGCAACGCCGACGTCGACGCGCGGGGCTCCGACACCCGGGCAGGCGTGCAGTCGTACGACGATCTGCACGCGGACACCCGGAAGTGGGCCGGGGAGAACTGGATCGACTACATCTGTCCGCAGCTGTACTGGCACATCGGCTTCGCCGCCGCCGACTACGCGAAGCTGCTGCCCTGGTGGGCCGAGGCGGTCCGCGGCTCGGGCACGCGGTTGTACGCGGGGGAGGCGCTGTACAAGGCGGGGGACCCGGCGCAGCCCGCGGCCTGGCAGGACCCGGCCGAGCTGTCCCGTCACCTCACGCTGGCGAAGCGGTACCCCGAGGTGCGGGGGCACGTGTTCTTCGCGGCGCGCGAGGTGACGGCCGATCCGGCGGGGGCGATGGCACGGGTGGTCGCCGACCACCACGGACGGAGCGCCGGTCCCCCGTCCTGATCAGTGCCGGGTCACGCTCTCCCGGTGCCGGATCTCGGTGTCGGGACCGGGCGAGCAGATGCCCTCGTGCCCGTCCTCGAACCGGACCCGGTACGGCGGGCTGCCGTCCCGGCCGAGCACTTCGACGATCTCGCCGGCCTTGTCGTGCTGGCCGACCACCCTGCCGTGCTGGACAAGCCGGTCGCCCTCGGTTGCGCGCATCGTCGCCTCCTCACCTGTACGGGAGCAGCGGTCCATGCTCCTTCGAGTCTACGGCGGGGGCTGGGACACGCCAGCGGTCCGACAGCGTTGCCGCCGGTCGGCGGACCGTGTGTCAGCCCCGCGCCCGCTGCGTCACCGCGATGCACACCAGGACGGCGATCGCCGTGACCGGGGCCGCCACCGGCAGGTGCTCGCCCAGGAGGAGCACCGACCAGACCAGCGTCAGCAGCGGCTGGGCGAGTTGCAGTTGGCTGGCCTTCGGGATGCCGATGGACGCCATGCCGCGGTACCAGACGATCAGGCCGAGGAACTGCGAGCCCGCCGCCACCCACAGCAGGCCGGTCACGCTGTGCGCGGTCAGCCGGACCGGCTCCGCGGTCAGGGCGACCGCGGCGACCGGCAGGGTGAGCGGCAGGCACAGCACCAGTGCCCAGCCGATGACCTGCCAGCCCGGCATCGCCCCGGCCAGCCGGCCGCCCTCGGTGTAGCCGGCCGCGCAGACCAGCAGCGCCCCGAACAGGTACAGGTCCGCCGTGGTCAGCGCGCCCCCGCTCTGCCGCACGGTGAACGCCACCACCGCCGCCGCGCCGGCGAGGGCCGCCGCCCAGAAGGTGCGCGAGGGGCGCGAGCCCGTCCGCAGGGACGAGAACAGCGCCGTGGTGAGCGGGAGCAGGCCCACCACCACGGCGGCGTGCGCGGTGGTGGACGTCCGCAGCGCCAGTGTGGTCAGCATCGGGAAGCCGAGCACCACGCCCGCGGCCACCACCGCGAGCCCCGGCCAGTGGCGACGGGCGGGCAGCGGGACCCGCAGGGCCAGCAGACAGCCCCCGGCGATCACCGCCGCGAGCACGCTGCGCACCGCCACCAGCGACCAGGGGCCGAAGCCCTCCAGGCCCCAGGCGGTGGCGGGGAACGTCAGGGAGAAGGCGACCACTCCGAGGGCGGCCTGGAGGGTGCCGAAGCCACGGCCGCGCGGGGGAGCGGGGACTGCTATCGGAACGCTGGCAGTAGCGCTACTCTGTGCTCTCATGCAGGAGAGTAGCAGCGTCGGTGAACTGGCGGAACGGCTGCGGCAGGAGCTGGACCGTTACTCTCCCGGAGAGAAGCTCCCGTCCAGCCGGGCCCTGGTCGAGCGGTTCCGGGTCAGCCCCGTGACCGTCTCCCGGGCCCTGGCGCGGCTCGCCGCCGAGGGGCTGGTCGTCACCCGGCCCGGCGCCGGCGCCTTCCGCGCCGTGCCCCGCACACCGGCCGCCCCCACCGGGGACACCTCGTGGCAGGAGGTCGCCCTCAGCGCCGACGGCGCCGCCGACCTCGTCCCCCGCTCGGTCGACGCGTCCGGCGTGCTCGTCTCGCTCGCCGCCCCCGCGCCCGGGGTGATCGAGTTCAACGGCGGCTATCTGCACCCCTCGCTCCAGCCGGAGCGCGCCATGGCGGCCGCGCTGGCCCGGGCCGGTCGCCGGCCGGGGGCGTGGGGAAGGCCGCCGGTGGAGGGTCTGCCCGAGCTGCGCGAGTGGTTCGCGCGCTCCATCGGCGGGCCCGTGACAGCGGCCGGCGTGCTGGTCACCGCGGGCGGGCAGTCCGCCCTGACCACCGCTCTGCGCGCGCTCGCCCCGCCCGGCGCGCCCGTCCTCGTCGAGTCGCCCACCTACCCGGGCATGCTGGCCATCGCCCGCGCCGCCGGACTCCGCCCGGTGCCCGTCCCGGTGGACGCCGGCGGCGTACGGCCGTCGCTGCTCGCCGACGCGTTCCGCGCGTCCGGCGCCCGCGTCCTCGTCTGCCAGCCGCTGTTCCAGAACCCCACCGGCGCGGTCCTCGCCCCCGAGCGGCGCGGCGAGGTGCTGCGCATCGCCCGGCAGGCCGGCGCGTTCGTCGTCGAGGACGACTTCGTGCGGCGGCTGGTGCACGAGGACGCGGGACCGTTGCCGCGCCCGCTCGCCGCCGACGACCCCGACGGCGTGGTGGTGCACGTCGGTTCGCTGACCAAGGCCACCTCGCCCAGCTTCCGGGTGAGCGCCCTCGCCGCGCACGGCCCGGTGCTGGAACGGCTGCGGGCCATCCAGATCGTCGACACCTTCTTCGTGCCGCGCCCGCTGCAGGAGGCCACCCTGGAACTGGTCGGCTCGCCCGCCTGGCCCCGCCACCTGCGCGCCGTCGCCACCGCCCTGCGCACCCGCCGCGACGCCATGACCGCCGCGCTCCGCCTGCACCTGCCCGGCCTCGCCCTGCCGCACATCCCCTCCGGCGGCTACCACCTGTGGGGACGGCTGCCCGACGGCACGTCCGAGTCCGCCCTGACCGCCGCCGCCCTGCGCGCGGGCGTCGCCGTCACCCCCGGACGCCCCTACTTCAGCGCCGAACCGCCCGCCGGACACCTCCGCCTGAGCTTCGCCGCCGTGGCCGGCGCCGGCGAGATCACCGAGGGCGTGCACCGGCTGCGCACAGCCTGGTCCCAGGTGGTGGGATGACGGCTCGACGCCCGCCGCCGCCGGCTGCGAGCATCGGCGCATGACTGCCGACCCCCGCCTGCCCGAGGGCTACGAGCTCTCCACCGACCCCGCCCGGATCGACGCCGACACGGTGCACCGGTGGCTGTCCACCGACGCCTACTGGGCCCTCGGCCGCCCCCGCGAGACACAGGACCGGGCGATCGGCGGCTCGCTCAACTTCGGCGTGTACGACACGGTCACGGGCGCGCAGGCCGCCTACGCCCGGGTCATCACCGACCGGGCCACCTTCGCCTGGCTGTGCGACGTGTACGTCGACCCCGCCGTCCGCGGCAAGGGCCTCGGCACCGCGCTCGTCACCGCCGTACGGGAGGAGGTGCGGGACCATGGCGTGCGGCGCGTGCTGCTGGCCACGCACGACGCGCACGAGGTGTACGCCCCGCTCGGGTTCCGGCCACTGGAGCGGCCCGACCAGTGGATGGCGCTCCTCTTCGAGTAGCCGCGCATACGGTCCACCGGCGGCGTCGCACGGCGTCCGGCGGGCGTTCCGTGCGGAGTCGTTCCGTACGTCCCCGCCGGAGGGTGAGGGCCGTGCCACCTTGCGTCATGGCCGGCCGGTACCTCTTGACCAGCCGACCCCGGCGGCCGACCATCGCCGCATGGCACTTCGGGTCACGTTCGTCGCCGCAGCGGGGAGCTCCACGGTGCTGTCCGAGCGGTTCGAGGACCCCCGGCCGCTGGACCAGGCCGGATGGAGCGAGGTGCAACGCGTCGCGCACGAACTGCTGCCCCTGGCCGCGGCCGACCTGCGCTACTGCTCCCCGGCGCCGCGCAGCCGTGCCACCGGAGAAGGGCTCGGCTACGCACCGCTCGTCCAACTCGCGCTGCGCGACTGCGACATGGGGCGCTGGCGCGGACTGACCCTGGGGGAGGCGATGGCGCGCGAGCCGGAGGCGGCGGACGCCTGGCTCGCCGACCCGCGGTCCACACCGCACGGCGGGGAGTCCCTGCAGGACTTCATCGGACGCGTCGGCGGCTGGCTGGACACCCGGCCCGCCGAGGACGGCTGCCGGGTGGTCGCGGTGGCCGAACCGTCGGTGATCCGCGCGGCGCTCGTCCACGCGCTCGAGGCGCCGCCCGCCACCTACTGGAACTTCGACGTCCGCTCGCTGTCGACGATCAGCGTCGTCGGGCGGCCGGGCCGGTGGAGCCTGCGCCTGGAGAACGTCTCGGCCCAGCCTCTGCGCGCATAGCCCGCCCTTGTACGTAGCCCGCTCCTGCGCCAGGCCCGGCCCGCGCCCGCGGTGCTCAGGCCTCGCGCGCGTGGTCCGTGACGAGCTCCAGGTCCTTCGCCGGACCGCGCACCCGCCAGACCGCGCGCCAGTGGCCGGCGTCCCGGACGGTGAACTCACCCCGGTAGAGGTCCGCCGAGCAGGGGTGGTGGGCGACGTGCCGCCCGGACCGCAGGTCCAGGTCGTGGAACGGCCGGCCGTCCGCGAACCGCACGTCCGCGGTGCCGTCGGGCCCGGGCAGGAAGCGGAGCGTGCGCTCGGCGGGCCGGGTGACACCCCGCCAGGTGAAGTCACCGGACTCCCGCTGCAGCAGGCCACCGCCGTCCCCGTCCTCCGGCGGGGCGAACACCACCGTCCCCAGGAACCGCCCCTCGTCCCCGCTCGCGAGATCCCGCACGACGCGCTCGGCCCGCCACCTGCCGCTCAGGTACGCCAGTACGTCGGGTACCGGCCAGAACTCGCCCATGGCGCCCCGTTCTCCCCTGCTCCTCGGTGCACGACCCGCCGGCGTGCTCCTGCCTCCGCCCCATCTTGCCGTTCGACGTGCGACCGATGCCCTGACAGGGTCCCGACCCCCCCAGGGCGGCGCGAGGAGAGGGGCCGGGCCGCGGACGCGCGCAGGACCGGCGTCGAGCGTGACCGCCGGATCGCGGAACCCGCCTCGTCCCCGTCCGTGCGCGTCAGCGCGGACCGCGTCCCGCGGCGGCCGGCCACGGCCCGGTCCGCGCCCCCTTCCCCGCGTCTGCGCGGGTCCGGCCGGTCATCCCGTGCGGACGCCGCTCCCGGGCGACGCCCGCGACAGGGTCTGCCGTCCGGGTCGGGCGGCCCCGGACCCGCCCGCCCCGGACCCGGCCCCCCGGCCGGTCCCCGCGGACGACGAGCGCGGCGCACCGCGACATCTGGGCAGCCGCGGCGTCCGGGCGTCCGCGGCGCACGTGCGACGCCGCGGCCACGGCCCTGACCGCGGCCACCGCCGCGGTCAGCCGAAGGTCTCGACGTACTCCTGCGGCGGGCCGAGGTCGGGACGGTCGCGCAGGACGACGCGGTCGCCGAAGCGCTCGGTCTCCAGCACGGTGAGGACGTTCTCGCCGGCGTGCAGGAGCGGCCGGGGGAGGTAGAGCGTCCGCTGCGGGCCGATCTCCCAGTAGCGGCCCAGCAGGGTTCCGTTGACCCACAGGAATCCCTTGCCGAAGCCGGGCAGGGCGACGAAGGTGTCTGCGGGCTCGGCCACCTCCAGCCGGGCGTCGGCGAAGCCCGCCCGCCCCCCGGGCGCCGCGGCCGAGGCGGCCCGGGAGACGTCCTGCCGGGTCCACTCGTCCAGCGGCAGCCGGTACATGCTCCAGTTGTGCACCTGCCGGCGGTCCACGAGCACGCCGCCGAGGATGCCCTTCCCCTGGCCGAGCAGAGGGCCGTAGTTGATCCGGCCCTGGTTCTCCACCAGCAGTTCCAGCCGGACGCGTCGTCCGGCGCCGCGGACGGTGACCGCGGAGCTGTCGTCGTCCAGCACGGCCACGGGCTCACCGTCGACGAACAGCTGGGCACGATCGTGCAGGTCCCGCACGGACAGGTCGACGGGCCCCGGGGGGAGGAGCGGTTCGGCCGCGTACAGCACCAGTCCCGCGGCCTGCCCCAGTTCGCCGAAGCTCAGCGGTACCGGTGCGCGTACCGGCTCGGCGGTGGCGCGCAGTCCCTCCAGCAGGGCCGCACGCCGGGTCAGCTCCAGGGAGCGCGGCTCCAGCAGGGGCGGGTCCGCGGGAACGGGCCGGTCCGCCACGGTGGGGTCGACGGCGGCCAGCCGCTCCCGCACCGCGAAGAACTTCGGGGTGAGGGCCCCGTGTTCGGCGATCGGGGCGTCCGAGTCGTAGCTGGTGACGGTCGGCTGGATCCGCTCGCCGTCATGATTGGCGCCCGACCAGAGGCCGAAGTTGGTGCCACCGTGCGCCATGTACAGACTGACCGAACCACCCTCGGCGAGGATGCCGTCCAGGGCGTCCGCCGCGCTGTCGGCCGACCGGACGTGGTGGTGCTCCCCCCAGTGGTCGAACCAGCCGTTCCAGAACTCCGCGCAGAAGAAGGGCTCGCCCCGCCGTCGCTCCCGCAGCAGCGCCGCGGCCTGCGCGGGTCTGGAACCGAACGTGGCGGCGGCCAGTTCCCCGGCCAGGGAGCCGCCGTCCTGCATGAGCGCCGTCGGGCCGTCGGCGGTGTAGAGCAGTTCGGTGACGCCACGCTCGACCAGTGCGTCCCGCACCCAGCGGACGTAGGAGTGGTCGTCGCCGTAACTGCCGTACTCGTTCTCGATCTGCACGGCCACCACCGGTCCGTCCCGGCCGGCCTGGAGGGCGGCGATCCGGGGGATCAGCTCGTCGAACCAGCGCCCCACCGCGTCCAGGAAGGGCGGGTGGGAGGTGCGCAGCCGCATGCCGGGGGTGTCCGTGAGCCAGGCGGGCAGGCCGCCGTTGTCCCATTCCGCGCAGATGTAGGGGCCCGGTCGCACGATGACGTCCAGCCCCTCCTCCCGGGCGAGCCGGACGAAGCGCTCCAGGTCGCGCGGGCCCTCGAAGTCCGCGTCGCCCGGAGTGCGCTCGTGGAAGTTCCAGGCCACGTAGGTGTCGACGGTGTTGAGTCCGAGGGCGGCCAGCCGCCGGAGCCGGTCGGTCCACTGGTCCGGATGGACCCGGAAGTAGTGCAGGGAGCCGGACAGGACGCGGTGCGGCCGTCCCTCCCGCAGCAGCGTTCCGTCCCGGAAGGTGAGGGCGGCCGGTCCGCCGCGGGGGGACGCATGTCCCATGGTGCCGGGCTCCGATGCGGTCATTTCACGGCTCCCGCGGTCATGCCCGCGCGCCAGAACCGCTGCAGCGAGAGGAAGGCGAGCAGGAGGGGGACGAGGGACACGAGCGAGCCCACGACGACGAGCGCGGGCGGTACCGCGACATGGCTGGCGTTCCAGCCGACCAGGCCCACCGTGACGGGCTGCAGCCGGTCGTCGCCGAGGACCATCGAGGGCAGCAGGTAGTTGTTCCAGATCTCCACGAACTGGAACAGCAGGACGGTCACCAGAGCGGGCAGCATCATCCGTACCGAGAGGGAGCGGAAGACGCGGAACTCGCCCGCTCCGTCGATCCGGCCGGCTTCCAGCACCTCGTCCGGCACGCTCTGCGCGGCGAACACCCGGCAGAGGTAGACACCGAACGGGCTGACCATGCTCGGCAGCAGCACGGCCAGCGGGTTGTCCATCAGGCCCACGCCGGAGAACATCAGGTACAGCGGCAGGGTGAACAGCACCTTCGGGATGAGTACCGCCGCCAGCACCACCCCGAACAGCAGCCCGCGGCCGGGGAAGCGGTACTTGGCCAGGGCGTAGCCGGCCAGCGCCGAGAAGGCCGTGCCCAGCAGCGCTCCGATGCCGCAGTACAGCACGCTGTTGAGCATCCAGCGCCAGAAGATGCCGCCGTCATGGCTGCCGAGCCGCGCGACGTTGCCGAAGAGGCCGAAGCCGTCGAACCACAGGCCGGTGCCGGAGAACTGCTCGCCGAACGGCTTCGTGGCGGACACGAGCAGCCACCACAGGGGAAGCAGGAAGTAGAAGGCCGACAGGGCCAGCAGTGCCGTGACCGTGACCCGGCTCGGCACGCTCGCGTCGCGCCGCGAGCGGATCGTGGGCGGTTTCGTGGTGGCCGCGTTCGTGGCGGTCGCGCTCATTCCTGCTCTCCCCGGGCCGTGAACGTGAAGAAGACGAACGACACGACACCCACCAGCACGGCGAGGAGGACGGACTGGGCGGCCGCGTACGGGTAGTTGCCGGCGGCGATCGCGCTCTGCGCGGACATGATCGGGGTGAACGTGGAGGAGACCGCGCCGTCGGAGACGGGCTGGAGCACCACCGGCTCGTTGTAGAGCTGGGCCGAGCCGATGATCGAGAAGACGGCGGTGAGCACGAGCGCGCCGCGCACCGCCGGCACCTTGATGCTCCAGGCGATGCGCACGGCCGAGGCGCCGTCCATCCTGGCGGCCTCCAGCACCTCCGCGGGAATCGACTGCAACGCCGCGTAGATGATGATCATGTTGTAGCCGGTCCAGCTCCAGGTGACGATGTTCGCCACCGACCACAGCACCAGATCACCGTCGAAGAACGGGATGCCGACGCCGGTCGGCTCCAGCATCCGGTTGATCGGGCTCGACTGCGGTGAGTACATGAACGACCAGACCAGCGCGGCGCTCACCCCGGGGATCGCGTAGGGGAGGAAGCTGGAGAGGCGGAAGAAGCCCTTGCCGCGCGCGGACCGGGAGTCGATCAGCAGGGCGAGGACGAGGGCCGCGCCCAGCATCAGGGGGACCTGGACCACACCGAACAGGGCGACCCGGCCGAGGGAGGAGAGGAACGCGCCGTCGTCGAACACCCGCAGGTAGTTCCCGAGCGGGTCGAACTCCTCGGTCGGCGCCGTCAGGCCGAGTCCCGACCGTCGGACGGTGTACAGGCTCTTGACCACGGCGTAGACGATCGGCGCGACGTACATGCCGAGGAACAGGACGATGAACGGGGCGCAGAACAGCAGGGGCCTCAGCGCCCCCGGCCGGCTCTTCCGCGGGCCCCCGGGGACGGGGCGGGCACCGCCGGCGGGCGGCGGCCCGCCGGTGGAGCGTCTGCTGCTTCGGACGTCCGCCGGAGCGGCGGCGTTGCTCACGGGGCTGTTCCTCACTGTGCGCGGTGGACCGGGCGGGCTCGTCGGTGCGGCGGGCCGGTCACCCGGCGACCTCCATGCCCTGCTTCTTCATCTCGCTCACCGTCGCCTGCTGCGCGGTCCTCAGGGCTCCGGCGAGCGTGCCCTTGCCCGCCCACGCCTTGCCGAGGCCGTCGTTGAGGTCGGCCGAGGTCCTGGTCATCATCGGGCCCCAGGTCCAGAAGGAGCTGACGCGCGGGGCCGCCTCGGCGACGACGTCGTAGATCTTCTGTCCGCCGAAGTACTCGTCCGCCCCGCTCAGCCGGGGGAGGTCGAGCAGGTCCTTGGCCGCCGGGTAGAGCGCGGCCTTGTCGACGAGGTCACCGAACGCCTCCCGGTCGGTGCTGAGCCAGTGCGCGAACGTCCAGGCCGCCTCCGGCGCGGCGCAGCCGGCGAGGACGGCGGTGGCGGAACCCCCGGCGTTGCCGACCTGGTCGCCCCCCTCGGTCCACTGCGGCATGGGGGCCACCGCCCACTTGCCGGCCCCCTTCGCCGCGCCGCCCTTGATGACGCCGGCCTGCCACACCGCGCCCACGACGGTGGCGATGTCACCGTCGCCGAGACCGGTGTACCAGGCCTGGTCGTACATCGGGGCGTTGCTCACCAGGCCCTCGTCCACCAGCCCCTGCCAGTAGTCGGCGACCTTCCGGTTGGCCTTCGAGGCCATGGTCACCTGCCAGGCGTCGTCCTTGATCCCGAACCAGCCGGCGTCCGCCTGCCAGGCGAGGCCCGCGTAGTCGTAGTCCATGTACGGCGACGTGATGTACCGCTCGGGACCGGAGGCGTGGATCTTCCTGGCCGCCTCCTCGTACTCGGCCCACGTGGTCGGCGGCGCGAGGTCGAGCGAGTCGAAGACCTCCTTGTTGTAGAACATCACCATCGGTCCGGTGTCCACGGGCGCTCCGTAGACCTGGTCGCCGAGGGTCACCGACTTCCAGGCCGCTTCCTGGAAGTCGCCCTCGGCCCCGGAGGCGTGCTCGGCGACGTCCAGCAGGGCCCCCTGGGCGGCGAAACTGGGAAGCGTCTCGTAACCGACCTGGGCCAGGCAGGGGGCGTTGCCCGCCGTGACGGCGTTCAGCATCTTCTGGTAGCCGCCCTTGGCTCCCGGCTGCACCGACTGGTACGTGACCTTGATGTCCGGGTGACTCCGGTTGAACGCCTCGACCGCGTCCTCGTAACCCGGGGCCCAGCCCCAGAATGTTATCGATGCCTTGCCGGACGAGGAGGCCGGGTCCGAGTCCGATCCGCCGCATGCGGTGGCCGTCAGGGCCAGGGTCAGGGTGCCGATGATTCCGGCGGACCGGGTGATTGATCTCTTCATGACTCCTCTTCCAGGGAGGTGAGGCACGGGAAGACCGTCAGGCGTCCGTGGCGCAGGCGGCGTGCGGTGCTATGCGAAGTGACCGTCGACGGCTCGAACTATGGCAGAAGTTGTTATCGATGCCAACGGTTCACAAGCAAGAAACCGGCGAAGGCTGCACGCGCAACGCCGACCGATTCTGTGAGCGATATCATCGAGGGCCACGGTCACGAGGAAGGACCCATGGTGAAGCAGAGTGCCGACGCGAAGCGGCCACCCGGGATGGCGGACGTGGCGCGAGCCGCCGGAGTGTCCGCGCAGACGGTGTCCCGAGTGCTCTCGGGCCATCCGAACGTCCAGGAGCACACGCGTGCCAAGGTCATGGCCGCCGTGGAGGAGCTGGGGTACCGGCGCAACAACGCCGCCCGGGTGCTGTCCTCGGGCCGCAGCCGCACCATCGGCGTGGTGACGCTGCGCACCCACTACTACTCGGGCGGGCTCGTCACCTCGGGCATCGAGAACGCGGCCAGGGCGGCCGGGTACACCGTCAACGCCGTCACGACCTCCTCGCTCGACACGTCCGCCATCGAGGACGCGCTGTCCCGGCTGGCCGACCAGGACGTCGAGGGCGTCGTCCTGGCCGTGCCGCTCATCCACACCAGCCGCCGGATCGAGCAGCTGACCGAGTCGGTCCCCACCGTCACGATCGACGGGTCCCGCACCTCCGCGACCGAGGTGGTGGCCGTCGACCAGGCGCTCGCTGCGCGTCTGGCCACACAGCACCTGCTCGACCTCGGGCACGACTCGGTGTGGCACGTGACCGGTCCCGAGGAGTGGCTGGAGGCCGCCAGCAGGCGTGACGGCTGGCGCGACACCCTCGAGGAGGCCGGCCGCCCCGTGCCTCCCGCGCTGGAAGGCGACTGGTCCCCCGCGTCCGGGTACCGCAACGGTCTCGTTCTGGGGCGCATCCCCGACGTGACCGCCGTCTTCGTCGCCAGCGACGAAATGGCCTTCGGAGTGATCAAGGCGCTGCACGAGACGGGCCGGCGGGTCCCCGAGGACATCTCGGTGGTGGGCGTGGACAACATCGAACTCGCCGAGTACAGCTGGCCGCCGCTCACCACCGTGGCACAGCCGTTCGCGGAGATGGGGGCGCTGGCGGTGACGCACCTGCTGCGGGCCATCGCGGCTCCGGGCGCCCTGTCGGAACCGAAGTCGGTGGAGCCGCGCCTCGTCGTCCGGTCGAGCACCGCGCCGCCCCGCGACTCCGGCGGCGCCCGCTGACCCTTGCGGCGCGGCCGTTCCCGGAGAGGGGGCGCCCCCGCGTTCCGGCCCTCCGGGAGCAGGGCCGCGGCGGGGTGCCCAGGCTTCCCGTACGGCACGACGAGCGCATGCGGACGGCGTCCGCGCGACCGCGTGGGGCTCGCTCTCCGGCATGCCCACCCGAGTGCGGCACGTCTCCGGACCACCGGGCGGCCGGCTCCCCGCACGACGTCGTGGGGGACCGCCCGGCCGACGACGGGGCGACCGTCCCCCGGTGCTCCGTCCTGCCCCGCCCGCGCCCGCCCCCGCCGGCCCGGCTGCCCGGCCCCCTCCTCCCGCTCCCGGCACCCGTTGCATAAACGTGCAGAGAAACGTATAGTCATGCCATCCAGGAGGAGGGTTTTCCATGGCGGTACGTGCGGCGGTGGCCGGAGCGAGCGGGTACGCGGGCGGTGAGCTGCTGCGTCTGCTCCTGACCCACCCCGGGGTCGAGATCGGCGCCCTGACCGGGAACTCCAACGCCGGACAGCGCCTCGGTGCGCTCCAGCCGCATCTGGCGCCGCTGGCCGACCGGGTGCTGGAACCGACCGCCCCCGAGGCGCTCGCCGGGCACGACGTCGTCTTCCTCGCGCTGCCGCACGGCCGGTCCGCCGCCGTCGCCGAGCAGCTCGGCGACGAGGTGCTGGTGATCGACATGGGTGCCGACTTCCGGTTGAAGGACGCCGCCGACTGGGAGACCTTCTACGGTTCCCCGCACGCCGGCACCTGGCCCTACGGCCTGCCCGAACTGCCGGGTGCCCGCGCCGCGCTGGAGGGGTCCAAGCGCGTCGCGGTGCCCGGTTGCTACCCCACCGCCGTCTCCCTCGCCCTGTTCCCGGCCTACGCCGCGGGACTCGCCGAGGCCGAGGCCGTGATCGTCGCCGCGTCCGGCACCTCCGGCGCGGGCAAGGCGGCCAAGCCGCACCTGCTGGGCAGCGAGGTCATGGGCTCCATGTCGCCGTACGGCGTGGGCGGCGGGCACCGGCACACCCCCGAGATGATCCAGAACCTCAGCGCGGCGGCCGGCGAGCGCGTCACCGTGTCCTTCACGCCCACCCTGGCGCCGATGCCCCGCGGCATCCTCGCCACCTGCTCCGCGAAGGCCAGGCCCGGCGCCACCGCCGAGTCCGTGCGCGCCGCCTACGAGAAGGCGTTCGCCGACGAACCGTTCGTGCGCCTCCTCCCCGAGGGACAGTGGCCCGCCACCGCCTCCGTGTACGGCTCCAACGCCGTGCAGGTGCAGGTGGCCCACGACGCCGCCGCCGGCCGGGTCGTCGCGGTCAGCGCCATCGACAACCTCACCAAGGGCACCGCGGGCGGTGCCGTCCAGAGCATGAACATCGCCCTGGGTCTCGACGAGACCACCGGGCTGACGACGATCGGAGTTGCGCCGTGAGCGACGCACGCGCAGCCGCCGGGCCGCAGACGGTCACGATGCCCGCACCTCTGCGCTGCACGGGCGGAGAAGCGAACGAGGAGACACAGTGAGTGTGACGGCAGCAAAGGGATTCACGGCGGCGGGCATCGCCGCCGGGATCAAGGAGAACGGCAACCCCGACCTGGCCCTCGTGGTCAACAACGGCCCCCGGCGCGCCGCCGCCGGCGTCTTCACCTCCAACCGCGTCAAGGCCGCGCCCGTGCTCTGGTCCGAACAGGTCCTCAAGAGCGGGCAGCTGTCCGCGGTCGTCCTCAACTCCGGCGGCGCCAACGCCTGCACCGGACCCAAGGGTTTCCAGGACACCCACGCCACCGCCGAGAAGGCCGCTGAGCTGCTGGGCGTCGGCGCGGGCGAGGTGGCCGTCTGTTCCACCGGCCTCATCGGCGTCCTGCTGCCCATGGACAAGCTGCTCCCGGGCGTCGGGGCCGCCGTCGCCCAGCTCTCGGAGCACGGCGGCGAGAAGGCCGCCATCGCCATCAAGACCACGGACACCGTCCACAAGACGTCCGTCGTGTCCGGGGGAGGCTGGACCGTCGGCGGCATGGCCAAGGGCGCGGGCATGCTCGCCCCCGGCCTCGCCACCATGCTCGTCGTCCTCACCACCGACGCCGACGTCGACAGCGAGACCCTGGACCGGGCGCTCCGCGCCGCCACCCGGGTCACCTTCGACCGCGTCGACTCCGACGGCTGCATGTCCACCAACGACACCGTGCTGCTGCTCGCCTCCGGCGCCTCCGGCGTCACCCCGGAGCACGATGACTTCGCCGAAGCCGTACGGGCCGTCTGCGACGACCTCGGCCAGCAGCTCATCCGCGACGCCGAGGGCGCCAGCAAGGACATCAGGGTCGAGGTGGTGGGCGCCGCGAGCGAGGACGACGCCGTCGAGGTGGGCCGTTCCATCGCCCGCAACAACCTCCTGAAGTGCGCCATCCACGGCGAGGACCCCAACTGGGGCCGCGTCCTCTCCGCCATCGGCACCACGAAGGCCGCCTTCGAGCCCGACCGGCTCAACGTCGCCATCAACGGCGTCTGGGTGTGCAAGAACGGCGGCGTCGGCGAGGACCGCGACCAGGTCGACATGCGCTACCGCGAGGTGCACATCGTCGCCGACCTGGCCGCCGGCGACGCCACCGCCACCATCTGGACCAACGACCTCACCGCCGACTACGTCCACGAGAACAGCGCCTATTCCTCATGACCGTCACCCGTAAGCACACCGCGCTGCCCAAGGCGCAGATCCTCATCGAGGCGCTGCCCTGGCTGACCCGGCACCACGGCAGGACCGTCGTCATCAAGTTCGGCGGCAACGCCATGGTCGACGAGGACCTGAAGGCCGCGTTCGCCCAGGACGTCGTCTTCCTGCGGCACGCCGGGCTGAAACCCGTCGTCGTGCACGGCGGCGGCCCGCAGATCAGCCGCGCGCTCGAGACCCACGGCATCGTCAGCGAGTTCAAGGCCGGCCTGCGCGTCACCACCGAGGACGCCATGGACGTCGTGCGCATGGTGCTCGCCGGACAGGTCCAGCGGGAGCTGGTCGGACTGCTCAACCGGCACGGCCCGCTCGCCGTCGGCCTCACCGGCGAGGACGCGCACACCCTCACCGCCACCAAGCACCGGCCCCGGATCGACGGAGAAGCGGTCGACATCGGGCGGGTGGGCGAGATCACCGAGATCGACACGGGCGCGATCGAGGCCCTGCTCGCCGACGGCCGCATACCGGTCGTCTCGTCGATCGCCCGCAGCCAGGACGACCACCATGTCTACAACGTCAATGCTGATACGGCGGCTGCGGCACTCGCTGCTGCTCTGGGCGCCGAAACCCTCATGGTCCTCACGGACGTCGAAGGCCTCTACGAGGACTGGCCCCACAGCGACGAGGTGATCAGCCGTCTCACCGCGTCCCAGCTCGAGAAGCTCCTGCCGGAGCTGTCCTCGGGCATGGTGCCCAAGATGGAGGGCTGCCTGCACGCCGTGCGCAACGGCGTGACCACCGCCCGCGTCATCGACGGCCGGGTCCAGCACTCGATCCTGCTGGAGATCTTCACGGACGAGGGCATCGGCACCATGGTCGTGCCCGACGAACAGGGGGAGTCGTGAGCAACGCGGAACTGACCGCCCGCTGGCAGGGCGCGCTGATGAACAATTACGGCACGCCCCGCCTCCCCCTCGTGCGCGGCGAGGGCCAGCGGCTCTGGGACGCCGACGGCACGGAGTACCTCGACTTCGTCGGGGGCATCGCGACCAACGCCCTCGGCCACGCCCACCCGGCGGTCGTCGAGGCCGTCACCCGGCAGATCTCCTCCCTCGGCCACATCTCCAACCTCTTCCTCGCCGAGCCGACCGTGGCCCTGGCCGAGCGGCTGCTGCAGCTCTTCGGCCGGGACGGCAGGATCTTCTTCTGCAACTCCGGGGCCGAGGCCAACGAGGCCGCCTTCAAGATCGGCCGGCTCACCGGCCGCACCCACGTCGTCGCGACGGAGGGCGCCTTCCACGGCCGCACCATGGGCGCCCTGGCGCTCACCGGGCAGGCCGGCAAACGGGAGCCGTTCCTGCCGCTGCCCGGCGACGTCACCCACGTGCCGTTCGGGGACGCCCAGGCGCTGGACGCGGCCGTCACCGAGGACACGGCCCTGGTCATCCTCGAACCCGTCCAGGGCGAACTGGGCGTCGTGGTCCCGCCCGCCGGCTACCTCAAGGCGGCCCGCGCCATCACGGCCGCCAAGGGCGCGCTGCTCGTGCTCGACGAGGTGCAGACCGGCGTGGGCCGGACCGGCGACTGGTTCGCGTACCAGGCCCACGAGGGCGTGCTGCCGGACGTCGTCACCCTCGCCAAGCAGCTCGGCGGCGGACTGCCGCTCGGCGCCACCGTCGCCTTCGGCCGCGCGGCCCAGCTGCTCCAGCCCGGCCACCACGGCACGACCTTCGGCGGCAACCCGGTCGCCTGCGCCGCCGGACTCGCGGTGCTCGACACCATCGCCGGCGAGGGACTGCTGGAGAACGCCAAGCGCCAGGGCGAGAAGCTCCGCCAGGGGATCGAGGGCCTCGGGCACGCCTTGATCGACCACGTCCGGGGAGCGGGCCTGCTCCTGGGTATCGTGCTCACCGAGCCGCTCGCGCCCCAGGCGCAACAGGCGGCTCAGGACGCCGGGTTCCTCGTGAACGCCGCCGCCCCCGACGTCGTACGGCTGATGCCGCCGCTGAACCTCGGGGACGACGCGGTGGCCGCGTTCCTCGGGGCGCTGCCCGGCATCCTGGACGCCGCCGGACGCGCGGACGGGGAAGGACGAGCCGGGGAATGAGACGACGATGAGCCAGCAGGATCAGGGGCGTACGGCCGGACAGGCGGAGCAGGGCGGTCAGGCCGGGCCCGCCGTGCCGCAGACCCGTACCGCGCGCCACCGCCGGATCGTGGACATCCTCAACCGGCAGCCGGTGCGGTCCCAGAGCCAGCTCGCGAAGCTGCTCGCCGACGACGGACTGAGCGTCACCCAGGCGACGCTCTCCCGCGACCTCGACGAGCTGAACGCGGTGAAGATCCGCAACAACGACGGGGATCTGATCTACGCGGTGCCGAGCGAGGGGGGTTTTCGCACGCCGCGCGCGCCCTTGGGGGAGTCCGCCAAGGAGGAGCGGATGCGGCGGCTCTCGCAGGAGCTGCTGATCTCCGCGGAGGCTTCCGCGAACCTGGTCGTGCTGCGGACGCCTCCGGGGGCCGCGCAGTTCCTCGCGTCCGCGATCGACCAGGCCGAGCTGCACGACATCCTCGGCACCATCGCCGGGGACGACACGTTGTTGCTGATCAGCAGGGAACCCACGGGTGGGCAGGCGCTCGCCGACCACATGCTGCGGCTGGCTCAGAACGGGCAGTGAGGGGACGCTTCGGCCCGCTGCCGGGCGCGGGTCCGCGGGGACCGGTCACACGGTTCCCGCGCCCCTCGCGGGGCGCTGGTCAGCCCAGCCAGTCGGCGAGGTTGCCGGTGCAGCGGACCTCGTCGCCCGTGGTGATCAGGAGGCCCTCCGTGTCGGGCAGGGAGTCCAGCCAGCGCAGGCCCTCCCTGGAACCCATCGCGAAGGCCGCCGTGGCCCAGCAGTCCGCCCAGGTCAGACGGGGGGTGACCACCGTCACCGCGACCAGGTCGGTCACCGCGGAGCGGCCCGTGCGCGGGTCCACGATGTGGGCGCCGCGCTCCGCGGTCCCGGACGTCGCCACCGCCAGCTCCCGCGCCCCGGCCGCGGAGACCACCGCGGCGAGGCCGCCCGGACGCAGCGGGTCCGCCACCCCGACCCGCCAGGGCCGGCCCGCACCGGGTGAGCCGAGCAGCTGGACGTCGCCGCCGCCGTTGACGCTCACCCCCGAGGCCCCCGCCGCCAGGAGCTGCCGCGCCGCGCGCTCGGTGGCCCAGCCCTTGACGATCCCGGTCGGGTCGAGCCGCCCCCGGTACCGCGTGCTGAACCAGCCCTCGCTGGTCCGTTCCGCCTCCGCGGCCAGCTCCAGCACCTCCGCGACCTCGGGACCGCAGGCGCCGGTGTCCAGCTCGCCGCGCGCCAGCCGGGAGATCCGGCTGTCCTCGCGGTAGGTGCTGAAGACCTCGTCGACCCGGCGCAGTCCGGCCGCGGCCGCCTCCAGCGCCGCGCGTACCGCGCCGGGTTCCCCGCCGCGGACGTCGAGGGAGAAGACGGTCCCCATCGTCTCCACCACCTGACGCACCGCGGCGGGCGCCTCAACGGGTCCCGTCACCGCGTCAGCCACCGGCCTTGTCCAGGGCCGACTGGAGGGACTCCTGGTAACCGGCGCTGGTGTAGGTGGCGCCCGACACGGCGTCGATGTCCGCGCTGCGGGCCGCCATCGCCGCCTGGTTGAGCTTGGGCACGGCGGTGGAGGTGATCTGGTCGCTCCGGCCGCCCTGGGGGGCCTGGACCGCTTCGGCCTCGGTGATCCTGCCGCCGCTGACGGTGATCCGCACCTGCACCGGACCGTACCGGGTCCGCGCGACGTCACCGGTGACGGTCCGCGCCGGGGCGGCGTCACCGCCTCCCGTGCCGGCCGGCGCGGCGGCGCGCGCCTTGTCCAGGGCCGACTGGAGGGACCGCTGGTAGCCGGCGCTGGTGTACGTGGCGCCCGAGACGGCGTCGATGTCCGCGCTGCCGGCCGCCACCGCCGCCTGGTTGAGCTTGGGCACGGCGGTGGAGGTGATCTGGTCGCTCCGGCCGCCCTGGGGGGCCTGGACGGCTTCGGCCTCGGTGATCCTGCCACCGCTGACGGTGATCCGCACCTGCACCGGACCGTACCGGGTCCGCACCGCGTCACCGGTGACCGTGCCGTCCCCGATGGGCCGGGCGCCGCCCTGCACGGACTCCGCCGCGGGCGGGGCGCCGCCCGCCGCCGCGGCCGGCCCCGGGTCGGACGCGGGTTTCAGCGACAGCAGCAGCACGATCCCGGAGACGGTGGCGGCGGTCGCCAGAACGGCACGCCGGACGGGGTGACTCTTCCTCATCGCTTCTCAGGCTCCTGACGGGTAACGGGCGACCGGGGCCGACGGCCCGCCGCTCACATCTCGAACGACTCGTGGTGGATACGGCGCGCGGGGACCCCCGCGTCGCGCAGGGCCGCGTACACCTGCTGGGCGAATCCGGGCGGCCCGCACATGAAGACGTCGTGGCGGTCGATGTCCGGGATCTTGCGCCGCAGGCTCTCCGCCGAGATGTCCGGACGCTCCCCGCCGGGGCTGTTCACCGCGTACATCAGCCGGGCGCCCCGCTCGTCGGCGATCTTCGCCAGCTCGCCCCACAGCGCCAGGTCCTGCGTGCTGTTGGCCCGGTACAGCAGGGTGATGTCCCCGGAGGCGCCGGGCAGCGTCTCGAACAGGGCGCGCATCGGGGTGATGCCCACCCCGCCCGCGACCAGCAGCACCTTGCCGCGGCTGCGGCGCTGCGCGGTCAGCGCCCCGTACGGGCCCTCCGCCCACACCCGGGTGCCGGGCTCCAGCTCGCGCAGCCGGGAGCTGTGGTCGCCGACCGCCTTGACGGTGATCCGCAGCATGTCCGGGCGGGGCGCCGCGGACAGCGAGTACGGGTGGGAGCTGAACCGCATCCCGGGCGCCAGGAACCGCCAGCGGAAGAACTGCCCGGCCTCCGCGCCCATCCGGTGCAGCCTGCGCCCGCCGATCAGCACCGACACGACGCCCGGCGTCTCCTCGACGACCGCCTGGACCCGCATCCGGTGCCGCAGGTTCAGCTGGATCGGGGTGATGATCCGGTACCACAGGACCAGCACGGTCACGGCGCCGTAGAGCCCGTACCAGAAGGTCTTCGCGGACGGGGTGACGGCGAACTCGTTGCCGGTGGTGATCTGGTGCCAGAACGTCAGGAACACCGCCGCGTACGTCAGCAGGTGCACGTGGTACCAGCCGTCGTACGGCAGCCGGCGCCGGACCGGGCCGGCCGACAGCAGGGCGATCACGAACAGCAGACCGGTGCCGAGGGCGGCCTTGCCCATGTCCGGCAGCGTGTCGACGGAGGTGATCGTCTGCGTCACGATGCCGGTGAGGGTCCGGCCGGCCTGCCGGGCGTAGCCCCACATGATCAGGAAGACGTGGGCGATCACCAGGCTGACGGTGTAGCGGCCGCTCATCGCGTGCCAGCGGGCGACCCGGTCCGAGCCCACCCGCCGTTCCAGTGCGGGCACCCGCGCCATCTGCAGCACGACCAGGGCCATCAGGTACCCGGCGAGCAGGCCGGTGATCCGGCCGGCGGCGATGATCCTCCCGGTGGTGTCCGCGATGGACGGTGTGCTGGTCCACCACAGCCACAGCACGGCCACCGCGCCCGCGGCCACGGCGAGCAGCAGCGGCACGGCGGGGGAGCGGCGCGGACGGATGCGGCGCATCGTCTGGCGGCGGGCGGCACGGCCGCCGGCGAGCGTGGTGGTCACGGTTCCTCCGTGGGACTCGGCCCTTGGCCCTCACATACGTGCCGCCACGCCGAGGTGTTCAGCGGGAACCGTGGATTCGCCGCCCGTTTCGGCGGCGGGTGGTCGCGGCACGCCCGCCGGTCGCGAGGCGCGGGGCCCGCGCGGGGGAGGCCCGGCGCGGGATCTTCCGCGTCGCGCTCTTCGGCACGGACACGCACCGGGCGGTGGTGGGTGAGGTCCGCCACCAGGGCGTGGGCGTGCCCCGGTAGGTGATCAGGCGCGCGGCCCGGCCGGCTCACATGCCGGACGGGGGCAGCGGCAACGGCAGCCCGGGAAGCCCGTCCAGGCTGGTCGCGACGTGCTCCTTCCTGGTGAAGTACGCGTCGAGGGAGGCGTCGTCCTCCCTGGCGAACCGCTTCT
Organism: Streptomyces sp. NPDC096105; assembly: GCF_044763335.1. Taxonomy (NCBI): domain Bacteria; kingdom Bacillati; phylum Actinomycetota; class Actinomycetes; order Kitasatosporales; family Streptomycetaceae; genus Streptomyces; species Streptomyces sp. NPDC096105. The sequence goes on from NZ_JBIWGC010000005.1 coordinate 212,579, forward strand.
CGTGCAGGTCCCGTTCGCCCTCGTACGCCAGGAAGGGCACGGCGTACCCGCAGGTGTCGCGGATCAGCTCGGCCCGCACGACGACGATCGCGCGCAGGCCGTGGGTCCACGGGTCGATGGTGGGGAAGCGGGCGAGCAGTTCCGTGAACCGCGGGTCGTCACGGAACACGGGCTCCCCGCGGCCGTGCACGCGCACGATGGTCGGCGGCCCCTGGAAGGCGCACCACATCAGGGTGATCCGGCCGTTCTCGCGGAGGTGGGCGATGGTCTCGGCGTTGGATCCCGCGAAGTCGAGGTAGGCGACGGTGAGGTCGTCGAGGACCGCGAAGGATCCCTTGAGCCCCTTGGGGGAGAGGTTGACCGTGCCGTCGGCGGACAGGGGGGCGGTGGCGGTGAAGAAGACGGGCTGCTCCTCGATGAAGGTGCGGAGCCGCCCGTCGATGCGCTCATACGTTTTTCCCATGTCCACCGATTATCCGGGCAGATCTTTCGCCTGTCTAAGCATTTGACGACCCTCGGCCCGAGGAGCGAAGGAGCGGAGGGGCGGAAAGGGCTGTGGCCGCCCCGGCCGGCGCGTACGCGGGGCGGCCGCAGCGTCTGTGTTCGGTGAGTCGTACGCGCCGGCGGTCTCCCGCGTTCACCTTCCGTGCGGAAGGGCCGCCGCGGAGTCCCGGCGGGCCCCTGCGAACAGGCGGATTGACGAATCATGCGGACTACTGCATACTCATGCATATCAGCGAATGCACTGTGAGGAGAAACCCGTGACCGAGCGCGTCGTACTCGCCTACTCTGGCGGTCTGGACACCTCCGTCGCCATCGGCTGGATCGCCGAGGAGACGGGCGCCGAGGTCATCGCCGTTGCGGTCGACGTCGGCCAGGGTGGCGAGGACCTGGACGTCATCCGCAAGCGCGCGCTCGCCTGCGGTGCCGTCGAGGCCGAGGTCGCGGACGCCAAGGACGAGTTCGCCGAGGAGTACTGCCTCCCGGCGATCAAGGCCAACGCCCTCTACATGGACCGCTACCCGCTGGTCTCCGCGCTGTCCCGGCCGACGATCGTCAAGCACCTCGTCGCCGCCGCCCAGAAGCACGGCGCCACCACCGTCGCCCACGGCTGCACCGGCAAGGGCAACGACCAGGTCCGCTTCGAGGCCGGCATCGTCGCCCTCGCCCCCGACCTGAAGTGCATCGCCCCGGTCCGCGACTACGCGATGACCCGCGACAAGGCCATCGCCTTCTGCGAGGCCAAGGGCCTGCCGATCGCCACCACCAAGAAGTCCCCGTACTCCATCGACCAGAACGTCTTCGGACGCGCCGTCGAGACCGGCTTCCTCGAAGACATCTGGAACGCGCCCATCGAGGACGTCTACGAGTACACCCAGAACCCGGCCGTGACCCGGGAGCCCGACGAGGTGATCATCACCTTCAAGGAGGGCGTCCCGGTCGCCGTCGACGGCAGGCCCGTCACCGTCCTCCAGGCGATCCAGCAGCTCAACGAGCGCGCCGGCGCCCACGGCGTGGGCCGGATCGACATGGTCGAGGACCGCCTCGTCGGCATCAAGTCCCGCGAGGTCTACGAGGCCCCCGGCGCGATCGCCCTGATCACCGCCCACCAGGAGCTGGAGAACGTCACGGTCGAGCGCGAGCTGGCCCGCTACAAGCGGCAGGTCGAGCAGCGCTGGGGCGAGCTGGTCTACGACGGCCAGTGGTTCTCCCCGCTGAAGCGCGCCCTCGACGGCTTCATCGCCGAGGCCAACCAGCACGTCAACGGCGACATCCGGATGACCCTGCACGGCGGCCGCGCCGTCGTCACCGGCCGGCGCTCGGAGTCGTCGCTGTACGACTTCAACCTGGCCACCTACGACACCGGCGACACCTTCGACCAGGCCGCGGCCAAGGGCTTCATCGACATCTACAGCCTGTCGTCGAAGATCGCGGCCAAGCGCGACCTCGCCTGAGCGCGCGGCGCCTGACGACCCCTCACACGCACTGGCCCGACAGCCGCCTCCCCACACGCCCGTGGGGAGGCGGCGCCACATCCGGAACCCTCGAGGAGCACGCAAGTGAGCAGCAACAGCGGTGACGTCCGGCTCTGGGGCGGCCGTTTCGCCGACGGCCCCGCCGAGGCCCTGGCGAAGCTGTCCGCGTCCGTCCACTTCGACTGGCGGCTCGCCCCCTACGACATCGCCGGCTCCCGCGCCCACGCGCGCGTGCTGCACACGGCGGGCCTGCTCACCGAGGACGAGCTGACCCGCATGCTCGAGGGCCTCGACCGGCTCGAGGCCGACGTCGCCTCCGGCGCCTTCACCGGCACCATCGCCGACGAGGACGTCCACACCGCCCTCGAGCGCGGCCTGCTGGAGCGGCTCGGCCCCGACCTCGGCGGCAAGCTGCGCGCCGGACGGTCCCGCAACGACCAGGTCGCCACCCTCTTCCGGATGTACCTGCGCGACCACGCCCGGACGATCGGCGGTCTCGTCGCCGACCTCCAGGACGCGCTGATCGGGCTCGCCGAGGCCCACCCGGACGTGGCGATGCCCGGCCGCACCCACCTCCAGCACGCCCAGCCGGTGCTCTTCGCCCACCACGTCCTCGCCCACGTCCAGTCCCTCTCCCGGGACGCCGAGCGGCTGCGCCAGTGGGACGAGCGCACCGCCGTCTCCCCCTACGGCTCGGGCGCCCTCGCGGGCTCCTCCCTCGGCCTGGACCCCGAGGCGGTCGCCAAGGACCTCGGCTTCGAGCACGGCAGCGCCGCCAACTCCATCGACGGCACGGCCTCCCGGGACTTCGTCGCCGAGTTCGCCTTCATCACCGCGATGATCGGTGTGAACGTCTCCCGGATCGCCGAGGAGGTCATCATCTGGAACACGAAGGAGTTCTCCTTCGTGACCCTGCACGACGCCTTCTCCACGGGCTCGTCGATCATGCCGCAGAAGAAGAACCCGGACATCGCCGAGCTGGCGCGCGGCAAGTCCGGCCGCCTGATCGGCAACCTCACCGGCCTGATGGCCACCCTCAAGGCCCTCCCGCTCGCGTACAACCGCGACCTCCAGGAGGACAAGGAGCCGGTCTTCGACTCCATCGACCAGCTCGAGATCCTGCTGCCCGCCTTCACCGGGATGATGGCCACCCTCACCGTGCACCGCGAGCGCATGGAGGAACTGGCCCCGGCCGGTTTCTCCCTCGCCACCGACATCGCCGAGTGGCTGGTCCGGCAGGGTGTGCCCTTCCGGGTCGCGCACGAGGTCGCCGGCGAGTGCGTCAAGGTCGCCGAGGCGGAGGGCAAGGAGCTGGACGAGCTGACCGACGAGCAGTTCGCGAAGATCTCCGCCCACCTCACCCCGGAGGTCCGCACGGTCCTCGACGTCCCCGGCGCCCTGGCCTCCCGCAACGGCCGAGGCGGCACGGCCCCCAGCGCGGTGGCGGTCCAGCTGGCGGAGGTGAAGGAGAACGTGGCCCTCCAGCACGAGTGGGCCACGGCGAAGAAGCGGTAGAGCAGCTTCCGCGGGGGCGCGGGGAACGGCGGGCCCGGCCACGACGGCGCCGCACGTGCCGACGCCCTCAGGGCGCGGGGAACGGCGCGCCCGGTCGCCGTGCCGCCGCCCCCGCCGTGCCACGGAGACCCCCTCCAGGGGCGCGGGGAACTGCGCGAACACCCCCGGCACACCCGCACCCGCCCCCGCACAGCCGCTCCCGCCGCAAGGCGTGGCGAAGCCGCATCCCGGGTTACGTTGGCACAGCCACACCGCAGCCGACCGACGGAGCCGAGATGCCCTTCGCCCGCCTGGCCACCGCCACCACCCCCACCGCCCACCTCGGCCTCGGCCTCGCCGCGGTCGGCCGCCCCGGCTACATCACCCTCGGCCGGGAGGCCGACCTCGGCGACGACCGCAGCGTCGAAACCCTCCGCACCCGCACCCACGAACTCCTCGACGCCGCCTACGCCCAAGGCGTGCGCTACATCGACGCGGCCCGCTCCTACGGCCGCAGCGAGGAGTTCCTCGCGGACTGGCTGAGGAGCCGCCCCGACGCCGCCGACGTGGTGGTCGGCAGCAAGTGGGGCTACACCTACACCGCCGGCTGGACCACCGACGCCGAGCACCACGAGGTCAAGGACCACTCCCTCGCCGCGTACGAGCGCCAGCGCGCCGAGTCCGACGCGGTCCTCGGCGACCGTCTCGACCTCTACCAGATCCACTCGGTCACCCCGGACAGCCCGGCCCTCACCGACAAGGACCTGCACGCCCGGCTCGCCGAGGCGGTGGCGCAGGGCCTCACCGTCGGCTTCTCCACCAGCGGCCCCCGCCAGGCGGACGCCGTCCGCGCGGCCCTCGCCGTCACCGTCGACGGCGCACCCCTCTTCCGCACGGTGCAGTCCACCTACAACATCCTGGAGACCTCCGCCGGCCCCGCGCTGGCCGAGGCCCACGACGCCGGACTCACGGTGATCGTCAAGGAGGGCATGGCCAACGGCCGCCTGGCCGGACCGCACGCCCCCGAGCCGCTGCGCGCCGTCGCCGAGGAGACGGGCCTCGGCTGTGACGCGGTCGCCCTCGCCGCCGTCCTGCGCCGGCCGTGGGCGGGCGTCGTCCTGTCCGGCGCGGCGACGGTCGTCCAGCTCGCCTCCAACCTGCACGCCGCGGCCGTCGACCTCACCGACGACCAGCTCGCCCGCCTGGCCCCGCTGGCCGAGAACCCCGAGGCGTACTGGCAGCACCGCGGCAGCCTGCCCTGGCACTGAGCCTCATCCCGCGTGACGTCGTGATCGTGAGACGTCCATACCTCTAGTGAGACATAAGCGTCTCACATGCGGTACCGTCGTCTCATGGCTGTCGACCGAGACCACGTGCTGCGCAGCGCCGCCGCACTGCTGGCCCGTAGATCCACCGCGACCATGGACGAGGTCGCCAAGGCGGCCGGGATCAGCCGCGCCACCCTGCACCGGCAGTTCGCCGGCCGGGACGCGCTGGTCCGCGCCCTCGAGGCACTGGGCATCGCCGAGTGCGAGGCCGCCCTCACCGCCGCCCGCATCGACGAGGGGCCCGCCACCGACGCCGTGCGGCGCCTGGTCGCCGAGATCGAACCGCAGGCGGGCCTGCTCGCCTTCCTCTACTCCGAGAACGAGCTGTTCGAGGGCGAGGAGCAGAACGAGGGCTGGGCCAGGATCGACGAGAGCATCGCGGACCTGTTCCGGCGCGGTCAGTCGAGCGGCGAGTTCCGCATCGACCTCACCCCGGCCTGGCTCACCGAGGCCCTCTACGGCCTGCTCGCCTCCGCCGCCTGGGCGGTCGCCGAGGGCAGGGTCGCCCCCAAGGACTTCACCCACATGATCGTCGAGCTGCTGCTCGGCGGCGTACGACGCCCGCAGGAACCGGCGACGCCGGAAGCACCGGCGGCCAGGAAGGAATCATGACCAGCGCCATACGGCCGCAGACCCCGGCCGAGGAGGGGCGCCGCCCCGGCCGCTGGCTCGCCCTGTCGGTCCTCGTGCTCGCCGTCCTGCTGGTGGCCGTCGACGCGACCGTCCTCGGCCTCGCCACCCCCTACATCAGCGAGGACCTCGCGCCCACCGGCTCCCAGCTGCTGTGGATCGGCGACGTCTACTCGTTCGTGCTCGCCGGACTCCTCGTGTCGATGGGCAGCCTGGGCGACCGCATCGGCCGCAAGCGGATCCTGCTGTACGGCGCCGCCGCGTTCGGCGTGGTCTCCGTGCTCAACGCCTACGCGCACACGCCCGAGGTGATGATCGCGGCGCGTGCCCTGCTCGGCGTCGCCGGGGCCACGCTGATGCCGGCCACCCTCGCCCTGATCCGCAACCTCTTCCACGACCCGCGCGAGCGCAGCCTCGCCATCGGCGTCTGGGGCGCGACCGCCTCCGCGGGCACGGCGGTCGGCCCGATCCTCGGCGGGCTGCTGCTCGAACACTTCTGGTGGGGTTCGGTCTTCCTGATCAACCTGCCGGTCATGGCGGTCCTCGTGGTCGTCGGCATCAAGCTGCTGCCGGAGTCCCGCACGCCGGAGCCCGGCCCGTGGGACCTGACGAGCGTGGCCCTGTCGCTGGCCGGCATGATCGGCGTGGTCTACGCGGTGAAGGAGACCGCGAGCCACGGGTTCGGCGCGTCCGCCCCGGCCGTGGGTCTGCTGGGCGCGGCGGCCCTGTACCTGTTCGTCCGCCGCCAGTTCGTCCTTCCGAAGCCCCTCCTGGACATGCGGCTGTTCCGCAGCCGGGGGTTCAGCGGCGCGGTGCTGGCCGACCTGCTGACCGTCCTCGGCCTGTCCGGACTCGTCTTCTTCCTCTCCCAGTACTTCCAACTGGTCCAGGGACGGCGCCCGTTCGAGGCCGGACTCGCGGAACTCCCCGCCGCGATCGGCGCGGTGGCGGCCGGCCTGATCGCCGGCCGGACCGCCCGCCGCTTCTCGGTGCGCTCGGTCGTCGCCGGGGGGCTGGCGGCCATCGGCCTGTCCCTGGCCGCCCTCACCGTCATCGGCCAGTCCACCGGCTACCCCCTGCTCGGGGCGGCCCTGCTGGTGGTCGGCGCGGGCGCGGGCTTCTCGTTCACGGTGACCGCGGACGTGATCCTCTCCAGCGTCCCGAAGGAACAGGCCGGCGCGGCCTCCGCCGTCTCCGAGACGGCGTACGAGCTGGGCGCGGCCCTGGGCATCGCCGTACTCGGCTCCATCGTCACCGGCGTCTACCGCGACTTCCCCGCCCCACCGGGCACCCCGGCAGCCGCCCACGAGTCCCTGGGCAGCGCGGTGGAAGCGGCGACCCACATGCCCGCTGCCACCGCGGGGCCCATGCTCGACGCGGCCCGCGAGGCCTTCGTGAACGGCCTCACCCTGGCGGCGGGAGCAGGAGCGGCGATCCTCCTGTCAGCCTCGGCGGCGGCGTGGCTGATGCTGAAGAACCAGCAGCTGGACAATTCCTGAAGGGGCGCGGGGAACCGCGCGGCAAGCCCCCGCTCACCCGCGGAAAACTCCGAAACGCGACGGGAGCCGGCGGAGAGACTCCGCCGGCTCCCGCCGGAAAGGAACGTCGGCCCCGCCGAAAACTACGCCGCTTCCTTCGCCTTGCTCGCGTACATGTCCACGTACTCCTGTCCCGACAGCCGCATGACCTCCGCCATCACCGAGTCGGTGACCGCCCGCAGCACGTACCGGTCGCGGTCCATGCCCTCGTAGCGGGAGAACTCCATCGCCTCGCCGAACCGCACGGTGACCCGCCCCGGCCGGGGCAGACCCGCGCCGCCCGGCTGCAGCTTGTCCGTGCCGATCATGGCGAACGGGACCACCGGCGCGCCGGTCATCAGCGTGAGCCGGGCGATGCCGGTGCGGCCGCGGTACAGACGGCCGTCGGGGGAGCGGGTGCCCTCCGGGTAGATCCCGAAGACGTTGCCCTCCTCCAGCACCCGGCGCCCGGTCATCAGCGCGGCCACCCCGCCCCGGCCGCCGTCGCGGTCGACGGGGATCATGCCGACGCCGGTGAAGAACCACGCCATCAGCCGCCCCTTGAGGCCCTTGCCGGTGACGTACTCGTCCTTGCCGATGAAGAAGACCTGCCGGTCGCAGACGAGCGGCAGGATCATCGAGTCGATGAACGTGAGATGGTTGCCGGCCAGGATCACCGGACCGTCGCCCGGGATGTGCTCCGCGCCCTCCACCCGTGGGCGGAACATCAGGCGCATGATCGGACCGAGCACTGCCTTGATGAGCGCGAAGCGGGACAACGGGCCCTCCGGTGGGAAGCGGACGTCGACGAATGCGGTATGAGTCTGTGCAGGTGAGGACATTACTCGCGGTCCGGGGAGTCGCGCACGTCGGGCACGTGGCAGGCGACCGAGGTCTTACGGTCTCTTGACCCGGGTTCACCTGCGCGGCCGCGTCCGCGGCCGGCACGCGGCACGGCCGTCACGCTGTGACGGAACTCGCCCGGTCCCGTGCTCCGCCCGGGTACCCCCGCTCCGCCGGAACGAACCGGACGCGCCGTCACATCGCCGCCGGAACACGGCAGACGCACGTCGTCCGCAGGAGGGGCGTACGTCATGCGACACCACCCGTGTGTTCGGCTCACGGTCTCCCGTGCGTCAACCACGCGCACCTACGATCGGCCCGCACCGGACGAGCCGACACAGGAGGCGTTCATGGCGACACGGGAGTCGAACGAGCAGGCGAGCGGGACCGGCCGGCGGGCCCTGCTCGGGGCGGCGGTCCTCGGCGCGGGCGGGACCGTCCTCGGACTGGGCGGCACGGCCCGGGCGGCCCAGGGCGCCGGGCACGGACGCGGCCGGGGTCTGGGCAGCCTGCCCGTGCCGACGATCATCGGCCACCGGGGCGCCAGCGGCTACCGGCCCGAGCACACCCTCGGCTCGTACCAGCTCGCCCTCGACATGGGCGCGGACATCGTCGAGGCCGGCGACCTCGTCCCCACCAAGGACGGTCACCTCGTCTGCCGGCACGAGCCGGAGATCGGCGGCACCACCGACGTCGCCGACCACCCCGAGTTCGCCGGCCGCCGCACCACCAAGACGCTGGACGGCGTCCGGGTCACCGGCTGGTTCACCGAGGACTTCACGCTCGCCGAGCTGAAGCGGCTGCGCGCCGTGGAGCGCATCCCGGCCAACCGCCCGCACAACACGCTGTACGACGGCCGCTGGGAGATCCCCACCTTCGAGGAGGTGCTGCGCTGGCAGGACGAGCAGACCCGGAGGCGCGGCAAGCAGGTGTGGATCTACCCCGAGCTCAAGCACCCCACCTACTTCCGCGCGCTCGGCCTCGGCCTGGAGGAGCGGGTGGCGAGACTGCTGCGCCGGCACGGCAAGGACCGCAGGAACTCACCCGTCATCCTGCAGTCGTTCGAGCCGACGGCCGTCGAGCGGCTGAGCGGACTGGTCGGCAACCCGCTCGTCGTCCTGCTCGGCGCGGCGGGCACCCGCCCCTGGGACTTCACCGAGGCCGGCGATCCGCGCACCGTCGACGACCTGATCACGCCGAAGGGCCTGAAGGAGATCGCCTCCTACGCGCAGGGCATCGGCCCCACCCTCGACCTGGTCGTCCCGCGCGACGCGGCGGGCCGGCTCACCGAGCCCACCACCCTGGTCCGCGACGCCCACCGCGCGGGCCTGATCCTGCACCCCTACACCCTGCGCAACGAGAACCCGTTCCTGCCCGCGGAGTTCCGCAAGGGCGCCGGCCCCGACGCCTACGGCGACGTCTTCGGCGCCTACCGCGCCTACTTCGCCACCGGCATCGACGGCGTCTTCACCGACCACCCGGACACCGGCCTGCTGGCCCGCGAGGACTTCGTCAACCGCTGACCCGCCCCGCCCCGGAAGGGGTGAGGTACGGACACCCCGGGCAACCCCGCCCGGGGCGCACGGGTCGTTGCGCGTGTGAGAACCGACCCGCTCTCCGCGCACGACCCGCTCTCCGCCCACGACCTGATCGCCCTGCTCGGCCCGCTGCTCGCCGCGGAGGCCGCCGCCGAGGCGTCCGGCAGCGGCGCCGAACCGGGCGACCTGGAACAGACGGTGTGGCTCCGGCTGCTCGAGCGGCTCCGCCGCGACGGACCGCCGCGCGACCCGCCGCTGTGGCTGCGCCGGACCGTCCGCGCGGAGGCCCGCCGGATCCGCCGCACGGCCCGCCGCGAGACGGCGCTGACCCGCGAACCCGCCGACGCGGACCGGCACGACCCGGAACGGCTCGCGCTCCTCGCCGCCCACCGCCGTGCCCTGCGCGACGCCGTGCGCCGGCTCCCCGGCCGCTGCCCCGGTCTGCTCGCCGCGCTGTTGTCCCCGAGCGATCCGACCTACCGGGAAATCGCAGGGGAGTTGGGTATCTCACAGGGCAGTCTCGGCCCGGAACGTTCCAGATGCCTGGGATGTCTGCGTCGTTTACTCGCGGCGGAGGTTGCGGCGCGTTGAGGACGGGGATAGGAGTGGGGGACGACAGGTGATCAGGTGAGCGGGAGGCATGCGCACATGGGCATGAGCGTGACCATCTCTGCGGCGGCCGAGCAGGACGCGGAGCAGATCTTCAGGTTGCAGTACCTGTGCTTCCAGAGCGAAGCGGCCCTCTACGGCAACTACCGCATCGATCCCCTGGTCCAGACCCTGGACTCGGTCCGCGAAGAGGTCGTGGGGGACTGCGTGTTCGTGGCCCGCCTCGGTGACGAGATCGTCGGGTCGGTGCACGGCAGGATCACCGAGGACGGCGCCGCCGCGATCGGCAAGCTCTGCGTCCACCCCCGCCTCCAGGGCCACGGCATCGGCGCCCGGCTGCTCAAGGCGGCCGAGTCCGCCCTCGCCGGCGAGCGCGGCGCCCGCACCTTCCGGCTGCACGCCGGTCACCGCAGCGAGAGCAACCTCCGCCTCTACAGCAAGGTCGGCTACCAGCGCGTGGGCACGTCCCGCGGCACCGACGGCGTACCGATGGTCGTGCTGGAGAAGAAGGCGGAGACGTACGCGACGACCGCCTGACCGTGACGGCAGGGGCGGCCGCCCGAGGGGGGGCCGCCCGTCAGGCCGCGGGCTCCTCGGCGCGCGCCCGGCGCAGCCAGTACACGGCGGTCAGCGGCAGCAGCACCGGGATGAAGAGGTAACCCATCCCGTAGTCGGACCACACGGTCGCGTCGGGGAACGCGGACGGGTCCGCCAGCGTCCAGGTGCCGACGGTCAGCACGCCCACGAGCTCGGCGGCGCAGCACACCAGCGCCGCCCTGCGGGCCTTCTCCCCGCCGCGCACCAGCGTGTAGGTGATGAAGCCGTAGACCACGCCGGCCAGCGCGGACAGCGTGTAGGCGAGCGGCGCCCGGTCGAACTCGGTGGCGATCTGGTAGACCGAGCGCGACACGGCGCCCACCACCATCACCCCGTACAGCCAGACCAGCAGCAGTCCGGGCCCGCCGGCCAGCCGCGTCCGGTTCGGCCGCTCCTGCGTCGCGGTCACCTCAGCCTCCCCAGATGTCGAACAGCCGCACCTCGAGCACGGCCAGCACCACGCCGCTCGCGGCGACGGTCAGCGATCCCCAGCGGGTGCGCTCGCCCAGCGACAGGAAGCCCGCCGCCGGGACACAGGCGAGTGAGCCCAGCAGGTACGCCACGAAGGTCGTCGTGCCCTGCTCCGGCTTCTCGCCCCCGGCCAGCCGCACGATCCCGACCACCAGCTGCACCAGCGCCAGCAGTGTGACCACGGCCATGCCGATGAAGTGCCAGTCCTTCGTCGGCTGATCACGGTAGGCGGCCCAGCCGCACCAGGCTGCGAGCAGCAGCGCGGCGACAGCGGTCACCACGGTCAGGACATCCAGCATGGCAGGGAGCCTATTACGCCGGAAAAGCCGCCCCGACGTCGGCCCCGCGGGCGCCGTTCCCGGTCCGCGCCCACGGCCCCGTAGGGTCGATGGCATGACCATTCACGCGCGCGCCCTGCTCTTCGACAACGACGGGACCCTCGTGTCCTCCCTGGACTCCGTGAACCGCTGCTGGACGCGGTGGGCCGTGGAGCACGGGCTGACGGCCGAGGACTTCGCGCGGATCGAGCTGCACGGCCGGCCGGCCGCCGAGATAGCCGCCGACCTGCTGCCCGCCGAGGCCGTGCCGGGGGCCGTCGCGCGGATCGAGGACCTGGAGGTGGCGGACGTGGCCGACGGCGGGGTCAGCCTGCTCCCCGGGACCGGGGAGTTCCTCGCCGGTCTGCCGGCCGAGCGCTGGGCCGTGGTCACCTCCGCCACCCGGCGGCTCGCCGAGGCCCGGCTCGGGGCCGTCGGCATCCTGCCCAAGACCCTGATCGCCGCCGACGACGTCACCCGCGGCAAGCCCGACCCCGAGCCCTACCTGCTCGCCGCCCGCACCCTCGGCGTGGACCCCGCCGACTGCGTCGTCTTCGAGGACGCCCCCGCCGGACTCCAGGCCGCCCGCGCCGCGGGCATGCGGACCGTGGCCTTGGCCACAACCCACCGGGCCGGCGAGCTGACCGCCGATCTCGTCGTGGACGACCTGTCGGCCCTGTCCGCGCTGGTCACGGATGCCGGGATCGAGATCTCCGCACGGCCCTGACGTGCGGGCTCGGGTGTCCATGGCTGTCCACTATGCGGACGGCCGAGTCCGTTCAGGAGGGAACGTCTGCTTTACTGACCGCATGACCACGACGAGCGACCGCATCCCTGCGACCGAGGCGACGATGACGCCCGGTGCTCGTTGTATGTGTCTACTCCGAATGCGCGCCTTCTAGAGGGCCCCCGCACCGTCTGAGCCTCGCGCCCCGAAGCGAGATCCGGCTCGCGTCCGCCCGCGTGCCCCGCACGCGCGACCGAGCCACGCCCCGCGCACGTTCCTCCACGGCTTCCGCATGCCCCGCGAGTCCGTGCGCCCTGCCGCCTGCCCTGCATGCCACGTGCCCGGCGACCACGAAGCGCCGCGCACTCGACAGTGACGGAAACCCACGTGATCACCACCTCGGGCCTCACCAAGGTCTACCGCTCGCGCGGCCGCGAGGTCACCGCCCTGGACGGCGTCGACCTGCACGTCCGCGAAGGCGAGGTCTACGGCGTCATCGGCCAGTCCGGCGCCGGCAAGTCCTCCCTCATCCGCTGCGTCAACCTGCTGGAGCGTCCCACCTCGGGCACCGTGACCGTGGCCGGCCAGGACCTCACCGCGCTCGCCGGCCGCGGCCCCCGCGCCGGCCGGGAGCTCCGCCAGGCGCGCAGCCGCATCGGCATGGTCTTCCAGCACTTCAACCTGCTGTCCTCGCGCACCGTGCAGGACAACGTCGAGCTTCCGCTGGAAATCCTCGGCAGCTCCGGGAAGGAACGTTCCCGCAAGGCGCTGGAGCTGCTCGACCTGGTCGGCCTCGCCGACAAGGCCAAGTCCTACCCGGCCCAGCTCTCCGGCGGCCAGAAGCAGCGCGTCGGCATCGCCCGCGCCCTCGCCGGCGACCCCAAGGTGCTGCTCTCCGACGAGGCCACCAGCGCCCTGGACCCGGAGACCACCCGCTCGATCCTCCAGCTGCTGCGCGACCTCAACCGCCAGCTCGGCCTCACCGTCCTGCTCATCACGCACGAGATGGACGTCGTGAAGTCGATCTGCGACTCGGCCGCCCTCATGGAGCGGGGCCGCATCGTGGAGTCCGGCACGGTCACCGACCTGCTGGCCACCCCCGGCTCGGAACTCGCCGCCGCGCTGTTCCCCGTCGGCGGCGAGGCGAGCGGCGCCGACCGCACCGTCGTCGACGTGACCTTCCAGGGCGAGAGCGCGACCCAGCCGGTCATCTCCCAGCTCTCGCGCACCTACAACATCGACATATCCATCCTCGGCGCCGCCATCGACACCGTCGGCGGTCTCCAGGTCGGCCGCATGCGCATCGAACTGCCCGGCCGCTACGAGGACAACGTCGTGCCCATCGGCTTCCTGCGCGAGCAGGGCCTGCAGATCGACGTCGTCGGCCACGACGAGCCCACACTGGTGAAGGAGGGCGCCAAGTGACCTGGTCCGAGATGCAGCCGCTGCTGGAGCAGGCCTGTACCGAGACGCTGATCATGGTCGGCTGGTCCACCCTGATCGCCGTCGTCGGCGGCCTCCCGCTCGGCATCCTGCTGGTCCTCACCGACAAGGGCGGACTGCTGCAGAACACCGTGGTGAACAAGGTCATCGGGCAGGTCGTGAACATCGGCCGCTCGCTGCCGTTCATCATCCTCATGGTCGCCCTGATGAACTTCACCCGCTGGATCACCGGCACCACCATCGGCAGCGAGGCCGCGATCGTGCCGCTCGCCATCGGCGGCATCCCCTTCTTCGCCCGGCTCGTCGAGACCGCCGTGCGCGAGGTGGACCACGGGCTCGTGGAGGCCGTGCAGGCGATGGGCGGCAACACCTGGACCATCGTCCGCAAGGTTCTCGTCCCCGAGGCGCTGCCCTCGCTGATCGCCTCCACGACCACCACGGTCATCGCGCTCATCGGCTACTCCGCCATGGCCGGCACGGTCGGCGGCGGCGGACTCGGCGACCTCGCCGTCCGCTACGGCTACCAGCGCTTCGAGACCGGTCTGATGTGGATCACCGTCGCGATCCTCGCCGTGGTCATCTCCCTCATCCAGTTCGCCGGCGACTTCGCGGCCCGCGCCCTGCACCGCCGCGGCGCCCGCTCCGGCCCCGGCCCGAAGCTGCGGCTGCTGAAGGGCGGCGAGCCCGCCACGGCCGAGGTCGGCAAGGCCGCCTGAACCAGCCGGTCCTCCGGCCCCCCGGACTCCCCGTGCGCCAAGACGGGGTCGCACCACCCAAGGAAAGGCACTTTTCGTGCGTAACACCGCCAAGATCACCACCGCTGTCCTCGCCGCCGGAGCCCTCACCTTCGGGCTCACCGCCTGCGGCTCGGACCAGGACGCCGCCTCCGACACCTCCGGCCCGCTGGTCGTCGCCGCGAGCCCCGTGCCGCACGCCGAGATCCTGACCTTCGTCAAGGACAACCTCGCCGAGAAGGCCGGCCTCGACCTCGAGGTCAAGGAGTTCACCGACTACGTCACCCCGAACACCGCGACGGAGGACGGCTCGGTCGGCGCCAACTACTTCCAGACCCAGCCGTACCTCGACGACTTCAACAAGAAGAACGGCACCCACATCGTGTCGGTCGTCGACGTGCACCTGGAGCCGCTCGGCCTCTACTCGCACAAGGTGAAGAAGGCCGACGAGCTGAAGAGCGGTGCGACCGTCGCGATCCCGAACGACACCGTCAACGAGGGCCGGGCGCTGCAGCTGCTCGCCGCCAACGGCCTGATCACCCTCAAGGACGGCGTCGGCACCTCGGCCACCCCCGCGGACATCACCGACAACCCCAGGAAGCTCACCTTCAAGGAGCTCGAGGCCGCCCAGACCCCGCGCTCCCTGGACGACGTCGACGCCGCGGTGGTCAACGGCAACTACGCCATCGAGGCCGATCTGAAGCCCTCCGAGGACGCCCTGGTCCTCGAGGAGGCCGAGGGCAACCCGAACAGCAACCTCCTCGCCGTCAAGGAGGGCCAGGAGGACGACCCGCGCGTGAAGAAGCTCGCGAAGCTCCTCACCTCGCCCGAGGTGAAGAAGTTCATCGAGGACACGTACGCCGGCTCGGTGCTCGCCTCCTTCTGAGCCACCGCGACACCCTCACGTCGACCACGGCACCCGCCACGGGGTCCGACTCCGCGCCGCCCGGCGACGGGGGAGGACCCCGTGGTGCGTACCGGTGCTTTCATGCTGCATGCTGGGCAGTTCAGCAGCACCCGACGGTCTCTCAGTTACGGAGCGGCGCATGACGAGCACCTTCCCCGACATCTCCCTCAGCACGGAGCGGTTGGTGCTGCGTCCCCTCGACGCGGATGACGTCCCCGCCCTCGCCGCGATGATGAGCGACGAACAGGTCGGCGCCTGGACCGGCGTCCCGCAGCCGTTCACCGAGGACACCGCCCGCACCTGGATCACCGAGCACGCCCCCGCCGAACGCGCCGCGGGACACGGCCTCGACCTCGCCGTCGCCGAGTTCCTCACCCAGCGCCTGGTCGGCCTCATCCGGCTCACCCGCACCAACTGGCACGTACGGTCCACCGAGCTGTCGTACATCGTCGCCCCCTGGGCGCGCGGCGAGGGCTACGCCTCCGAGGCCGCGCTCGCCACCGCGCAGTGGCTGTTCGGCGACCAGAAGCTCCAGCGCATCGAAATGCGCACCGCCGCCGACAACACCGCCGCCCAGCAGGTCGCCCAGAAGATCGGCTGCATCAGCGAGGGCGTGCTGCGCAACGCCTGCATAGCCCGCGTCCGCACCGAGGACGGCGGCTGGAGCGAGGTGCGCACCGACTACATCGTGTGGAGCCTGCTGCCCGAGGACATCGAGGGCGCGGACGGACAACTCGCCGACAGCGGCGGCTTCACCGGCTACACCGACTGGAACTGACGTCCGCGGGGCGTACGCCGGCCCGTACCGGCGCGGCGGCCCGTGACCGCACCAGGTAATCTCGACAGACCGCCTCCGGGCGGAACAGCCGAGGACGACCTGCGCGAACCCCAGGAGACTGACGACGATGGCCGACCGGGTCACGGTGATCGGCTGGGACGGCTCGCCGCTGACCGATGCGGCACGCTCCGCGCTGGGCGCGGCCACCCTGGTCGCCGGCGCCGCACACCACCTGGCGCTCCCCGAGGTGCCCGCCAGGGCCGAGCGCATCCGTCTCGGTTCCGTCTCCCTCGCCGCCCGCCGCATCGCCGCGCACCGCGGCACCGCGGTCGTGCTCGCCGACGGCGACCCCGGCTTCTTCGGCGTCGTACGCACCCTGCGCGCGCCGGAGTTCGGCCTGGAGGTCGAGGTCGTGCCCGCCGTCTCCTCGGTCGCCGCCGCCTTCGCCCGGGCCGGCATGCCCTGGGACGACGCGGAGGTGGTGGTCGCCCACCCGCGCACCCTGCGCCGCGCGGTGAACGTGTGCCGCGCCCACACCAAAGTGGCGGTTCTCACCTCGCCCGGCGCCGGACCCGCCGAACTGGGCCTGCTGATGGAGGGCGTCCACCGCTCCTTCGTCATCTGCGAGGAACTCGGCACCGAGCGCGAACAGGTCACCGTCGTCACCTCCGACAAGGCGGCCGACCACACCTGGCGCGACCCCAACGTGGTCATCGTCATCGGCGGCCCGGTGGCCGCCGGCGACTCCGCGGGCTGGCTCGCCGGACGCGGTCCCGCCGCCGGACCGCGCGGCTGGACCCTGCCCGCCGAGGAGTACGGCGGCGACCTCGGCGAGGGCGAGCGCGAACCCCTGCGCACCGGCCAACTCGCCCGCCTGGGACCGGGCCTGGGCGACCTCGTCTGGGACATCGGCTGCGGCTCCGGGGCGTTCGCCACCGACGCCGCGCGGGCCGGGGCCGCCGTCATCGCCGTCGACAGCGACCGGCACGCGTGCGCCCGCACCGACGCCGCCGCGCGCCGCCACGGGGTCCAGATGCAGATCGTCCACGGCACCGCGCCGCAGGTCCTGGAGAACCTCCCCGAGCCGGACGTGGTCCGGGTCGGCGGCGGGGGAGCGGCCGTGGTCTCCGCCGTGGCCGACCGCCGCCCGCAGCGGATCGTCACGCACGCCGCCACCCGCGACGCCGCCGAACTGATCGGCCGGAACCTGACGGAGCACGGCTACCGGGTCGAGTGCGCCCTGCTGCAGTCCGTCGAACTCGACACGCGGGCCTGGACGGAGAAGGAACGGAGCGTGGCCTTCCTGCTCAGCGGGGTGCTGCCCGCGCGCGACCGCTGAGCCGCCTTGCCGTCCCCGTGATCGGTTTGTCTTACTGCGCGCGGTAGGCTGGCCGATCGTTGTACCGCACTGGTCACCCGACGCTTCGTCGGCCAATGTCCAAAAAGCGCGCCCGTTTTGGGGTGGGTTGTGGTACGGCGGGAACCGGAGGACGCGCAACGTGGCGCAGTCCACAGCGGAACCGTCGCCGATCATGCTGACGCGACGGCGGTGCGCCCGCGACAATGCCAGTGAATGGCTTTGTCGCCTTTTTCGGGCGGGCCGTTCGTGCCGCTGGGGACGCACGCTCGTTCTTCAGAGTGGGGCGGTCGGTGCGCCGTTCCGGGTGAGCTGGTCGTAGGAGCACTAACCGATGGGCGAGGGGTACGCATGACCGACACCGGCCAGGTCCCGGGCGAGGGACTGCCGGAGAACGCAGGCAGGGTGGAACAGCCGGGCGTCCCCGCGCCGGACACGTACGCCTACCTCTCCGACGGTCCCGCCGAGGACGAAGACCTGCTGCTGCCCGGTGCGCAGGGCGCCTGGGGCAACGAGATCGCTCCGCCCGCGCCCGCCCCGGTCGTCGAGACCGTCCACCAGCCGGGCCCGCACGACACGGACGGCCGCGGCTCCGTGGGCCTCGGCGGCGTCCGCCCGCCCGAGCCGCCGCAGCAGGCGCCTGCGCCCGCCCCGGCCGTGCCGAGCCGTCCGTTGCACCTCGGCCCGCCGCTGCCCGACCTGTCCGCGAGCCCGGTCCGCTCCCTCGCCGACCGCGGCCCCGCCGACCTGCCGGCCCGCCAGCCGGGTCCGCCGGCGCCCGGCCCCGAGCACCTCGACGCCCCGCGCGCCCGCGAAGCCGCGGCCCCGCAGGCCGCGCCGTGGGCGGCCCAGGGCACGGCGGGCACGGCGGCTCCGGTCGCGCAGCCCGTGGACGCGGCCCAGGCGGCCGTCGCCCGGGTCACCACGCAGGCGGTCGGCACGGCGGTCGCCGCCGAGGGCGAGCAGACGCCTGCGGCCGCGTACGGCGAGCACGGCACGCCGGTGGTGCCGGGGCCGGGCGCGCCCGGCGACGCGGGTGTGTCCGGCGACGCGGGTGTGTCCGCGCCGGTGGACGCCGCTCCGGGTGAGGCGCCGGAGGCTGCCAGGCAGGCGGACGGGGCTGTGGCCCCGGAGGCCGGTGCGCGGGGGCCGGTGACGCCGGAAGACGGCGAGGCCGCCGAGATGCCGAGTGCTGTCGTGACCGACCCCGGTGAGGCATGGGACGCGCCTGCCCCGGAGGCGGCGGACGGTGGCGCGGAGGTGCCGCAGGAGGCCGTGGTCCAGGAGTCCCGGGCTTCGGAGGCCGACGCCCCGGTGGCCCAGGAGGCGCAGGACGCCGGCGCGGCGGTGGCCGTGCCCGAGCAGACCCGTGCCCCGGAGGCCGTCGCGGGGGACGGACAGGACGACGCCGCCCGGACGGCTGCCGCCGAGGCCGCGGTGCCGCAGTCGGCCGAGCCGCAGGCCGGCGCCGACGAGGACGCCGGTACGCCGGACGCCGACGCCCAGGCCGGCGCCGACGCATCGCAAGGGGCCCCCGTCGCACCGCAGGGGACCCCCGTGGCCGTCGCGGAGGCCGCCGCGCCCGAGGCCGTCCCGGCACCGGAGGCGCCCGGGACCGCGCCGGTGCAGGACGCCGTCGCGACGCAGGACGGGGAGACGCCCGGGGCCCCGGCAGCGGACGCCCCCGACACCGCCGTACCGGCCGCCGAGGCCCCGGCGACCGAGCCCTCCCCGGCCCCGGACCGGGCCCCCGCGCCGGAGGCCGAGGCCCCGACGGCGGAGCCGGCCACCGAGGTGGCCCCCGAACCGGCCCCTTCGGAGGTCCCGGCGGCTCCCGAGCCCGCATCGGCCGCCCCGGGGACCGCGGCTTCCCCCGAGCCCCAGGCGGCCCCGGAGCCCACGCCCGCTCCCGAGGCAGTGCCGGACCCCCAACGGACGCCCGCGCACGCGACCCCGCTCCCCGGCGCCCTGCCGCCCGAGCCCGAGGCGGACCAGCCGCTGGGCCGGTTCGTCCCCGTGGACGGCACCGTGCCCACCGCGCCCCGCCTCGCTCCCACCCCGCCGCAGGGCGTGACCCTCCCCGAGGACGGAACCGCCGGGTCCGCGCCCGCCGGGGCCACCGCACCGGAAGCCGCGCCCGCGGAGAGCCCCGCGCCCGCCGCCGACGCCCGGGCGGCCGCCGTCGTCGTCCCGCCCGCGCCCGCCGCCGACGCCGAGGCCGAGGTCGCGCAGAACGCCGACGACCTGGACACCCAGGGCGCCGGAGTCGAACCCGGGCCCGCGCCGGAGGCGGAGCCGGCCGGACCGCCCGCCCCCGGCTACGCCGACGCCGAGCGCGAGGCCGTGCTCAAGGTCATGCGCGAGCGCCGGGACATCCGCAACGGCTTCCGCGGCGACCCCATCCCGCACGAGGTGCTCCTCCGGGTCCTGGAGGCCGCCCACACCGCGCCCTCCGTCGGCCACTCACAGCCCTGGGACTTCGTCGTCATCCGCTCCGAGGAGACCCGGCGCCGGATGCACGAACTGGCCATGCGCCAGCGCGAGGCCTACGCCAAGACGCTCCCCAAGGGCCGGGCCAAGCAGTTCAAGGAACTGAAGATCGAGGCCATCCTCGACACCCCGGTGAACATCGTCGTCACCGCCGACCCCACCCGCGGCGGCCGCCACACCCTCGGCCGGCACACCCAGCCGCAGATGGCGCCGTACTCCTCCGCGCTCGCCGTGGAGAACCTCTGGCTCGCCGCCCGGGCCGAGGGCCTCGGCGTCGGCTGGGTCAGCTTCTTCGACGAGCGCGAGATGGTCCGCGCCCTGGACCTGCCCGAGCACCTGGAGGTCGTCGCCTACCTGTGCGTCGGCTACGTCGACGAATTCCCGGACGAGCCCGAGCTGATGCAGGCCGGCTGGTCCAAGCGCCGCCCCCTGTCCTGGGTGGTGCACGAGGAGACGTACGGCCGTCGCGCCCTGCCCGGAGAGGACCCCCACGACCTGCTTGCCGAGACCGTCGCGCAGATCCGCCCGCTGGACGCCAAGGCGCTCGGCGAGGCGTGGGAGCGCCAGAAGCGCATGACGAAGCCGGCCGGAGCGCTCGGCATGCTGGAGATCATCTCCGCCCAGCTGTCGGGACTGTCCCGGCAGTGCCCGCCGCCGATCCCGGAGCCCGCGGCCGTCGCGGTCTTCGCCGGCGACCACGGGGTGCACGCCCAGGGCGTCACGCCCTGGCCGCAGGAGGTCACCGCCCAGATGGTCGCCAACTTCCTCGGCGGGGGAGCGGTGTGCAACGCCTTCGCCGCCCAGGTCGGCGCCGAGGTCTGCGTGATCGACGTGGGCGTCTCCTCCGACCTGCCGGCCACGCCCGGACTGCTGCCGCGCAAGATCCGCGCCGGCACGTCCGACATGACCACCGGGCCCGCGATGACCCGCGAGGAGGCCAAGCAGGCCGTCGAGGTGGGCATCGAGACGGCCCGCGACCTGGTCGCGGCCGGCAACAAGGCGCTGCTCACCGGTGAGATGGGCATCGCGAACACCACGGCGTCCGCGGCCCTCATCTCCGTCTACACCGGCGCGGACCCGGCCGAGGTCACCGGCCGGGGCACCGGCATCAACGACGAGACGCTCGCCCGCAAGACCGACGTCGTGCGCCGCGCCCTGGAGCTGCACCAGCCGGACCCGTCCGACCCCCTCGGCGTGCTGGCCGCGGTCGGCGGTTTCGAACACGCGGCCATGGTCGGCCTGCTGCTCGGCGGCGCGTCGCTGCGGACGCCGGTGATCCTGGACGGCGTCAGCGCCGGGGCCGCCGCGCTGGTCGCCCGGGCCATCGCGCCGGAGGTCCTCGCGGCCTGCATCGCGGGCCACCGCAGCGCGGAGCCCGGCCACGTGGCCGCGCTCAACAAGCTGGGCCTCCGCCCGCTGGTCGACCTCGACCTGCGCCTCGGCGAGGGCACGGGCGCGCTGCTCGCGCTGCCGCTCGTGCAGAGCACGGCACGGGCCATGCACGAGGTCGCCACGTTCGACTCGGCGGGCGTGACCGAGAAGTAACGGCCGGACGTCCCCGCCCGCCCTCGTCGGCGCCGGGCGCGCGGGGACGCCGTCCCCGGCAGTCCCGCAGGTCTGCGGGGCAGGGGCCGGCGCAAGCCCTCGGTGAGACACGTCCCACTCCCCGGACCCGCCCCGCCCCCGCCGCCCACGGGCATAAAATGCCACGTCAGGCCCGCTCCGACGCCGCAGCGTGCCCGCTGACCCATCGCTCGTCCGAGGAGCCCCAGCTGATGGCCGAACACCCGCCCTACCCCGTAGGCCTCCGCCTCACCGGACGCCGGGTCGTCGTCCTCGGCGGCGGCCAGGTCGCCCAGCGGCGCCTCCCCGCCCTGATCAAGGCGGGCGCCGACGTCCACCTCGTGTCGCCGGAGGCGACCCCCTCCGTGGAGGCGATGGCGGACGCCGGTGAGATCACCTGGCACCGCCGCCCCTACGCCGAGGGCGACCTCGCCGACGCCTGGTACGCGCTGATCGCCACCAGCGACCCCGACGCCAACACGGCCGCCTCCGCCGAGGCGGAGAACCACCGCGTCTGGTGCGTCCGCTCCGACGACGCCGACGCCGCGACGGCGTGGACCCCCGCGACCGGCTCCAGCGAGGGCGTCACCGTCGCCGTGCTCACCACCGACGCGCGCGGACGCGACCCCCGGCACACCGCGGCCGTTCGCGACGCCGTCGTCGAGGGCCTGCGCGACGGCACCCTCGTCGCCCCGCACCACCGCACCCGCACCGCGGGCGTCGCCCTTGTCGGCGGCGGCCCCGGCGACCCGGACCTCATCACCGTGCGCGGCCGCCGCCTGCTCGCCGAGGCCGACGTGGTCATCGCCGACCGGCTCGGCCCGCGCGACCTGCTCGCCGAGCTCCCCCCGCACGTCGAGGTGATCGACGCGGCGAAGATCCCGTACGGCCGTTACATGGCCCAGGAGGCCATCAACGACGCGCTGATCGAGCACGCCAAGCAGGGCAAGTCGGTGGTCCGCCTGAAGGGCGGCGACCCCTACGTCTTCGGCCGCGGCATGGAGGAACTGCACGCCCTCACCGAGGCCGGCATCCCCTGCACCGTCGTCCCCGGCATCTCCAGCTCCATCTCCGTGCCGGGCGCGGCCGGCATCCCCGTGACCCACCGCGGGGTCGCCCACGAGTTCACCGTGGTCAGCGGCCACGTCGCGCCCGACGACGAGCGCTCCCTGGTCGACTGGCCCTCGCTGGCCAAGCTGACCGGCACCCTGGTGGTCCTCATGGGCGTCGACAAGATAGGGCGGATCGCCGAGACCCTCGTGGCGCACGGCAGGTCACCGGACACCCCGGTCGCCCTGGTCCAGGAGGGCACCACCGCCGCCCAGCGCCGCGTCGACGCCACCCTCGCCACGGTCGCCGAGACCGTCGTCGCCCAGGACGTGAAGCCGCCGGCGGTCATCGTGATCGGCGACGTCGTGGCCGTGGGCCCGGACGGGACGGCTGCCTGACATGGGCGAGATCATCACCGTCGACGACCCCGCCGACCCGCGCCTGCACGACTACACCGACCTCACGGACGTCGAACTGCGCCGCCGCCGCGAACCCGCCGAGGGCCTGTTCATCGCCGAGGGCGAGAAGGTCGTCCGCCGCGCCGGGGACGCCGGTTACGCCATGCGTTCCATGCTGCTGTCGCGGAAGTGGGTCGACGTCATGAAGGACGTCGTCGACCGCACCGACGCCCCGGTGTACGTCGTGGAGCCCGCGCTCGCCGAGCAGGTCACCGGCTACCACGTGCACCGCGGCGCGCTCGCCTCCATGCAGCGCCGGCCCCTGCCCGAGGCCGCCGAGGTGCTCCGCACGGCCCGCCGCGTCGTCGTCATGGAGTCGGTCAACGACCACACCAACATCGGTGCGATCTTCCGCTCGGCTGCCGCCCTCGGCATGGACGCGGTACTGCTCTCCCCGGACTGCGCCGATCCGCTGTACCGCCGCAGCGTCAAGGTCTCCATGGGCGCCGTCTTCTCCGTGCCGTACGCCCGCCTGGAAACCTGGCCGAAGGACCTGGCGTCGCTCCGGGAGGCGGGCTTCACCGTGCTCGCTCTCACCCCTGACGAGCGGGCCCGCTCCCTCGACGAGGCGGCCCCGCACCGGATGGAGCGGGTGGCACTGATGCTCGGCGCGGAGGGCACCGGCCTGTCCCCCCGCGCCCTGTCCGCCGCCGACGCATGGGTACGCATCCCGATGTCCCACGGCGTGGACTCCCTCAACGTGGGCGCGGCGGCCGCGGTCGCCTTCTACGCGGTGACGGCGGGCCGCCCGCAGGAGTGACGGGGCCGCCTCTTCGGCCGGGTCCGCGGCTCCGTCCCTGTGGGCGGGGCAGGGAGCCGGGCACGTCTGCCGGGGGAGCGGCCCCGCCTCTTGGCGGCAGCGGCCCCGCCCCGCTCAACGGGTCAGCGGCCCCCGCCGGCCGGGTCGGCGACCACCGCCCCGCGTGACGCGCGGGCCGCCCCGTCGCCCGCTCACCCGCTCAGGCAGACCCCTGGCACCCCTGCACCAGCGCGATGCCGAACGCCACCATCAGCGTCACCACCACGAACACGAACAACCGCTGCCTGAGCAGGCGCGGATTGGCCGGGCGCAGGCCGGACCCGGTCGGCCGGGGCGCCGGACGGCGACTGCCGGTGCCGGTGCCGGGCCGGGTGGCGCCCCGGGACGACGTGCCGGTACGCGGCTTCGGGCGGGCCGGCGTGCCCTGACGGGGCGCCCCGCTCCGCCCGGACCCCCCGCCCCGCGACGGGGGTACGCGCCTGCCGCCCCGCGAGGACGACGGGCCGCCGCCCCGGGACCCGGAGCCGCGTGCCGCGGAGCCGCCGCGCGGGGGAGTGGCCCGCCCGCCCTGCCGGCGCGCGTCCCGCTCGGGGTAGGTGTCCGCGAGCCGCCCGCCCGTCCGCTCGGACTCGGGGGTGCGCGGCGCGGGCGGCCGGACGTCGGCGAGGCCCTGCGCCTCCCGCGCGGCGATCTCCTTGAGCCGCAGCGACAGCTGCAGCGTGCTCGGCCGCTCTTCGGGGTCCTTCGCCAGACAGGCCCGCACCAGCGGGGCCAGCGCGTCCGGGACACCCTGCAGCTGGGCCTCCTCGTGCACGACGCGGTACAGCATCACCTCGGAACTGCCGTGTCCGAAGGGCGAGTCGCCCATCGACGCGTACGCGAGCGTGGCGCCCAGCGAGAACACGTCCGTCGCCGGAGTGACGGCCGCGCCGCGCACCTGCTCGGGGGCGAGGAAGCCGGGCGAGCCGACCGCCGTGCCGACGTGCGTGAGCGTCGACGCGCCCGTGGCCCAGGCGATGCCGAAGTCGATGATCCGCGGCCCCTTGGGGGACAGCAGGATGTTGGACGGCTTGAGGTCCCGGTGCACCACACCCGCCTCGTGCACCGCCACCAGCCCCTCGGAGAGCGCCGCGCCCACGGCCGCCACCTCGGCGGCGCTCAGCGGACCCTCGTCGGCGACCTTGTCGTGCAGCGACGGCCCCGGCACGTACTGGGTGGCGAACCAGGGACGGTCGGCCTCCAGGTCGGCGGCGACCAGCCGGGCCGTGCAGCCGCCGCGGATGCGACGGGCCGCCGAGACCTCGCGGGCGAACCGTGAGCGGAACTCCTGGTCCTCCGCGAGATCGGGGCGGATGACCTTCAGCGCGACCCGCTGCCCCTTCTTGTCGGAGCCCAGATAGACCACGCCCATCCCGCCCGCGCCGAGCCGTCGGTGAAGCCTGAAAGAGCCGACGACGCGCGGGTCCTCGCGCCTCAGGCGCATCATCGCCATGTTCATCCCCGCTGCCCGGTCCTGTGACGTGCCACAGCTTACGTTTCCACAGCCGTCCGTGCGCAGAGGCCGCGCCCTCTCCGCTCGACGGATTGTCAGTGGCCGGTGGGAGACTTGAAGAGTGGTCAGGGGACGGGTGAGCAGGCTGCGTTTGTGCGAGGGCGCGACAGGCCGGTCCCAACCACTCGACGGTGAAGGGGGATTGATCGCGTGAAGGGTGACCGGGTCGAGATCGTCGTGGACGCGGGGGACACGACGCGTACGTACGAGGTGGTGGCCTCGCGGGCGGGCCGCAGGGTGGAGACGGCGGTGCGACGAGGGGTGGTGGAAGTGAGTGAAGTCACCCGAACCGGCGCTGTGGTGCGCACCGCGCGTTTCATGGCGAACCGGGTGCTCGCCCTGGTGGAGCAGCCCGTCCCCCGCCGGGACGCCTCGGAGGGAGCCGGCCGCGGCGGCCGTCCCCTCGGGGATGTCCCCGAGGCGTAGGACGCCGTCTCCACCCAGGGGAGTACGGCGCGGCGGCCCGCTCATCCTCGCGGAGGCCCGCCATTCGGTACGAGGGCATGACGTGGGGGAAGCCCGGGGCCCCTAGATTTGAGGTCGAGCGGCGGGTGCAGCACTCGTCCCCCGAGGCCGGACGCCCGCCGCTGCCACAGACAACAGAAACGGTCAGGAGAGGGGCCATGGCGTACACGGCACCGCGGACGCTGCTCCGCACGCGGGATCGCGGCAAGGACCGCCGGCACCCGCTGGTGGCGACGTTGATGGCCCTCCCCCTGGCGGTCCTGCTCCTCCTCGTCTTCGACGGGTGGGAGACGGTGACCACACAGGCGTCGTCCGTGGGCGAGATGCTGGGGCGCTGATCGAGCGACCCAGGCCCGGAAGAGCGGTCCGGGCGGGGACATCCGCCCATGAAACCCCGTGGGGACGGGGGTGCGGCGGACGGCAAGATGCCGGCGCAGCTGGGGAGCTGCGCCGGCATCGCTTTTCCCCGGCGCCCGGAACACGCCCGCGGGGCCCGCGTAGCCTCACCCCGTGACCGAGGACCTCCTCCCCGCCCTGACCGCCCGCGCCACGGAGGCGGCCCACGCCCGCGATGCCGCCTGCCCCTGCACCGCCGCCACCCTCGCCCACCGCGAGGACACCACCGTCGTCCGGCACGCCGGCGCCGTGGCCAAGGCGCACGCCCCCGGCACCGACCCCGCCGCACTGGCACTCCGCCTCGCCGTCGCCGCCCGCCTCCCCGGCGTGCTGCTTCCCCCGCTCGCCCCGGCCCCCGCCGAACTGCACGGCCGCCCGGTCACGTACTGGCCGTACGGCACGCCCGTGGACCCGGACGACCCGGACGCCGCCCCCTGGGAGCAGGCGGCCGTCCTCCTCGCCCGCCTCCACAACGCCTCGCTCCCCGAGACCGTGCCCCCCGCGCGCGGACCCGAGAAGGCCGCCCGCGCCGTCGCGCTCCTCCGGGGCCTCGCCCCGCGCCACCCTGCCGCCGCCCCCGTGCTGGACGCCTGGGCGGACCTCCCGCCCTGGGCCCGTGGCGAGGCGCCCGCGCCGGGCCCGGTACGCCTCTGCCACGGCGACTTCCACCTCGGCCAGCTGATACGCGACCCCGCCCCGGGCGGCCCGTGGCTGCTGATCGACGTGGACGACGTCGGCGCGGGCCCGCCGGTCTGGGACCTGGCACGCCCCGCCGCCTGGTACGCCGTGGGAATGCTCGACCCCGACGCCTGGCACCGCTTCCTGGCCGCCTACCGCGCCGCCGGCGGTCCGGCCGTACCGCCCGACGGCGATCCCTGGCCGGCGCTGGACGTCCCGGCCCGTGCCCTCACCGCGCAGACCGCCGCCCGCGCCGTCACCGAGGCGGCCGCGGCGGGCCGGCCCCTGGACGAGGTGGAGGAGTGGCTGGTCGACGCCTGCGCGCGCATGCGGTCCGTACCGGCCGCCGCCCCGGCGGACTGAGAGGAATTCCCCGACGTGAGGTGCAACCGGCGCACAGCCGGACGGAGTCTGTCCAGGCGACAGGCGACGCAGGTACGACCGGCGAGGAGTTGAACCGAAGATGCAGTGTCCGAAGTGCCGTGCCCCCATGCACACGTACAACCGCAACGGTGTCCAGATCGAGCAGTGCAGCGGGTGCAAGGGGATCTTCCTCGACTACGGCGAGCTCGAGGCACTGACCCGGCTCGAGTCCCAGTGGTCGCAGCCCGCCCCGCCCCCGCCCGCCGCACCCCAGGCCTACCCGCCCGCCGCACCCCAGGCCTACCCGCCCGCGGCACCGCAGGCCCCGGCGTGGGGCGCGCCACACGGGGGTCACCACGGCCACCGCCGTCACAAGAGCTTCGGGCACATGCTCTTCTCGAGCTGACGGGCACACGACGAAGCCCCCGGTCGCCGGACCGGGGGCTTCGAGCCGTGTGGACGATACTGGGATTGAACCAGTGACCTCTTCCGTGTCAGGGAAGCGCTCTCCCGCTGAGCTAATCGTCCTCGGGACCATGACCGCTCCGCGGAGCGGATCATGGGCACTGCGTGCGCGATACTGGGATTGAACCAGTGACCTCTTCCGTGTCAGGGAAGCGCTCTCCCGCTGAGCTAATCGCGCGGGCCGGAACTTCGATGATCTCTCGAAGACCGAAGATCCAGTGGACGATACTGGGATTGAACCAGTGACCTCTTCCGTGTCAGGGAAGCGCTCTCCCGCTGAGCTAATCGTCCTTGGAGGTGGAGACGGGATTTGAACCCGTGTAGACGGCTTTGCAGGCCGTTGCCTCGCCTCTCGGCCACTCCACCAGGAGTGTAGGGGACCGGGAAGCCCCCTCTTCCTTCGAGCGGACGACGAGGCTCGAACTCGCGACCTCAACCTTGGCAAGGTTGCGCTCTACCAACTGAGCTACGTCCGCCTGTCGTTTCGGTCCGCTTGCGCGTCCCGGCGACGAACTGAACTCTAGCGGATTCCGGGGCCAGTACAAAAACCCGTTTGCGCAGCGTGCTGCGCTGCGCCTGCTCACAGACGTGGTCACGTCACCCGTGCGCCCCCGCCATAGACTCGTGGCGTGCTCGACCTGCCACCTCTCGCGCGCTTCGGTGACCGCGTCGCCACCGGCCTCGCCGACGTCACCGACGACCCCGCCGCCCTCGACTCCACGGGCTTCTGGGCCGTCGCCGCCGACTTCGAGGGGCGTCTGACCTGCGCCCGGTTCCGGGACGTCCGGGACGAGCCCGTGCCGCCCCCGGCACCGGGCGCCTGGCGGGGACCGGCGGCCGGCGACTGGACCTCCTCCCTGGACCGCGCCGCGTACACGGCGGCGGTGCGCCGGATCCGCGACCGCATAGCGGCGGGCGAGGTCTACCAGGCGAACCTCTGCCGCGTCCTGTCCGCGCCGGCGCCCCCGGAGGCCGACGTGGACGCCCTCACCGCCCTGCTGGCCCGCGGCAACCCGGCGCCGTACGCAGGAACGATTCGGCTGCCGCGGCACGGCGTGGAGATCGCCACCGCCTCGCCCGAGCTGTTCCTCCGCCGGGAGGGCCGGGTCGTGGAGTCCGGGCCGATCAAGGGCACCGGCCGCACCGAGGCGGACCTGCTGGAGAAGGACTACGCCGAGAACGTCATGATCGTCGATCTGGTCCGCAACGACGTCGGACAGGTCTGCGCCACCGGCACGGTCACGGTCCCCGACCTCTGCGCCGTCGAGAAGCACCCGGGCCTGGTCCACCTCGTGTCCACGGTCCGCGGCGAGCTGCGCGAGGGCGAGGGCTGGCCCGGACTGCTGCGCGCCGCCTTCCCGCCCGGCTCCGTCACCGGGGCGCCCAAGTCCAGCGCGCTGCGGATCATCGAGGCGCTGGAGACCGCGCCGCGCGGCCCGTACTGCGGGGGGATCGGCTGGGTCGACGCCGACCGCGGCACCGGCGTGCTCGCCGTCGGCATCCGCACCTTCTGGATCGACCGGGACGCGGACGGCCGGGCCGTACTGCGGTTCGGCACCGGCGCCGGCATCACCTGGGGTTCCGACCCCGAGGGGGAGTGGCGGGAGACCGAGCTGAAGGCCTCCCGGCTGCTCGCGGTAGCGTCGGGGACGTACCAGGTGAGCGAAAGGATCCGGACGTGAAGATCTGGCTCGACGGCGCGCTGCGGGACTCCGAGTCCGCCCGCGTCTCCGTCTTCGACCACGGACTGACCGTGGGCGACGGCATCTTCGAGACGGTGAAGGCCGTGGACGGCCGGCCGTTCGCCCTCACCCGGCATCTCGACCGGCTGACCCGCTCGGCCCGGGGCCTCGGACTGCCCGACCCCGACCTGGACGAGGTCCGCCGCGCCTGCGCCGCCGTCCTCGAGGCCAACCCCGTGCCGCTCGGCCGGCTGCGCCTCACCTACACCGGCGGACACGGCCCGCTCGGCTCCGACCGCGGCGACCAGGGCCCGACCCTCGTGGTCGCCCTCGGCGGGACCACCCGCCGCCCGGACACCACGGCCGTCGTCACCGTGCCCTGGACCCGCAACGAACGCGGCGCGCTCACCGGCCTGAAGACCACCTCGTACGCCGAGAACGTCGTCGCCCTCGCCCGCGCCCACGAACAGGGCGCCACCGAGGCGCTGTTCGGCAACACCGTCGGACAGCTCTGCGAGGGCACCGGGTCGAACGTCTTCGTCGTCCTCGACGGCGAACTCCACACCCCGCCGCTCTCCTCCGGCTGCCTCGCGGGCATCACCCGCGAGCTGGTCGCCGAGTGGACCGGGGCCAAGGAGACCGACCTGCCGCTGGACGTCCTGCGGGAGGCCGACGAGATCTTCCTCACCTCCACCCTGCGCGACGTGCAGGCGGTGCACCGCGTCGACGACCGCGAACTGTCCGACGTCCCCGGCCCGGTGACGGCCAAGGCCCTGCGCGTCTTCGAGGAGCGGTCCGCGGCGGACATCGACCCGTGAAGGGCCGGAAAACCGGCTGAGGCAGGGGGTTCCGCGGGGTAGAACACCCGTGATGACGACCACCCTGCGGCCGACCGAGCCGCTTCAGCGGAACCCCGACGGGACGCGTTCGCGTCACTTCCACGTCTGTGTGAACAGCCGTCCCGTGGGGGAGGTGCGCCTCGGCACGGACCCCGTCTTCGGCGACGCCGTGGCGCGGATCGTCGATCTGCGCATCGACGAACCGGACCGGCGGCGCGGCCGGGGCACGGTGGCCGCCCTCGCGGCGGAGGAGGTGGCCCGCGGCTGGGGCTGCCGCCGGGTCGAGGCCACCGTCCCCGCCCGACCGGGCGCCGCCCTCGCCCTCGCCGTGGCGCTCGGCTACGTCGTGCGCAGCCGGACGATGGAGAAGGCCCTGAGCGACACCCCGCCCGCCCTGCCGGACGGCGCCCGCGCCCGGCCCATGACCGAGGAGGAGTTCGGTCCCTGGCGGGCCGAGAGCTCGGCGGACTACGCGCGGGAGTGGGCGCGGCGCGGGGCGCCCGGGGCGGAGGCGCGGGCCAAGGCCGCCGCGGACGAGGCGGCGCTGCTGCCCGACGGCCTCGCCACGGAGGACATGGTCCTCAGCGTCCTCGAGCACGAGGGGACCGCGGTCGGCACACTGTGGCTCGCGGTGCGCGGCGAGCGCGGGTACGTGTTCGACGTGGAGGTGCCGCCCGCCCACCGCGGCCGGGGCCACGGGCGCAGCCTCATGCTCCTCGCCGAGGCGCAGGCGACCGCCGCGGGCAACCGGACCATCGGCCTGAACGTGTTCGCGGGCAACACCCCGGCCGAGCGGCTCCACGACTCGCTCGGCTACACCGCGACGCGGTACTCGCTGTACAAGCCGCTGGTGTAGCCGCCGGGGCGGACAGGGCCAGGGGCGGTGGGTCAGACGTCCTGTCCGGCCAGCAGCCGGTCCGCGATCTCCTCGATCCGCTCGCGCAGCCCCTCCTGGCTCTTGCCGCCGTCGAGCCGCTCGCCGCCGATGACGTACGTCGGCGTCCCGGTCACCCCGATCGCCTTGCCCTCGGCCTGGTCCGCGTCGACCACCAGGATGTGCCGCCCGTCGATCAGGGCGGTGTCGACCTCGTCGGCGTCCAGACCCAGCTCACGGGCGGTCTCGACCAGGACGGCCTCGCCCCGGCGCTCCAACTCCTCGACCCGGCCGAGCACGGCCTCCGCGTACTCCCAGCCCCGGCCCTGCTCCCACGCCTCCTCGGCGGCCTGGGCGGCGGCGAAGGCGTGCTTGTGCTTCTCCAGCGGGAAGTGCCGCAGCCGGATCTCCAGCCGGTCGCCGTACCGGGCCCGCAGGGCGCGGAGGTCGTCCAGGGCGGTTCGGCAGTCGGCGCACTGCAGCTCGCACCACACGTCGAGGACGGGGGCGGAGAAGCGGGCGGGGGAGGAGTCGTTCATGGGCCACAGTCTTCCAGCCGGTGCCCGGCACCACCCAATCCGGTCCCGCGCACCGGGTCCTCCAGCGCGGCCCGGAGATTCCTCACGTGTGTGCCGACCGGCACCTGCGGAGGAGCCGTGACCCGGAGATGTCCCTGATGTCCGCCCCGGGCATGGCCGCTCGGGGTGCGGCGGGTGCAGGATGGAAGGGACGAAGCCGCTCGCGACCGCACGCACGCTGCCCTGGAGGACCGGATGATTGCCGAGACCGTCTGCTCCGCCGTCGCCGCGGCGGGCCTGGGTATCGCGGTGGTCACGGCCTACCGCAAGCGCTACCTCACCGCGACCCGCATCGCCGCGTACGCGCTGGTGCCGCTCGGTCTGGTGATGACCGGCGTCGTCGAGTGGCTCGCGGACACCGCCTTCAGCCCGACGGCATGGGTCGGCTTCGGCCTGCTGGGCCTGTCCTGGGTGCTGTTCGCCACGACCCGCACCGTGGAGCGCCGGCGGGGCGGCACCCGCAAGGAGCGCAAGGCGGCACAGGAGACGGCCGCCCCCGCCGCCACGGCACCGGGCGCCTCCGCGCCCGCCCTCGGACAGACGTCGTCCCGGGGGCAGCGCCCCGCGCCCCGGCAGCAGACGCCGGCCGCCCAGGGGGACGACGACTTCAGCGACATCGAGGCCATCCTCAAGAAGCACGGCATATGACCGCCCGGGACCGCACGCGTCACAGGAGGTCCCGGACCGCTCGGAAATGATCACGCTCTGACCGGTGGACCGCGCTTTCCGCATGCGCGCGTGCTCTGCCCGAGTGTTGATCGCCTCGTGCCCGTCCGATGCGTCATCATCGCGGCGAGATGCTGGACACGACACAGAGCGATGCCGCGCCGCAGCAGGGCGAGCCGCGCGGATGCCTCTTCGCCCTATCCCAGCCACCGCTGATGATCTTCCTGGCGGTGATCGGGTGTCTGCTTCTCACGGCCGCCTTGCACGATCTGCTGTGGCTGTGAGCCGTACCCGCGGTTCCCCGGCGTCACCCGTCGGGGCCGCGTCGGCCCGGCATCCGCGGTGACGGTCCGTGGCGGCCGGGACCGGTCAGCCCGCCGCCTCCTTGCGGCGCGCCCGGTAGGCGGCCACGTGCAGCCGGTTGCCGCAGGTGCGGCTGTCGCAGTAGCGGCGCGAGCGGTTGCGGGACAGGTCGACGAAGGCGTGTCTGCAGTCCGGCGCCTCACAGCGACGCAGGCGCTCCTGCTCGCCGGCGACCACGAAGAACGCCAGCGCCATCCCGCAGTCGGCGGCCAGATGATCGGCCACGGAGGCGCCGGGGGCGAAGTAGTGCACGTGCCAGTCGTAGCCGTCGTGGTCGGTGAGCCGGGGCGTGGTGCCGGCGGCCGCGATCAGCTCGTTGATCATCGTGGCGGCGCTGCGGGCGTCGGGGGCGGCGAACACCGCGGCGAACCGCGCCCGGATCTTGCGCACCGCGGCCAGGTCGAACTCGGTGAGCACCCCGACCTCACTGACCTCGTGGTCCCGCACGAACGCGTCGAGGGCCGGGACGTCCGGCAGTCCGTCCGGTGTCCCGTCGTCCTCCGGTGCGGTGTTCACCAGGTCCACCACGGTGCTCAGCGCGCACCGGGTGTCATGGGTGATCAGCACGATTCGCTCCCTGGCCTGGGGGTCGGGCGGGCGCCCGCCGATGGTGGCCGATGGTAATGGCTCCGGCGCACCCCGCACCTCCCTGCTCCGCACATGGCTTCGAATCCAACGCGGAACGGCGCCCGCGGGTTCCCGGGCCCTCCCGAGTGCGCGGCCCACACCCTCCGGGCGCGCCCACACCCGGCCCCGGGCAGCCCTGGCAGGACACCGCGCCCACCCACGCGTCGTCCCCCCGGGCGGCTGCGCGCGCCCCGTTCCCCCGGCGCCCCACGCCTCCGGCCCGGACCCGGCGTGCGCACCCGTCTCCCATCGCCCACGCCCCCGAGCCGGCGCGCACGCCCCTCGGACGCGTCCGCGCCCGGCCTCGAACGGGCGGGCGCATGCTCGACGCCGGGCAGCACCGCCCCGTGCCTCCGGCGCCGCACGGGTGTGCGCAGGCCCCCGCGCTCGCGCACCCAGCCCGGTCCGACGGTCGGCCCGCTTCCAGGCGCGCCCGTGGCAGCCCTCGATCGGGTGCGGATGCGCCTCGGCGCGCGCTCACCCCGCCCCGGCGCACACATGATGCCGGGCAGCCCTGTGGCCACGCGTCCGCCCCGACCAGGCACCCGCCTCCGACGCCAGGCGTGCCCGCGCCCCGGCGCCCCGCACAGCACACCGGCGCCGAGCCGCGGCGACCCGCGGCTCGGCGCCGGTGTGTGAGCCGTATGCGGCTGCGTCCCGTATGCGGCTGTCCGGGCCCGAGCCGTCACCCCGAGTCGACGGCGCCGGGCGGCTTCGCGGGCCTCGCCTAGCTTTCCGCCAGGATGTGCGAGAGCTCCTGATCGAGGTCGAAGTGCCGGTGCTCCGTGCCGGGCGGCACGGCGGCGTCGGTGCGCTTCAGGAAGGACTCCAGAGCCCGTGCCGGGGCCTCCAGCAGGGCCTCCCCCTCCGGAGAGCTCAGGGCGATGCACACGACGCCCTGGCCGTGACTGCGCGACGGCCAGACGCGGACGTCGCCGGTGCCCGTGGGGCGGTGAAGTCCCTCGGCGAGGAGGTCGCGGGCGAACACCCACTCGACGGTTTCCTCGGCTCCGGTGTGGAAGGTGGCGTGCACGGCGTAGGGGTCGGCCGTGTCGTACCGCAGGCCTGCGGGGACAGGCAGGGAGGACTCGCTCGACACAACGAGGCGCAGGTGCAGCTCGCAGCTGACCGTGGTGTTCATAAGCGCCAGGGCCTTTCGCTCAGTGTGCGCTCGGGGATTCGCACGTCGGCGAAATCGACATGCCACCTACGGTGCCGTTGTAAACCCCTCTGCGTGTTTTGCGTGGGATTACGTAACTCTTCCGGCCGAGAGATCGTTCGGACCCCGCGCCCGTTCCGGTGACGTCTTCGGCTCCGGTAGTGTTGGGCTGCATGAACACGGGGAGTAACAAGTCCGGCGAGGCCGTGATCGCGGCCCACGGGGTGACGGTGGACGAGAGCGAGCGTCAGGACGAGCGGGGGCTCGGGTCGAGGGCGCCCGAATTCGTGAAGGCGCGGCGCGCGCTGCACCTGAGCTGGCAGGTGGGGGTGTTCGTCGTCGGTCTGGCCGTGGTGGTGGCCGGCGTGCTGATGCTGGTGCTGCCCGGTCCGGGGTGGGTCGTGATCTTCGGTGGCATGGCGATCTGGGCGACCGAGTTCGTCTGGGCCCAGCTGGTGCTGCGCTGGACCAAGCGCAAGGTCACGGAGGCCGCCCAGCGGGCGCTGGACCCCAAGGTGCGGCGCCGCAACATCATTCTGACCTCGGTCGGCCTGGTGGTCGTGGCCGCGCTGGCCGGCTTCTACCTGTGGAAGTTCGGTCTGCAGATGCCCTGGAAGATCAAGGACCAGTGACGGGCGCCGGGGGTCGGGCCGCCCGGTCCCCGGTGGTCACGGGCACCCCCTGACATGGGGTAATGTTCTTCCTGCGCCCGGGCGATTAGCTCAGTGGGAGAGCGCTTCGTTCACACCGAAGAGGTCACTGGTTCGAACCCAGTATCGCCCACCGGATCAAGCGGTCCGGCTCACCGACAGTGAGCCGGACCGCTTCGTCGTGTGCGGCAGGGCGCTCCCGCTGCGGCCCTCACGCCGTTCCGCTTCGCCCGCGTTCACCCAACCGTGACCTTCCGCGCGGCCCGCCGCGGCCGCCGCCGCGCTGTTCGGCCGGTCGGTCGCGGGCGCGGGGACCTGCCGCTTTCCCTCCCGGCCCGGATCTTCGCCGGACGCGCCCGCCGCCACGCCCCCGCGAGGGCCCGCCATCAATTCCTGTCCGAATCATTGACGCGCCCATGAGGCCTCCGTACCTTGTGCCAGCAAGCGCTTACTTGAAACGATTCATGAGCGGTCGGGAACGTCGCGGGGAGGCTCGTATGCAGCAGGGCAAGGGTGTGGAGAGGCGGACGGTCCTCAAAGTGGCGGGAGCCTCGCTCGCCGTCACGGGGCTCGGCGCGGCGGCGACCGCCTGCGGTGGCGGAAGCGGTTCCGGAGACGGAACGGTGACGATCCGTTATGCCTGGTGGGGTGCCGAGGACCGGGCGCGGCGCATCAACAGGACCATCGATCTCTTCGAGAAGAAGTATCCGAAGATCAAGGTCAAGACCGACTTCCAGCCGTACACGGATTTCTGGAAGAAGTTCAACACACAGGCCTCCGGCGGGAATCCGCCGGACGTCTTCCAGAATGCCATCGGATTCCTCCGTAAATACGACGCGAAGAATGTGCTCCTCGATCTCCATGAGCAGGTGAAGGCCGGCAACCTGCGGATGGAGGGTTTCCGGGCGGGCCTGGAGAAGTTCGGCGAGATCGACGGCAGACTTCTCGGCGTGCCCGTGGGTTCCAACTCGATGGCCCTCGTCATCGACAAGCCCGTCTACGCCCGCGCCGGGATCACGCCCGAAATGGGCTGGACGTGGGACGACTTCGACGAGGCGATGGCGCGAGTGCGCGACCGGGCGGGCCGGGCCGGCGACAGCGGCATGTACGGCGTCATGTACCTCTACGACCTGTACCTGCGTCAGAACGGCACAGCCTTCTTCACCGAGGACGGCCTCGGTTTCACCGAGGCGGACCTGACCCGGTGGTGGACGAAGGCGGAGAAGGGCGTGAAGTCCGGCCTCTTCGCCGACCCCAAGAAGGTCGCGCAGGTCAAGCCCAAGTCGGCGCTCTCCGCCGAACTCGCGGGCAGCGAGTTCACCTGGGACAACTTCACCGTCCGCTACACCTCCGAGGGCAGGAGCGAGTACGGACTCGCGCCCATCCCCACCACCGACGGCAGGCGGACCGGCCAGTACCTCGGCTCGCTGATGCTCAGCGCCTCCCGGCGCACCCAGCACCCGGTGGAGGTCGCGAAGTTCATCGACTTCATGGTGCACGACCCCGAGGTCGCCACGATCATGGGCTACGACCGCGGTGTGCCCGCCACCACGGCCCAGTACGAGGCGTACCGGCCCACCGACCCGGTGAACAAGGCGATCGCCGCCTACGAGGAGTCCCTCGTCGAGGCGGGTGTGCTGGAGCCCATCACCCCGCACCCGAACGGCGCCGACATCTGCGAGGCCGCGTTCCTGCGCATCGGCGAGGAGCTGGGGCTGGGCAAGCGGTCGGTGGCCGACGCCGTCGAGCAGTTCTTCAACGAGTCGAAGACCGCCCTCAGCGGCTGAGGGGAAACGCCGTGACACACGCCCCTGCGACGGAGGTCCGGGCGAAGGATCCCGAGCCGCGGCACGGCCCGGACACGCCCCCGCGCCCCGCCGCCCCGAAGCGGCGGGGCCGTCGGGAGAACCTGGCCGGCTACCTCTTCATGTCCCCGTGGATCGCCGGGTTCCTGCTGCTGACGGCGGGCCCGATGGCCGCCTCGCTGTACTTCGCCTTCACCGACTACAACCTGTTCGACGCCCCGCGCTGGATCGGCCTGGACAACTTCTCCGAGATGTTCGCCGACCCGCGCTGGCGCCACTCGGTGCGCGTCACCCTCTGGTACGTCGTCGTCGGCACGCCGGTCAAGCTGCTCGTCGCCCTCGGTGTGGCCCTGCTGCTCGCGCAGAAGCGGCGCGGGCAGGCCTTCTACCGGGCCGCCTTCTACGCGCCGTCGCTGATCGGGGCCAGCGTCTCCGTCGCCATCGTCTGGAAGGCGATCTTCTCGGACGACGCCGTCGTCGAC
The DNA here is from genome assembly GCF_044763335.1 of Streptomyces sp. NPDC096105. Classification (NCBI taxonomy): domain Bacteria; kingdom Bacillati; phylum Actinomycetota; class Actinomycetes; order Kitasatosporales; family Streptomycetaceae; genus Streptomyces; species Streptomyces sp. NPDC096105. The sequence goes on from NZ_JBIWGC010000005.1 coordinate 249,810, forward strand.
CGGACGCAGCAGGTGTTCGGCATCGACGCCGGCGGCTGGACCGGCGACCCGGACCTCATCATCTACAGCCTGGTCGCCCTGACGGTCTGGCAGTTCGGCGCGCCGATGGTCATCTTCCTGGCCGGGCTGAAGCAGGTGCCGCGCGAGCTGTACGAGGCGGCCGACGTGGACGGGGCCGGCACCCTGCGGCAGTTCTGGAGCATCACCCTGCCGATGATCTCGCCGGTGCTGTTCTTCAACGTCCTGCTGGAGACGATCCACTCGTTCCAGATCTTCAGCTCCGCCTACATCATCGGCGGCGGCGCCGGCGGCAACGCCTGCGGTCCGGCGGACGGATCCATGGTCTACACCTGCTACCTGTACGTCCAGGGCTTCGAGAACAGCCGGATGGGCCTGGCCTCCGCCATGGCGTGGATGCTGCTGGTCGCGGTCGCCCTGGTCACGGCGGTGCTGTTCTGGTCGCAGAAGCGCTGGGTGCACTACGAGGAGGGCGGCCGATGACCGCACAGGCCACCGACACCACACGCGCCCCGTCGCCGAAGGGCGCCCTGCGGCGCCGGCTGCCCGGCTCGCTCGCCTGGCACATCGGGGCGCTGGCGCTCCTCGCGGTGATCCTCTACCCGGTGGTGTGGGTCGTCGGCGGGTCGTTCAAGCGGAGCGAGGACATCGTCGGCAGCCTGGACCTGTTCCCGGCCGACCCGATCGTGTCCAACTACACCAGCCTCGCCGACGGCATCGCGGACATCCCCATCTCCACCTTCTTCCTCAACTCGCTGTTTCTCGCGGTCGGTTCGGTGATCGGCATCCTGGTCTCCTGCTCGCTCACCGCGTACGCCTTCGCCAAGATCCGGTTCGCCGGGCGGAACCTGCTCTTCACACTGATGATCGGCACGCTGCTGCTGCCGTACCACGTGCTGCTGATCCCGCAGTACGTGCTGTTCCGCAACCTGGACATGATCAACACGTACACCCCGCTGCTGCTGGGGAAGTACCTGGCCACGGAGGCGTTCTTCGTCTTCCTGATGGTGCAGTTCATGCGGAACCTGCCCCGGGAGCTCGACGAGGCGGCCCGGCTCGACGGCTGCGGGCATCCGCGCATCTACTGGTCCATCGTGCTGCCGCTGTGCCGGCCCGCGCTGATCACCAGTGCCATCTTCACCTTCATCAACGCCTGGAACGACTTCATGGGCCCGCTGATCTACCTCAACGAACCCGGCAAGTACACCGTCTCCCTCGGGCTGAAAATGTTCGTCGACCAGGAAGGGCTCGCCAACTACGGCGGCATGATCGCCATGTCGCTGGTGGCGCTGCTGCCGGTGCTGGCCTTCTTCCTGGCCTTCCAGCGGTACCTCATCGACGGCATGGCGACCTCCGGACTGAAGGGCTGAGTGCGGTGACGACGTCCCTGGCACACACCGGGTCGAGGGCCTGGGGGAGGTTCGCGCTCTTCGCCGAGTGCCTGCTGACCGGCGTGTGGATCGCGCTGGCCGCGCTGCCGCTGGTCACCTACCCCGCCGCGCTGGCGGCGGGGGCCCGGCACCTGCGCCGCCACCTCGCCCATGAGCAGGGGGGATGGCGGGAGTTCACGGCCGATTTCCGGGTGGCGGTGCGCGGCGGCTGGCTCGTCGGACTCGCCGGGTGGGCGGCTGTCGCCGTCGTGTGGACCGACCTGCGCGCCGTGCGGGCGGGGCTGCCGGGCGGGCCGCTGGTCGGGGCCGTCGGGGTGCTCGCGCTCATCGGGGCGGCCGCCGCGCTGTTGCGCGCGGCGGCGCTGTGGCGGCCCGGCCTCTCCTGGCGGCCGCTCATGGCGCGGGCCGGACGGCACACCGTACGGGACCCCGCCGGATCCTTCCTGCTCATCGGCGGACTGGCCGTCGCGGGCTGCTCCGCCTGGTTCAGCACCCCTCTCGCGGTCCCCGTGCTGGGGGCCGTCGCGGCGGCCGCCGTCGCCGTGGAGGAACGTCACCGGCGCCGCTGACGGGCGGCGCCCCTGCCGGGGCGGGCGCTTCGGCGCCACACCTCTGTCTGTCATGCCCTTGACATCACTGTGCAGCCCTCGCAATGGAAAGGAAGGGCCATGTCCCCCATCCCCCGCAGATCCCTCATCAAGGCGGCCGCCGTCGCCACAGCCGCCGCCCCGGCCGGCTGGGCCCTCGGCGAGCGGAACGCCGCCGCGGCGCCTCCCGCCGCACCCGCCGGCGCCGACCCGGTGACCCTGGACTGGCTGGAGGAGGGCGGCCTGGGCGCCGCCCCCGGCTCCACCGTCGGCGTCCCCTGGCCCCGCGGCGCCCATCCGGAGGGCCAGACCTTCTCCGTGACGGACGCCGACGGCAACGACGTCCCCGTCCAGACCTGGCCGCTCGCCCACTGGCCCGACGGCTCCCTCAAGTGGACCGCCCACGCCGTCAGTTCGGGAACCGGTCGGCTCACCCTGAAGGCCGGTACGCCCGCCGCGCCCGAGAAGAAGGTCACCGTGACCCGGCGCGGCGCCACCGTCACCGTCTCCACCGGCGTCATCACCGCCCGGATCGGCACCACCGGCGACACCCTCGTCAGGTCGGTCACCCGCGGCTCCACCGAGATCGCCCGCGACGGGCGCCTCGTCGTGCTGCGCCAGCCCGAGATCGAGGACGGCGACCGCACCACCGTCAGGACCGAGCGGTTCGACGGCACGATCTCCGGCCTCACCGTCGAGCAGGACGGCCCCGTCCGGGCGGTCGTCCGCGTCGACGGCACCCACCGCAAGGGCCGCGACACCCTGCTGCCCTTCTCCGTGCGCCTCTACTTCCACGCGGGAGCCGACTCCTTCCGCATGGTGCACACCGTCACCTACGACGGGAAGCAGGAACCCGGCCGCGCCAAGGGCGACTTCGTGCGCGGCATCGGCGTCCGCTTCTCCGTCCCGCTGCGCGACGCGGCGTACGACCGGCACATCCGGCTCGGCGGCGAGGGCGACGGACTGCTGCGGGAGGCGGTCAAGGGCATCACCGGACTGCGCCGCGACCCCGGCACCGCCGTGCAGGAGGCCCAGTTCGAGGGCCGCAAGCTGCCCGACCCGACCACCTGGGACCAGCGCGTCACCAGCCGCCTGCAGTACATCCCCGAATGGGGCGACTACACCCTCTCCCAGCTCTCCGCCGACGGCTTCACCGTCCGCAAGCGCACCAGGAAGGGTCACGGCTGGATCGGCGCCGGCGGCGGGCGGCGCGCCTCCGGATTCGGGTACGCCGGCGGCGTCAGCGGCGGCCTCTCCTTCGGACTGCGCGACTTCTGGGAGAAGTACCCCGCCCAGCTCGACATCCGGAACGCGCACACCGACACCGCCGAGGTCACCCTCTGGCTCTGGTCGCCCGAGGCCCAGCCCATGGACCTGCGCTTCTACCACGACGGCATGGGCCAGGACACCTTCCCCGAACAGCTCGAGGGCCTCAACATCACCTACGAGGACTACGAGCCCGGCTTCGGCACCCCCTACGGCATCGCCCGCACCTCCGAGCTGCTGTTCTGGGCCGACGCCGCCACCCCGGGCGCCGAACAGCTCGCCGCCCGGGCGCGGGCCGTACGGGTGCTGCCGCAGCTCGCCGCGCCGCCCCGGCAGCTGATCGCCGCCGGCGTCTTCGGCAAGGGCCTGTTCGCCGAGCCCGACCGCTCCACCCCCGCCAAGGCGAAGATCGAGGACCACCTCGACTTCCTCTTCACCTACTACAAGGACCAGGTGGAGCAGCGCCGCTGGTACGGCTTCTGGGACTACGGCGACATCATGCACACCTACGACACCGTCCGGCACCAGTGGCGCTACGACGTCGGCGGCTACGCCTGGGACAACAGCGAGCTCTCGCCCGACCTGTGGCTCTGGTACGCCTACCTGCGCTCAGGCCGCGCCGACATCTTCCGCTTCGCCGAGGCGATGACCCGCCACACCGGCGAGGTCGACGTCTACCATCTCGGCGAGTGGGCCGGGCTCGGCACCCGGCACGGCGTCCAGCACTACGCCGACAGCGCCAAGCAGCAGCGCATCGCCAACACCACCTACCGCCGCTTCCACTACTTCCTCACCGCCGACGAACGCACCGGCGACCTCATGCACGCCAATGTCGACAGCGACGAGACCTTCCTCGCCCTCGACCCGCTGCGCAAGATCCGCACCGAGCCGTACACCCCCGACCCGGGCGCCCTGTCCATCGGCTTCGGCACCGACTGGAGCGGCCTGGTCTCCGCCTGGCTCACCGAGTGGGAACGCAAGGGCCCCAAGTGGGAGAAGGCCCGGGCGCGCGTGCTCTCCACCATGGAGACCATCGCCGCCCAGCCCAACGGCTTCGTCCAGGGCAGCGGCCTGTACGACCTCGGCACCGGCCGGTTCGCCGTCGCGGACACGCCGAAGGTCGAGGTGTCCCACCTGTCCGCCGTCTTCGGCCTGAACGAGCTGTGCGCCGAACTGATCGACCTCGTCGACATGCCCGAGTTCGAGCAGGCGTACTACGACTACTGCCGCTACTTCAACGCCACCAAGGCGGAGCAGGCCGCACGCTACGGCAGAGACTTCGGCAGCCTGATCCTCTTCCAGGGCCACTCCCGGCTCGACGCCTACGCCGCCGTCCGGACCGGCGACGAGGCGCTGGCGCAGCGGGCGTGGAAGAAGTTCTACGACTCCGACGGCTACAAGGAGTCCGCGCCCTGGACGACCGAGAAGGTGAGCGGCCCCACCGCCCTGGTCGCCGGCGGCGAGGCCCCCTGGGTCTCCACCAACGACACCGCCCTCTACGCGCTCGCCGCCATCGAGAACCTCGCACTCCTGGGAGACCGCATGCCGTGACGCACGAGCCGGGCGCGGGCGGGCACACTCCGTACATGGACCGGAACCATTACCGCTTCCGCAGTGTGTGGACCCTGTCCGCGCCCGCCGTGACCGTGTACGGCGTACTGGAGCGCATCGAGGACTACCCCCGGTGGTGGCCGCAGGTGCGGGAGGTCGCCCGCCTCGACGACACCACCGGCATCGTCACGATCCGCTCCGTGCTCCCGTACGACCTGACCTTCACCCTGCGCGAGGGGCGGCGGGACCGGGAGAGCGGCGTGCTGGAGGCCGGGCTGTCCGGCGACATCGACGGCTGGGCGCGCTGGACCGTCACCGATCTGGGCGCCCACGGCTGCCTCGCCCACTACGAACAGGAGGTCGACGTCCGGGCGCGGCTGCTGCGCCTGCTGGCCGTGCCCGGGCGGCCCCTCTTCCGGGCCAACCACGCGCTGATGCTGCGGGCCGGCCGGCGCGGACTGGCGGCGCACCTGCGAGCGGTTTGAAGGAAGCGTCCCCGGGCCTGTATGGTTCAGTGCGTTCCCGGGCGATTAGCTCAGTGGGAGAGCGCTTCGTTCACACCGAAGAGGTCACTGGTTCGAACCCAGTATCGCCCACGCTCGGGAGAGCGACGTGTGTCCGTCCACGACGGACCACGTCGCTCTTTTTGGTGTTGTGCGCGGCAAAGGCGTCGTCGCGAGCTCGATTCCCCAGGTCAGGCGGCTGCCGGCAGGTCCGGGCGCAGGGGCCAGGCCGGATCGACGACCTCATCCGTGCCGGTGCGCTGGAACCACGCCTGCAGGCCCCGCGCCTGCGCCGCGTGCCACAGCGCCTGCAAGGTGTGCAGCTCACCGGGGGACAGCCGCTCCAGCCGGGACGCGAACCGGCGGCCCACCGCCCGGGTGACCTCCAGCGCGGCCGCCGCGTCCGCCGCCGCTTCGTGCGCCTCCTCCAGCTCCACCTCGTAGTGCGCGCACAGATCGGCCAGCGTGCGGCGGCCCTCGCGGTAGCGGTCCAGATGCTTGTCCAGCACCCGCGGGTCCAGCACCAGCAGCGGCGTCCGCTCGAACCAGCGGGCCAGCGACGACGCCCGGTGCCGGCGCAACTCCCGGTCCAGCAGCGTCAGATCGAACGGTGCGTTCATCACCACCACCGGCCGGCCCACGGCCGCCTGCTCCGCCAGCGCCTGCGCCACCTCGTACATCACCGGCGCGGGCCAGCGGCCGTTGCGCCGCAGGTGCTCCTCCGTCAGCCCGTGCACCTCGGTCGCGGCGGCCGGCACCGGCACGCCCGGGTTCACCAGCCAGCGGGTCGTCCGCGGCCGGGCGCCCGGCGCGTCCTGGACGACGAGGGCGGCCGACACGATCCGGTCGTTCTCGACGTCCACGCCCGTGGTCTCCGTGTCGAAGGCGGCCAGCGGCCCCTCGTACCAGCACGTCATACCCACCAACCCCTCGCTCACCAGCAGCAGTCGACGTACCGCGCACTGCTCTGACCGGTGATACCCGGACTGTTCGCGCACTACTCCGGGGGCAGTTCGGCGAACCGCGCAGGGATCCGGCTGTTCCGGACGGCGGTTGACCGCGGCCGTCGCGCAGCCCGAACGGGGCGGACCGCCGCCGGAGCGCACACCGGCCGCTCGCCGGCACACGGTCCCGGTCGCGGGCGGCGGCACGGTGCGGCTGCGGGTGCTCGCGGGCGCACCGTGCCGGCCGTCTCCGCGTCACGCCCGGCGGAGACGGTCACCGGACCGCCGGACACGCGCTCCTCACGGGCCCGCCGGTGCGGACGCGCGGGCGGCTTCGGCGAGGCCCGCGGCCCGGCCCGCGACGGCTGATTTCGCCTCGACCGGTCCCGGGTCGGTACGATCGCACCCATGCGCGCGCTCCGGTACGGCGCCGCGACCACAGCCTTCAGTCAGGAGAGACCGGTGTCAGACGTCCGTGTGATCATCCAACGCGATTCCGAGCGGGAAGAACGCGTGGTGACGACGGGCACTACGGCCGCCGAGCTCTTCGCCGGCGAGCGTTCCGTCATCGCCGCGCGCGTGGCCGGAGAGCTCAAGGACCTCTCGTACGAGGTCAGGGACGGCGAGACCGTCGAGGGCGTCGAGATCTCCTCCGAGGACGGCCTCGACATCCTGCGCCACTCCACCGCGCACGTGATGGCCCAGGCCGTGCAGGAGCTGTTCCCCGAGGCCAAGCTGGGCATCGGCCCGCCGGTGCGGGACGGCTTCTACTACGACTTCGACGTGGAGAAGCCCTTCACGCCCGAGGATCTCAAGGCCATCGAGAAGAAGATGCAGGAGATCCAGAAGCGCGGCCAGCGCTTCTCCCGCCGCGTGGTGACCGACGAGGCAGCCCGCGAGGAGCTCGCCGACGAGCCGTACAAGCTGGAGCTGATCGGCCTCAAGGGCGCCGCCTCGTCCGACGACGGCGCGGACGTCGAGGTCGGCGCCGGTGAGCTGACGATCTACGACAACCTGGACGCCAGGACCGGCGAGCTGTGCTGGAAGGACCTCTGCCGCGGTCCCCACCTGCCCACCACCCGGAACATCCCGGCGTTCAAGCTGATGCGCAACGCCGCCGCCTACTGGCGCGGCAGCGAGAAGAACCCGATGCTCCAGCGCATCTACGGCACCGCCTGGCCCTCCAAGGAGGAGCTGAAGGCGCACCTGGAGTTCCTCGCCGAGGCCGAGAAGCGCGACCACCGCAAGCTGGGCAGCGAGCTGGACCTGTTCTCCATCCCGGAGCAGATCGGCTCCGGCCTCGCCGTCTTCCACCCCAAGGGGGGCATCGTCCGCCGGGTCATGGAGGACTACTCGCGGCGCCGCCACGAGGAGGAGGGCTACGAGTTCGTCTACACCCCGCACGCGACGAAGGGGAAGCTCTTCGAGACCTCGGGCCACCTGGACTGGTACGCCGACGGCATGTACCCGCCCATGCAGCTCGACGAGGGCGTGGACTACTACCTCAAGCCCATGAACTGCCCGATGCACAACCTGATCTTCGACGCGCGCGGCCGCTCCTACCGCGAACTGCCGCTGCGCCTCTTCGAGTTCGGGACCGTGTACCGGTACGAGAAGTCGGGTGTGGTGCACGGCCTGACCCGGGCCCGCGGCTTCACCCAGGACGACGCGCACATCTACTGCACCCGCGAGCAGATGTCCGAGGAGCTCGACAGGACCCTCACCTTCGTCCTGAACCTGCTGCGCGACTACGGCCTGACCGACTTCTACCTGGAGCTGTCCACCAAGGACCCGGAGAAGTTCGTCGGCTCCGACGAGGCCTGGGAGGAGGCGACCGAGACGCTGCGCCAGGTCGCCGAGAAGCAGAACCTGGAGCTCGTGGCGGACCCGGGCGGCGCCGCCTTCTACGGCCCGAAGATCTCGGTCCAGGCCAAGGACGCCATCGGCCGCACCTGGCAGATGTCGACCATCCAGCTCGACTTCAACCTGCCGGAGCGCTTCGACCTGGAGTACACGGCCGCGGACGGCTCCAAGACGCGTCCGGTCATGATCCACCGCGCGCTGTTCGGCTCCATCGAGCGGTTCTTCGCGGTGCTCCTCGAGCACTACGCGGGCGCCTTCCCGGCCTGGCTCGCCCCCGTCCAGGCGCTCGGCATCCCGATCGGCGACGCGCACGTCGAGTACCTGGAGGAGTTCGCGGACGCGGCCCGCAAGCGGGGCCTGCGCGTCGAGGTCGACTCCTCCTCGGACCGGATGCAGAAGAAGATCCGCAACGCCCAGAAGCAGAAGGTGCCCTTCATGGTCATCGCGGGCGACGAGGACATGGCGAACGGAGCGGTCTCCTTCCGCTACCGCGACGGCTCGCAGGAGAACGGCATCCCCGTCGACGAGGCCATCGCCAAGATCGCCAAGGTCGTCGAGGAGCGGGCGCAGGTCTGACCCGCGCACGGCGCCGGGGCCCCCGGGATCTCCCGGGGGCCTTTTCCGCGTGCCGCCGGACACGCCCTATGCTGCACGCATGACGAGTGAGCCGGAGCAGCAGTTGGGAGTGGGGACGCAGGACGCGTTCCAGCGTCTGTGGACGCCCCACCGGATGGCCTACATCCAGGGCGAGAACAAGCCGAGCGGCCCCGGCGACGGCTGCCCCTTCTGCTCCCTCCCGGCCGAGTCCGACGAGGACGGGCTGATCCTGCGCCGCGGCGAGCTGGTGTACGCGGTGCTCAACCTGTACCCGTACACCGGCGGCCATCTGATGACCGTGCCGTACCGGCACGTGGCCGACTACACCGAGCTGACCGTGGAGGAGACGGCGGAGCTCGCCGTGCTCACCCAGCAGGCGATGACGGCGCTGCGCACGGCGTCGGGCGCCCACGGCTTCAACATCGGCATGAACCAGGGCACGGTCGCGGGCGCGGGCATCGCCGCCCACCTGCACCAGCACGTTGTCCCGCGCTGGGGCGGCGACACCAACTTCATGCCGGTCATCGGCCACACCAAGGTGCTGCCGCAGTTGCTGGGCGACACCCGCAAGATGCTGGCGGAGGCCTGGCCGACGGCCTGACGCCCGGCCACGGGGCGGGGTCCGTCCCGTGCACCCCGCCCGTCCTCGCCTACGCGTCGTACAGGTCGGCCTTGCGCGGTGTCGCGTCCTGCACCGCCGTGGACAGGGACGAGGAGCGGGAGCCGAACTTCTCGGTGTTCACGCCGTTCTCCTCCAGCACCTTGAGCGCCGCGGAGTGCACCACGCGCAGCACCGGCGTCGCCGCCCGCAGCGCGTCGTCCGCCATGAACCGGTGCCGCCAGGGCTTGTCCGCCCAGGCATGGCGCAGCCCGAACGGCTCGGGCAGGCTCAGCTTGCCGCCGAGCCAGTACAGCAGCGGCGGGTAGTTGGTCAGGGGCGCGCGGGCGGCCAGCCGTACCACCTCGTCCGAGTCGACCAGCGGGAGCTTGACCTTCCGGGTCTCCCAGAACTTGATCGACTTCTGGACCTCCTTCTCCTTGGCCGCCGGCTTGGTGGTGAACAGCGAGTGCACCGGTCCCAGGGCGTGCCCGGTGACCTCGATGCGCAGCGTCTCGTGCAGCACGGTCACCGTGATCAGCATCGTGATCACCAGCTGGCCGTCCCACAGGGTCCACTGCACGCCCAGGTAGTGCCGGTCGCCCGCGCCGAACTGCTGCTTGTTGCAGATCTCCTGCACGGCGTGCGGCTTCACCTGGTACGCCTCGACGTCCGTGCCCTCGGGCCGGGACACCGACGTGGCGTTCTCCCCGATGGGCGTGACGATCCAGTGGCGTATCGACGGCTTGGGGAAGCCGCCCGTGTTCAGCGGGCCGCGCTCCAGCATGCGGAGCCGGTCGTGGATGGCCTTGATGACGTCCCAGCTGCGGAACGGGTGGATCTCCCGGCCGGGGTCGGCCGGCACCAGGTCCTCGGCGAGCTGCCAGCTGCCCCAGCGCGTGCCCATGCCGAGGATGCCCTTGGGACCGGCGTAGAAGGCGGAGTTGGACTGCTGCTCGGCGCTCAGCCGGGCCAGCGACTGGCGGAGCTGCTCGGCCGCCGTCTCGCCGGGACTGCTCGGCACCGCCTCGGGCACCTTGGCGCCGACGCTGCCGCCGGACAGCAGGCTCTCCCAGCGCTCCCGCAGGTCACGGGCGGTCCGCTCGCAGATCCGCTTGGCCCAGAACCAGCCCAGCACCGGGGCCACCACGGACGCGCGCGCGTACCAGCCCCAGAAGCCGTCGAACGGCATGCGCAGCAGGAACAGCACGGCGAGGGCGCCGACGCCCACCAGCAGGGTGGTGGCGAGCGCGCCGGCCCGCTTGTCCTCGCGCTTGGCCATCGTCGTGCGGATCTGGAACACCAGCAACCACACGAGCAGGCCGGGCAGGAACAGCAGCCCGCACAGGACCATCACGGCGGTCAGCCAGTTGTCGCGCTCCCGGCGGATGCGGTGCGCCGCCAGCGCGTGCTCGACCACCACCTGGGGCTGGGTGCCGAAGGACTGGATGAGCGGGGCGCGGCCGGAGCCCAGCATCCGGTCGATGATCGCCCGGGAGAACGCCTCGCCCAGATTGGGCCGGAACAGCTTGACGCGCGGCTTGCCGACCGCCGACTTGTGCCACTCGCTGTTGGCCTTGAGTATCTCCTCGGCCTCGTTGTCCCGGTAGGCCGCCGAGGCCAGCGCGAGGGTGGGTGTCTGGCCCTCGTCGCCCGTGCGCGGTACCTGCGGACCGAAGAAATCCGCGAAACCGCTCTCAACGGTCATTCCCGCCCCCGATCGCCGCGACTGTCGTCTTGCGGCCTTCCCGACTTCCGTGCTGCGCACACCTGTTGATCAGGTGTTCAGCGTATAGGCAGCCGCCGCCGTCCGCCGGGGGTCGTTCCAAGCCGTTCTCCGGCACGGGGGAGGCGATACGGAGCGAACCGGGAGCGTGACCGCGCACGCGGGCGCCCGCCGGAACGGCCGGCGGGCGCCCCGGCGCGTCACGAGGCCGCGCGCGCCTCCCCCTTGACCCGTTCCGCGACCTGCGGCGGCATGGGCTCGTGCCGGACGTAGCGGCGGCTGAAGCGGGCGGTGCCGTGCGACAGCGACCGCAGGTCGACGGCGTACCGGCCGATCTCGATCTCCGGCACCTCCGCCCGGATCAGCGTGCGCCCGCCGGGCGACTGCTCGGTGCCCAGCACGCGGCCGCGCCGGCCGGACAGGTCGCTCATCACGGCGCCCACGTAGTCGTCACCGACCAGCACGGACACCTCGGCCACCGGCTCCAGCAGGAGGATCTTCGCGTCCGCGGCGGCCTCCCGCAGGGCCAGCGCGCCCGCCGTCTGGAACGCGGCGTCGGAGGAGTCCACCGAGTGCGCCTTGCCGTCCAGCAGGGTCACCCGCACGTCGATGAGCGGATGCCCGGTGGCGACTCCCTTCAGGGCCTGAGCCCTTATGCCCTTCTCCACCGAGGGGATGAACTGCCGGGGCACGGCGCCGCCGACCACCTTGTCCACGAACTCGATGCCCGAGCCGTTCGGCAGCGGCTCCACCTCGATCTCGCAGATCGCGAACTGCCCGTGCCCGCCGGACTGTTTGACGTGCCGGCCGCGTCCGGAGGCCGGGCCGCCGAACGTCTCCCGCAGCGACACCCGGTGCGGCACCACGTCGACCTGCACGCCGTACCGGCTGCGCAGCCGCTCCAGCGCCACGTCCGCGTGCGCCTCGCCCAGACACCACAGCACCACCTGGTGGGTGTCCTGGTTCTGCTCCAGCCGCATCGTCGGGTCCTCGGCCACCAGCCGCGCCAGCCCCTGCGACAGCTTGTCCTCGTCGGCCTTGCCGTGCGCCTCGATGGCCAGCGGCAGCAGCGGGTCCGGCATCTCCCACGCCTCCATGACCAGCGGGTCGTCCTTCGCGGACAGGGTGTCGCCGGTCTCCGCGCGGGAGAGCTTCGCCACGCACGCCAGATCGCCCGCGATGACGTGCGGCACCGGCCGCTGCAGCTTGCCGAACGGCGTGGACAGGGCGCCGACCCGCTCGTCGACGTCGTGGTCCTCGTGGCCCCGGCCGGTCAGACCGTGCCCGGAGACGTGCACGGTCTGGTCGGCGCGCAGCGTCCCGGAGAAGACCCGCACCAGCGAGAGCCGCCCCACGTAGGGGTCGGAGGAGGTCTTCACGACCTCCGCGACCAGCGGGGCGTCCGGGTCGCACGGCTTCAGCTCGCGCGGCCTGCCGTCCGGCGCGGTCACCTGCGGGGTGCCGTGCTCCAGCGGGGTCGGGAAGCCGCCCGTGATCAGGTCGAGCAGCTCCACCGTGCCGAGTCCCTGGCGGGCGCCGGGGGCGGCGGGCGCGGCGGCCAGGACGGGGAAGAAGACGCCCCGCGCCACCGCCCGCTCCGCGTCGTCGATCAGCGTCTCGACGTCGACGTCCTCACCGCCGAGGTAGCGGTCCATGAGGGTCTCGTCCTCGCTCTCGGAGATGATCCCCTCGATCAGCCGGCCGCGCGCCTCCTCGATCAGCGGCACCTGGTCCCCGACCGGCTCGTTCGCCACGCGCTCGCCGCTGGAGTAGTCGAACAGCTTGCGCGTCAGCAGCCCGATCAGGCCGGTCACGGGCGCGTGCCCGTCCGGCCCCTCGGGACCGCGCAGCGGCAGGTACAGCGGCAGCACCGCGTCCGGGTCGTCCCCGCCGAAGGTCTCCGCGCAGACCCGGGTCATCTCCTCGAAGTCGGCGCGGGCCGCCTCCAGGTGCGTGATCACGATGGCGCGGGGCATGCCGACCGCCGCGCACTCGTCCCACACCATGCGGGTCGAGCCGTCCACGCCGTCCGCGGCCGAGACGACGAAGAGGGCCGCGTCCGCCGCTCGCAGACCGGCCCTGAGCTCCCCGACGAAGTCGGCGTAGCCGGGGGTGTCCAGGAGGTTGACCTTGATGCCGTTCCACTCCACCGGCACCAGGGAGAGCTGCACCGAACGCTGTTGCCGGTGCTCGATGTCGTCGTAGTCGGAGACGGTGCCGCCGTCCTCCACGCGGCCCGCCCGGTTCACCGCCCCCGCGGTCAGCGCGAGGGCCTCCACCAGAGTCGTCTTGCCCGATCCGGAGTGGCCGACCAGCACCACGTTCCGTACGGACGTGGGACGGTCGGCCGCCTGTGCCCTGCCGGCGGCCCCGGGGTGTGTGTGCGCCTTGTCGCCCATGATCCTGCCTCCCGTGCACGGTGAGGTCACTGTGGGCGCGGACCCGTGGAACCCTTCCCCGGACCCCGTCCGGGGGCATCGCCTGCGGTGCGGCTCCGGCGGCGCCCGCGGTTCTTCGAGCTTTCCACTCCTGTCACGGCCCGTCCATACGAAGGACGTGCTCCCCGCCGCGGCCCCGGTCCGCGGGGGTGCGGCGGGGAGCACGGCGGCGCCCGCGCACGGCGTCCCGGGTGCCCCGCGGCCGCGCCCCCGCGCGCGTGGCTACGATGGGCCCGCCGGTGGCCAGCAGGGGCCGCACGGCCACACCGACCGTCGGGAAGGCCATGCTGAACAAGTACGCGCGTGCATTTTTCACGCGTGTCCTCACACCGTTCGCCGCGTTTCTCATCCGGCGGGGGGTCAGCCCCGACACGGTCACGCTCCTCGGCACCGCGGGCGTGGTGGCCGGTGCGCTGGTCTTCTATCCGCGCGGCGAGTTCTTCTGGGGCACGGTCGTCATCACGCTGTTCGTCTTCTCGGACCTGGTCGACGGCAACATGGCCCGGCAGCTGGGCCGCTCCAGCCGCTGGGGCGCCTTCCTGGACTCCACCCTGGACCGGGTCGCCGACGGCGCGGTCTTCGGCGGCTTCGCCCTGTGGTACGCGGGCTCCGGCGACGACGACGTGCTGTGCGCGGTGTCGATCTTCTGCCTGGCCAGCGGCCAGGTGGTGTCGTACACCAAGGCGCGCGGCGAGTCGATCGGGCTGCCGGTCGCCGTCAACGGGCTGGTGGAGCGGGCCGAGCGGCTGGTGATCTCGCTGGTCGCGGCCGGGCTCGCGGGCCTGCACGCGTTCGGGGTGCCCGGCATCCAGTACCTGCTGCCCGTCGCCCTGTGGGCCGTCGCCGTCGGCAGCCTCGTCACGTTGATCCAGCGCGTGGTCACCGTGCGCCGCGAGTCCGCCGAGGCGGAGGCCGCGGAGCGGCAGGCGCAGGGGAGCGAGGCCGCCCAGTGAGCGCCCGCGAGCGGCTCGCCGACGCCCTGTACGGCGCCGGCTGGAGCACCGTGAAGAGGCTGCCCGAGCCGGTCGCCGTGCGCCTCGGCCGGACCATCGCCGACGCCGCCTGGAAGCAGCGCGGCAAGGGCGTGCTGCGGCTGGAGAGCAACTACGCGCGCGTGGTGCCGGACGCGAGCCCGGAGCGGCTCGCCGAGCTGTCCCGCGCGGGCATGCGGTCCTACCTGCGGTACTGGATGGAGTCGTTCCGGCTGCCCGCCTGGAGCCCCGAGCGCATCGCCGGCTCCCTCACCGTGAAGGACCTGCACCACCTCGACGAGGGCATGGCGGCCGGCAAGGGCGTCGTCCTGGCGCTCCCGCACCTCGCCAACTGGGACCTCGCCGGCGCCTGGCTCACCACCAGGCTCGGCATACCGTTCACCACCGTCGCCGAGCGCCTCAAGCCGGAGACGCTGTACGACCGCTTCGTCGCCTACCGCGAGGGCCTCGGCATGGAGGTCCTGCCGCACAGCGGCGGCTCCGCCTTCGGCACCCTGGCCCGGCGGCTGCGCGACGGCGGTCTGGTCTGCCTGGTCGCCGACCGCGACCTGTCCGCCTCGGGCGTCGAGGTGAGCTTCTTCGGCCACGCCGCCCGCATGCCCGCCGGCCCCGCCCTGCTGGCCCAGCACACCGGCGCCCGGCTGCTGCCCGCCACCCTCTGGTACGACGCGCCGCCCATGATGCGGGGCCGGGTCCACCCCCCGGTCGAGGTTCCCGCGTCAGGCACGCGCGCCGAGAAGACGTCCGTGATGACACAGGCGCTGGCCGACGCCTTCGCCACGGGAATCGCCGGGCACCCGGAGGACTGGCACATGCTGCAGCGCTTGTGGACCGAGGACCTCGACCCCGCGCACGCCCCCGGCGGGGACCGGAAGGGGACGTCGTGAGGATCGGCATCGTCTGCCCGTACTCCTGGGACGTGCCGGGCGGCGTCCAGTTCCACATCCGCGACCTGGCCGAGTACTTCCTCCGCCTCGGACACGAGGTCTCCGTCCTCGCCCCGGCCGACGACGACACCCCGCTGCCCCCGTACGTCGTCTCCGCGGGCCGCGCGGTGCCGGTGCCGTACAACGGCTCGGTGGCCCGGCTGAACTTCGGCTTCCTGTCCGCCGCGCGGGTGCGGCGCTGGCTGCACGACGGCTCCTTCGACGTGGTGCACATCCACGAGCCGACGTCGCCCTCGCTGGGCCTGCTGACCTGCTGGGCGGCCCAGGGTCCGATCGTCGCCACGTTCCACACGTCCAACCCGCGCTCCCGCGCGATGATCGCCGCGTACGCCATCCTCCAGGCCGCCCTGGAGAAGATCAGCGCGCGGATCGCGGTGAGCGAGTACGCCCGCCGCACCCTCGTCGAGCACCTGGGCGGCGACGCCGTGGTCATCCCCAACGGCGTCGACGTCGACTTCTTCGCCGAGGCCGAGCCCAAGCCGGAATGGCAGGGCGACACCATCGGCTTCATCGGCCGCATCGACGAACCCCGCAAGGGCCTGCCGGTGCTGATGCGGGCGCTGCCGAAGATCCTCGCCGCCCGCCCGCAGACCCGGCTGCTGGTGGCCGGGCGCGGCGACGAGGAGGAGGCGGTCGAGTCGCTGCCGGCCGAGCTGCGCCCCCGCGTGGAGTTCCTCGGCATGATCAGCGACGAGGACAAGGCGCGGCTGCTGCGCAGCGTGGACCTCTACGTGGCGCCCAACACGGGCGGCGAGAGCTTCGGCATCATCCTGGTCGAGGCGATGTCGGCGGGCGCGCCGGTGCTGGCCTCCGACCTGGACGCCTTCGCCCAGGTCCTCGACCGGGGCGCGGCCGGCGAGCTGTTCGCCAACGAGGACGCGGACGCGCTCGCCGACGCGGCGGTGCGCCTCCTGGGCGACCCCGGGCGCCGCGCGGAACTCCGCGCGCGGGGCAGCGCCCATGTGCGCCGCTTCGACTGGTCGACGGTCGGCGCGGACATCCTCTCCGTCTACGAGACGGTCACCGCGGGCGCGGCGGCGGTCGCCACGGACGACCGGGCGACGGGTCTGAGGGCCCGGCTGGGGCTGGCGCGGGACTGAGACTCCGGGGCGTCACGTCCCGTGTCCTGAGCCCGCGTGCGCCGGACCCGGCGTCCGGGGTGCGGCCCCAGGGACCGCGCCCCGCCGCGCCGGTACTAGCCTTGCCGCCCGTGACCGCAACCCTGATCTGGATCCTCGTCGTCCTCGTCGCCGTCGGGCTGTACCTGAGCTGGACGGCCGGGCGGCTGGACCGGCTGCACGCCCGGATCGACGCCGCCCGTGCCGCGCTCGACGCGCAACTGCTGCGCCGCGCCTCGGTGGCGCAGGAGCTGGCCACCTCCGGAGTGCTCGACCCCGCCGCCTCGATCGTGCTGTACGAGGCCGCGCACGCCGCGCGGCAGGCGGTGGAGGAGCAGCGGGAGGTCGCCGAGAGCGAGCTCAGCCAGGCGCTGCGGGCGGTGTTCGCCGACCCGCAGCAGGTGGACGCGGTCCGGGAGGCGCCCGGGGGGGAGGAGGCCGCGCGGGAACTCGCCGAGGCCGTGCGCAGGGTGCCGATGGCCCGCCGCTTCCACAACGACGCCGTGCGCGCCGCCCGCGCCCTGCGGCTGCACCGCAAGGTGCGCTGGTTCCGGCTGGCCGGCCACGCCCCGTTCCCGATGGCCTTCGAGATGGACGACGAGCCGCCGGCGGCGCTGATCGAGCGGGCCGCCTGACGGCGCTTCCCGGCCGTCAGGAGCCCGCCCCTCGGCCGAGAACGAGCCACCGGCTCCTCATTGGCCCTTGATGTGGCCTGCTCCGGTCACGTTTCCTCGGTGCTGCAGAATCCCCCTCACCTCAGCGAGGTCATTCGTGTCCAGCACGCTCTCCGAAAACCAGGGTCCCGAGACCGGCACCGCGCGCGTGAAGCGCGGCATGGCCGAGCAGCTCAAGGGCGGCGTGATCATGGACGTCGTCACGCCGGAGCAGGCGAAGATCGCCGAGGACGCGGGCGCCGTCGCCGTCATGGCGCTGGAGCGCGTCCCCGCCGACATCCGCAAGGACGGCGGCGTGGCCCGCATGTCCGACCCGGACATGATCGAGGGCATCATCGACGCCGTGTCCATCCCGGTGATGGCCAAGTCCCGCATCGGCCACTTCGTCGAGGCCCAGGTGCTCCAGTCGCTCGGCGTCGACTACATCGACGAGTCCGAGGTCCTCACCCCGGCCGACGAGGTCAACCACTCCGACAAGTGGGCCTTCACCACCCCCTTCGTCTGCGGCGCCACCAACCTGGGCGAGGCCCTGCGCCGCATCGCCGAGGGCGCCGCGATGATCCGCTCCAAGGGCGAGGCCGGCACCGGCAACGTCGTCGAGGCCGTCCGCCACCTGCGCCGGATCAAGGGCGACATCGCCCGCCTGCGCGGCCTGGACAACCACGAGCTGTACGCCGCCGCCAAGGAGCTGCGCGCCCCCTACGAGCTGGTCAAGGAGGTCGCCGGGCTGGGCAAGCTGCCGGTGGTGCTGTTCTCCGCCGGCGGTGTGGCCACCCCGGCCGACGCCGCGCTGATGCGCCAGCTCGGCGCCGAGGGCGTCTTCGTCGGCTCCGGCATCTTCAAGTCCGGCGACCCCGCCAAGCGCGCCGCGGCCATCGTCAAGGCGACCACCTTCTACGACGACCCGAAGATCATCGCGGACGCCTCCCGCAACCTCGGCGAGGCCATGGTCGGCATCAACTGCGACACCCTGCCCGAGACCGAGCGCTACGCCAACCGGGGCTGGTGATGACCGCTCCCGTGATCGGAGTGCTCGCACTCCAGGGCGACGTACGGGAGCATCTGGTGGCCCTGGCCGCGGTCGACGCCGTGGCCGGGCCGGTCCGGCGCCCGGAGGAGCTCGCCGGGGTCGACGGCCTGGTGATCCCGGGCGGGGAGTCCACCACGATCTCCAAACTGGCCGTGCTCTTCGGTCTGATGGAGCCCCTGCGCGCCCGCGTGCGCGCCGGTATGCCCGTCTACGGCACCTGCGCCGGCATGATCATGCTCGCCGACAAGATCCTCGACCCGCGTTCCGGGCAGGAGACCGTCGGCGGCATCGACATGATCGTGCGCCGCAACGCCTTCGGCCGGCAGAACGAGTCGTTCGAGGCCGCCGTCGAGGTCGAGGGAATCGCCGGGGAACCCGTGCAGGGCGTCTTCATCCGGGCGCCCTGGGTGGAGTCCGTCGGCGCGTCCGCCGAGGTGCTCGCCGAGCACGACGGCCACATCGTCGCGGTCCGCCAGGGCAGGGCGCTCGCGACCGCTTTCCACCCGGAACTGACCGGGGACCACCGGGTGCACCGCCTCTTCACCGACATGGTGCGGGCGAACCGGAGGGGCGAATCCTTGTAGGATTCCTGCGTTCGTTGCAGCGATGGGTTACGCGAAGGAGACAGGCAGATGTCCGGCCACTCTAAATGGGCCACGACGAAGCACAAGAAGGCCGTGATCGACGCCAAGCGCGGCAAGCTCTTCGCGAAGCTCATCAAGAACATCGAGGTCGCGGCCCGGATGGGCGGCGCCGACCCCGACGGAAACCCGACGCTGTACGACGCCATCCAGAAGGCGAAGAAGCAGTCGGTCCCCAACAAGAACATCGACTCCGCGGTCAAGCGCGGCGCGGGCCTGGAGGCTGGCGGCGCCGACTACGAGACGATCATGTACGAGGGCTACGGCCCCAACGGCGTCGCGGTGCTCATCGAGTGCCTCACCGACAACCGCAACCGCGCCGCCTCCGACGTCCGGGTCGCGATGACCCGCAACGGCGGCTCCATGGCCGACCCGGGCTCGGTGTCGTACCTGTTCCACCGCAAGGGCGTGGTGATCGTCCCCAAGGGCGAGCTGACCGAGGACGACGTCCTCGCCGCCGTGCTCGACGCGGGCGCCGAGGAGGTCAACGACCTCGGTGAGAACTTCGAGGTGATCAGCGAGCCGACCGACCTGGTCGCGGTCCGTACCGCGCTCCAGGACGCCGGCATCGACTACGAGTCGGCCGACGCCAACTTCGTCCCGACCATGCAGGTCCAGCTGGACGAGGAGGGCGCGAAGAAAATCTTCAAGCTCATCGACGCGCTGGAGGACAGCGACGACGTGCAGAACGTCTTCGCCAACTTCGACGTCAGCGACGAGATCATGGAGAAGGTCGACGCGTGACGCGTCCGCGGGGCGGCGGGCCGACGGGACACACCCCGGCGGCCCGCCGCTCTGTCGGTGGCACCCGATAGCCTGCACAAACAGGTGATCGAGCAAGGGGGCGACGCATGCGCGTACTGGGGGTCGACCCGGGACTGACCCGGTGCGGTGTCGGCGTCGTCGAGGGGCTCGCGGGACGCCCGCTCACCATGCTCGGCGTGGGAGTCGTCCGCACGCCGACGGACGCCGACCTCGGCCACCGCCTGGTCGCCGTCGAAGAGGGCCTGGAGCAGTGGCTCGACGAGCACCGCCCGGAGTTCGTCGCCGTGGAGCGCGTCTTCAGCCAGCACAACGTGCGCACGGTGATGGGCACCGCCCAGGCCAGCGCCGTCGCCATCCTCTGCGCCTCCCGGCGCGGCATCCCCGTCGCCCTGCACACGCCCAGCGAGGTCAAGGCCGCCGTCACCGGCTCCGGCCGCGCCGACAAGGCCCAGGTGGGCGCCATGGTGACCCGCCTGCTGCGGCTCGACGCGCCGCCCAGACCGGCCGACGCCGCCGACGCCCTCGCGCTCGCCATCTGCCACATCTGGCGCGCCCCCGCCCAGAACCGGCTCCAGCAGGCCGTCGCCGCCCACGCGGCGCGCGCCCCGCAGACCACCCCCCGGGCCCCCGCGGCCCGCCACGCATCGAAAGGCCGTACGGCATGATCGCCTTCGTCAGCGGCACGGTCGCCGCCCTCACCCCCGACACCGCGGTGGTCGAGGTCGGCGGCGTCGGCATGGCCGTCCGGTGCACGCCGGACACGCTGTCCACGCTGCGCGTCGGACAGCACGCGAAGCTCGCCACCTCCCTCGTCGTCCGCGAGGACTCCCTGACCCTGTACGGCTTCGCCGACGAGGACGGACGCCAGGTCTTCGAGCTGCTCCAGACCGCCAGCGGCGTCGGCCCCCGGCTGGCCCAGGCCATGCTCGCCGTGCACAGCCCCGACGCCCTGCGCCGCGCCGTGGCCACCGGCGACGAGAAGGCGCTGACCGCCGTCCCCGGCATCGGCAAGAAGGGCGCCCAGAAGCTCCTCCTCGAACTGAAGGACCGGCTCGGCGAGCCCACCGGCGCCCCCGCCGTCGGCGCGCCCGTCACCGCCGGCTGGCGCGACCAGCTGCACGCCGCCCTCATCGGACTGGGGTACGCGACCCGTGAGGCCGACGAGGCCGTGGCCGCGGTGACCCCCCAGGCGGAGGCCGCCGGGGGCGGCGTACCGGTGGGGCAGCTGCTCAAGGCGGCCCTGCAGACGCTGAACCGCGCCCGATAGACCGCGACCGCCGCCCAAGGGCCCACGACCGCGCCCGAGTCCGTACGGAGAGCTGAGGCACACGCACATGAACTGGGACGACACGAACGACACCGCCGCCTCCGAGCGGCTGGTGGAATCGGTCGCCGACCGCGAGGACCAGGCCGTCGAGGCCGCGCTGCGCCCCAAGGACCTGGGCGAGTTCATCGGCCAGGAGAAGGTCCGCGAGCAGCTCGACCTGGTGCTGCGGGCCGCCCGCGCCCGCGGCGCCACCGCCGACCACGTGCTGCTCTCCGGCGCCCCCGGCCTCGGCAAGACCACCCTCTCCATGATCATCGCGGCGGAGATGGACGCCCCCATCCGCATCACCTCCGGCCCCGCCATCCAGCACGCCGGCGATCTCGCCGCGATCCTCTCCTCCCTCCAGGAGGGCGAGGTCCTCTTCCTCGACGAGATCCACCGCATGTCCCGGCCCGCCGAGGAGATGCTGTACATGGCGATGGAGGACTTCCGCGTCGACGTGATCGTCGGCAAGGGCCCCGGCGCCACGGCGATCCCGCTGGAGCTGCCGCCCTTCACCCTGGTCGGCGCCACCACCCGGGCCGGTCTGCTGCCGCCTCCGCTGCGCGACCGCTTCGGCTTCACCGCCCACATGGAGTTCTACGAGCCGGCCGAGCTGGAGCGGGTCGTCCACCGCTCGGCGAGCCTGCTCGACGTGGAGATCGACACCGAGGGCGCCGCGGAGATCGCCGGACGCTCCCGCGGCACGCCCCGCATCGCCAACCGCCTGCTGCGCCGGGTCCGCGACTACGCGCAGGTCAAGGGCGACGGCCGGATCACCCAGGACGTCGCCGCCGCGGCCCTCGCGGTGTACGAGGTGGACGCCCGGGGCCTGGACCGGCTGGACCGGGCGGTGCTGGAGGCGCTCCTCAAGCTGTTCGGCGGCGGTCCGGTCGGCCTGTCCACGCTCGCCGTCGCGGTGGGGGAGGAGCGTGAGACCGTGGAGGAGGTGGCCGAGCCCTTCCTGGTGCGGGAGGGACTGCTCGCCCGTACCCCCCGGGGACGGGTGGCGACGCCCGCGGCATGGTCGCATCTCGGCCTCACGCCGCCGCGCTCGCAGGCCGCCGGAAACGGACAAGGGGACCTGTTCGGGGCGTGACGGCGGGCGCGTTGGCCCGGGCAGGAACCCGGGTGCCATGCTGAGCGTTGTTCCCTTGGCGCGGACTCGCCTAGACTCCGCCGGTGCCGCCCTTGTCGGCGGCAGCACACACCCCCAACCATCAGGCCGTTCACCATCGCGGTCGTGTGAAGGAAGTTCCGACCCGTGAGTCTCCTGACCCTCCTCCCGTTCATTGTGCTCATCGGGGCCATGTTCCTGATGACCCGGTCGGCCAAGAAGAAGCAGCAGCAGGTCATCGAGATGCGGAACCAGATGCAGCCCGGTTCCGGCGTCCGCACGATCGGGGGCATGTACGCCACGGTCAAGGAGGTCAACGAGGACACCGTCCTCCTCGACGCCGGGCCGGGCGTGGAGCTGCTGTTCGCGAAGAACTCGATCGGCGCCGTCCTGAGCGACGACGAGTACAACCGCATCGTCCACGGCATCGAGCACGACCCGCAGTCCGACGCCGACGTCGTCCCCGACGACGCCTCCTCCCTCACCGAGACCGACGACTCCTCCGACGCTGCCGCCGACTCCGACGACACGCCCGTCGACCTCGGCAAGAAGGACGCGGAGGACGAGCCGGCCGACGCCACGGCGGACGCGCGCGCGAAGAAGTCCGACGGCGGCACCGACGCGAAGTAGCCGTGCTCCGGGGCGCGCGGGTACCGCCCGCGCGCCCCGGACCATGCCCGGCTCGCACGGGATCATCCCGACACCACGTCATGGCCGCCGGCCTCCCTCCCGGGACCGGGCGGCCCGAGAGGGAGTACAAAGGTGGCAGCACTCAAAAAGGGACAGAACGCGAGCGCCACAAGCAAGCCGTGGCGCTCGCTGGCTCTGATCCTGATCGCCATCGTGGCGCTCACCGGAGGGATGTTCGCCTCCGGTCACACCACTCCGCGTCTGGGCATCGACCTGGCCGGCGGCACGAGCATCACGCTGGCGGCGGTCCCCGAGGCGGGCCAGGAATCCGCGATCAACAAGACCAACATGGACACCGCGGTCTCCATCATGGAGCGGCGGGTCAACGGTCTGGGCGTCTCCGAGGCCGAGGTTCAGACGCAGGGCGACCGCAACATCATCGTCAACATCCCCAAGGGCACCAACTCCGAGCAGGCCCGGGAGCAGGTCGGCACCACCGCCAAGCTGTACTTCCGCCCCGTGATCGCCACCGAGCTGGCCGGCGGCGGCGCCGCCCCCGAGCCGAGCGCCACCGGCGCCCCCTCCGGCGACCCCTCCTCCGGCAAGGCCACGGACGACGCGAGCGAGGAGGCCACCGACGGCTCCGCCGCGTCCGCCACCCCCTCGTCGAGCGCCACCGCCCAGGGCCGCGCGGTCACCGACGCCCTGAAGGCCGACGAGAGCCCGTCCGCCACCGACGAGGCGAGTCCCTCCCCGTCCGCGACGGGCGGCGCCTCCGAGGACGCCGACAGCAAGCTCCAGGCCGAGTACGCCAAGCTCGACTGCACCAAGGAGAGCGTCCGCGCCACCGCCGGTGACGGCGCCAAGGCCACCGACTCCACCGTCGCCTGCGGCCAGAACTCCGAGGGCCAGTGGCAGAAGTACATCCTCGGCCCGGCCGCCGTCGACGGCACCGACGTCGACGAGGCCGACGCCGTCCTCAACACCCAGTCCGGCGCCGGCTGGACCGTGACCATGCAGTTCACGGGCGAGGGCTCCAAGAAGTTCGCCGACATCACCGGCCAGCTCGCGCAGAAGCCGTCCCCGCAGAACCAGTTCGCGATCGTCCTGGACGGCGAGGTCGTCTCCGACCCGTACGTCCGGCAGGCCCTGACCGGCGGCAACGCCGAGATCTCCGGCAACTTCACCCAGCAGTCGGCGCAGGAACTGGCCAACATGCTGTCCTACGGCGCCCTGCCGCTGACCTTCCGCGAGGACAGCGTCACCACCGTCACCGCCGCCCTCGGCGGCGAGCAGCTCGAGGCCGGCCTGATCGCCGGCGCCATCGGCGTCGCGCTGGTCGTGCTGTACCTGCTGATCTACTACCGCGGCCTGTCCTTCATCGCCGTCGCGTCCCTGCTGGTCTCCGCGGCCCTCACCTACGTGATCATGTCGCTGCTCGGCCCGACCATCGGCTTCGCGCTGAACCTGCCGGCCGTCTGCGGCGCCATCGTGGCCATCGGCATCACGGCGGACTCCTTCATCGTCTACTTCGAACGGGTCCGGGACGAGATCCGCGAGGGCCGCTCGCTGCGCCCCTCCGTGGAGCGGGCCTGGCCGCGCGCCCGGCGCACCATCCTGGTCTCCGACTTCGTGTCCTTCCTGGCCGCCGCCGTGCTCTTCGTGGTCACCGTCGGCAAGGTGCAGGGCTTCGCGTTCACCCTGGGGCTGACCACGCTCCTCGACGTCGTGGTGGTGTTCCTCTTCACCAAGCCGCTGCTGACGCTGATGGCCCGCCGCCCGTTCTTCGCGAGCGGCCACAAGTGGTCCGGTCTCGACCCGAAGGCGCTGGGTGCGAAACCGCCGCTGCGCCGCACCCGCCGTCCCTCCGCCCCTGCCCTGACGAAGGAGGCGTGAGAGATGTCGAAGCTCGGCACCCTCGGCGCCCGACTGCACCACGGCGAGATCGGCTACGACTTCGTCAAGAACCGCAAGCTCTGGTACGGCGTCTCGATCCTCATCACCATCGCGGCCATCCTCGGCCTGGGCGTGCGCGGCCTGCACATGGGCATCGAGTTCCAGGGCGGCGCGGTCTTCACCACCCCGAAGAACATGAGCGTCTCGGTGGCGACCGCCGAGGACTACGCGGAGGACGCCTCCGGCCACGACGCCATCGTCCAGAAGCTCGGTGACGGCAGCCTGCGCATCCAGGTCGCCGGCATCGACACCAAGACCTCGGACGCCATCAAGGACCGGCTCGCCGGCGACCTCGAGGTCGACGCCGAGAAGATCAACGCCGAACTGGTCGGTCCCAGCTGGGGCGAGCAGATCGCCAACAAGGCCTGGCAGGGCCTGGGCATCTTCCTCATCCTGGTCGTGATCTACCTGGCGATCGCCTTCGAGTGGCGCATGGCCGTCGCCGCGTTCGTCGCGCTGATCCACGACATCACCATCACGGTGGGGATCTACGCCCTCGTCGGCTTCGAGGTCACCCCCGGCACGGTGATCGGTCTGCTCACCATCCTCGGCTACTCGCTGTACGACACGGTGGTCGTCTTCGACAGCCTCAAGGAACAGACCAAGGACATCACCAAGCAGACCCGCTGGACGTACAGCGAGATCGCCAACCGGTCGATCAACAGCACCCTGGTGCGGTCGGTCAACACCACGGTGGTGGCGCTGCTGCCGGTGGCGGGCCTGCTGTTCATCGGCGGCGGTGTCCTCGGCGCCGGCATGCTGAACGACATCTCCCTGTCGCTGTTCGTCGGCCTCGCCGCCGGCGCGTACTCCTCGATCTTCATCGCCACCCCGCTCGTCGCCGACCTCAAGGAGCGCGAGCCGGCCATGAAGAGCCTGAAGAAGCGCGTGCTGGCCAAGCGCGCCCACGGCGGCGACCCGGACGACGGCCGGGACACCCCCGTGACCCACGACGGCCACGACGAGCCCGCCGACGTCGCGGCGGCGGTCGTCGGGCCCCGCACCCAGCCCGCGTCCCGCGTCCGCGGCCGCGGCCGACCCTCAGGAAAGCGCAGATGACCGAGCACGCCGACCTCTCCGCCCTGCTGCTGAGCCGCATCCGGGACGTGGCGGACTACCCGGAGCCGGGCGTGATGTTCAAGGACATCACGCCGCTCCTGGCCGACCCCAAGGCGTTCGACGCGCTGACCGCCGCCCTCGCGGACGTCGCCCGCCGGGCCGGCGCCACCAAGGTCGTCGGCCTGGAGGCCCGCGGGTTCATCCTCGGCGCCCCGGTCGCGCTCCGCGCCGGCCTGGGCTTCGTCCCCGTCCGCAAGGCGGGCAAGCTCCCCGGGGCCACCCTCAGCCAGGCGTACGACCTGGAGTACGGCTCGGCCGAGATCGAGGTCCACGCGGAGGACCTCGGCGCCGACGACCGCGTCCTGGTCGTCGACGACGTCCTGGCCACCGGCGGCACCGCCGAGGCGTCCCTCCAGCTCATCCGCAGGGCGGGCGCCGAGGTCGCGGGCCTCGCCGTGCTGATGGAGCTCGGCTTCCTCGGCGGCCGGGCCCGGCTGGAGCCCGCCCTGGCGGGCGCACCGCTGGAGGCGCTGCTCACGGTCTGAGCCCACAGGGGCGCCGGAAGCGGCCCCGGAAACACCGCGCAGGCGGACCCGGAGGAATACGGGTCCGCCTCGTGCGTTTCTCCTGTCGACGGCCCTCACACCGTTCCGGAGGCGATCGGCGGGCACGGGCTCGCTACCATGGGACCTCCGGAGCCTGACCGAGGGACCCGGATCGCGCACGAGGAGTCCTCTTGCCAGACGAGGCCCAGCACCTGACCGCCGCCAAGCCCGAGCCCGCCTCGGCGCCGGCGGCGAAGCCCGCGCCGAACACGCCCCAGGCGAAGAACGACCCCCGCGGGCCGGTGCAGCGCGCTCAGGCGGCTCCCGTGGACAAGCCCGAGCAGCCGCGTCCCAAGCCGTCCCCTCCCGAGCGCTCCGCGTCCCCGGCCCGTCCCAACGCCGGCCAGCCGCGCTCCGGCTCCTCCAACCGCGTCCGCGCCCGCCTGGCCCGGCTCGGCGTCCAGCGGGCCAACCCGTACAACCCGGTGCTGGAGCCGCTGCTCCGGATCGTGCGGAGCAACGACCCGAAGATCGAGAACGCCACGCTGCGCCAGATCGAGCGTGCCTACCAGGTCGCCGAGCGCTGGCACCGCGGCCAGAAGCGCAAGAGCGGCGACCCGTACATCACGCACCCGCTCGCCGTCACCACCATCCTCGCCGAGCTCGGCATGGACCCGGCGACGCTGATGGCCGGGCTGCTGCACGACACCGTCGAGGACACCGAGTACGGCCTGGAGGACCTGCGCCGCGACTTCGGCGACGTGGTCGCGCTGCTCGTCGACGGCGTCACCAAGCTGGACAAGGTCAAGTTCGGCGAGGCCGCCCAGGCCGAGACCGTGCGCAAGATGGTCGTCGCCATGGCCAAGGACCCGCGCGTCCTGGTCATCAAGCTCGCCGACCGCCTGCACAACATGCGCACCATGCGCTACCTCAAGCGGGAGAAACAGGAGAAGAAGGCGCGCGAGACCCTGGAGATCTACGCGCCGCTCGCCCACCGCCTGGGCATGAACACCATCAAGTGGGAGCTGGAGGACCTCGCCTTCGCGATCCTCTACCCCAAGATGTACGACGAGATCGTCCGCCTGGTCGCCGAGCGCGCCCCCAAGCGCGACGAGTACCTCGCCATCGTCACCGACGAGGTGCAGCAGGACCTCAGGTCCGCCCGCATCAAGGCGACCGTCACCGGCCGCCCCAAGCACTACTACAGCGTCTACCAGAAGATGATCGTCCGCGGCCGCGACTTCGCGGAGATCTACGACCTGGTGGGCATCCGCGTCCTCGTGGACACCGTCCGCGACTGCTACGCGGCCCTCGGCACGGTGCACGCGCGCTGGAACCCGGTCCCCGGCCGGTTCAAGGACTACATCGCGATGCCCAAGTTCAACATGTACCAGTCGCTGCACACGACGGTCATCGGCCCCGGCGGCAAGCCCGTCGAACTGCAGATCCGCACGTTCGACATGCACCGCCGCGCCGAGTACGGCATCGCCGCGCACTGGAAGTACAAGCAGGAGGCCGTCGCCGGCGCCTCCAAGATCCGCACCGACGCGCCCAGGTCGTCCGGCAGGAGCAAGGACGACCACCTCAACGACATGGCGTGGCTGCGCCAGCTCCTCGACTGGCAGAAGGAGACCGAGGACCCGGGCGAGTTCCTGGAGTCGCTGCGCTTCGACCTCTCGCGCAACGAGGTCTTCGTCTTCACGCCCAAGGGCGACGTCATAGCGCTGCCCGCCGGCGCCACTCCCGTGGACTTCGCCTACGCGGTGCACACCGAGGTCGGCCACCGCACCATAGGCGCCCGGGTCAACGGCCGCCTGGTGCCGCTGGAGTCGACCCTCGACAACGGCGACCTGGTGGAGGTCTTCACCTCCAAGGCGGCCGGCGCCGGCCCCTCCCGCGACTGGCTCGGCTTCGTGAAGTCGCCCCGCGCCCGCAACAAGATCCGCGCCTGGTTCTCCAAGGAGCGCCGCGACGAGGCGATCGAGCAGGGCAAGGACTCCATCGTCCGCGCCATGCGCAAGCAGAACCTGCCCATCCAGCGCATCCTCACCGGCGACTCGCTGGTCACGCTGGCGCACGAGATGCGCTACTCCGACATCTCCGCGCTGTACGCGGCGATCGGCGAGGGACACGTCTCCGCGCAGAACATCGTGCAGAAGCTGGTGCAGGCCCTCGGCGGGGAGGAGGCGGCCACCGAGGAGATCGACGAGTCGGTCCCGCCCACCCGCAGCCGCCGCAAGCGCCGCTCCAGCGCCGACCCCGGCGTCATCGTCAAGGGCGTCGAGGACGTGTGGGTCAAGCTCGCCCGCTGCTGCACCCCGGTGCCGGGCGACCCCATCATCGGCTTCGTCACCCGCGGCAGCGGCGTCTCCGTGCACCGCAACGACTGCGTGAACGTCGACTCGCTGTCCCGCGAGCCCGAGCGGATCCTCGAGGTCGAGTGGGCGCCCACCCAGTCGTCGGTGTTCCTGGTCGCCATCCAGGTCGAGGCACTGGACCGCTCCCGGCTGCTGTCGGACGTCACGCGCGTGCTGTCCGACCAGCACGTCAACATCCTGTCCGCGGCCGTGCAGACCTCCCGCGACCGGGTCGCCACCTCCCGCTTCACCTTCGAGATGGGCGACCCCAAGCACCTGGGCCACGTCCTGAAGGCCGTACGCGGCGTGGAGGGCGTCTACGACGTCTACCGCGTCACCTCGGCCCGCAACCGCGGGTAGGCGCGCGCAGGGCACACGAAAGGGGCCGCCGAGGTACGGCGGCCCCTTCGTCGCGCGTGCGGCGGGCTCAGCCGCCGAACTCCTGGAGACCCTTCAGGGCCTGGTCCAGCAGGGCCTGGCGGCCCTCCAGCTCGCGCTCCAGCTTCTGCGCCTTCGCGGTGTTGCCCTGCGCGCGGGCCTGCTCGATCTGGCCCTTCAGCTTGTCCACGGCGGCCTGCAGCTGACCGGTCAGACCCTCGGCCCGCGCACGGGCCTCCGGGTTGGTCCGGCGCCACTCGGCCTCCTCGGCCTCCTGGAGGGCGCGCTCCACGGCGTGCATCCGGCCCTCGACCCGCGGGCGGGCGTCCCGCGGCACGTGGCCGATGGCCTCCCAGCGCTCGTTGATCGCGCGGAACGCGGCCCGGGCGGTCTTCAGGTCCGTGATCGGCAGGAGCTTCTCCGCCTCGCCGGCCAGCTCCTCCTTGAGCTTGAGGTTCTCCGCCTGCTCCGCGTCACGCTCCGCGAACACCGAGGAGCGGGCCGCGAAGAAGACGTCCTGGGCGCCGCGGAAGCGGTTCCACAGCTCTTCCTCGTGCTCGCGCTGGGCGCGGCCCGCGGCCTTCCACTGCGCCATCAGGTCGCGGTACCGGGCCGCGGTCGGACCCCAGTCCGTCGAGCCCGACAGCGCCTCGGCCTCGGCGACCAGCTGCTCCTTGAGCCGGCGGGCCTCCTCGCGCTGCGCGTCCAGCTGCGCGAAGTGCTGCTTGCGCCGCTTGGAGAACGCCGACCGCGCGTGCGAGAAGCGGTGCCACAGCTCGTCGTCGGACTTGCGGTCCAGCCGCGGCAGACCCTTCCAGGTGTCCACCAGGGCCCGCAGCCGCTCCCCGGCCGCCCGCCACTGGTCGGACTGCGCCAGCTCCTCGGCCTCGGTGACCAGCGCCTCCTTGGCCCGCCGGGCCTCCTCGGACTGCCGGGTCCGCTGCGCCTTGCGCTCCTCGCGGCGCGCCTCGACCAGCTCCACGAGCTTGTCCAGCCGGGCCCTCAGGGCGTCGAGGTCACCGACCGCGTGATGGGCGTCGACCTGCTCGCGCAGGTGGTCGATCGCGGCCATGGCGTCCTTGGACGACAGGTCGGTGGTCCTCACCCGCTTCTCGAGGAGGCCGATCTCGACAACCAGGCCCTCGTACTTGCGCTCGAAGTAGGCCAGCGCCTCGTCAGGGGAGCCGGCCTGCCAGGAACCGACGACCTTCTCGCCGTCGGCCGTACGCACGTACACGGTCCCCGTCTCGTCGACGCGGCCCCACGGGTCGCTGCTCACAGCGCCTCCTCCACATGATGCCGTCGAGGGGCCTGTGCGCTCCCCCGGGCATCGTCCACAGTTTCGTCACGGCCAACATAGGCGACCGACAGGATGCCTGTCCGCATCCCGCGCGACCGAAATTACGCAGTTGGGGCTCAGGATGCGGTCACGGTCGCCTTGTCGATCACGACCGTCGCGTTGGGCGCCCCGTCGCCGCCCCCGGTGCTCTCCCCGGCGTCGGCGATCTTCTTCAGGACCTTCAGGCCCGCGTCCGAGACGGTGCCGAACGGGGTGTAGCTGGGCGGGAGCTGACTGTCCTCGTAGACCAGGAAGAACTGGCTGCCGCCACTGTCCTTCTGCCCGGTGTTGGCCATCGCGACCGTGCCCGCCGGGTAGGTGTTGCCCTTCAGGCTCGCGTCCTTCAGGTTCTCGTCCGGGATCGTGTAGCCGGGACCGCCGGTGCCGGTGCCCGTCGGGTCGCCGCACTGCAGGACGTAGATGCCGTTGGTGGTGAGCCGGTGGCACTTGGTGTGGTCGAAGTAGCCCTTGCCGGCGAGGAAGTTGAACGAGTTGACCGTGTGCGGGGCCGCCGACGCCTTCAGCGCCACGTCTATCGTCCCGCAGGTCGTCTCCAGCTTCATCGTGTACGCCGCCGACGTGTCGATCGACATCGCCGGCTCCTTCTTCCACGTCTGCGTCTTGACCTTGCCCCCGGCCGGCTTCTCGCAGGGGTCCGGGGCCTTGCCCGTCGGCTCGGCGTCCGGCGTGACCTCCGCGGCCGCGTTGGCCTTGTCGTCGTCCTGCTTGAGCACCCCCGTCGTGTACAGCGCGAGGCTGCCGATCAGGGTCACACCGAGCACCGAGGCGATGACCGCGTTGCGGACCTTCGCCTTGCGCCGCGCCTCGGTACGCCGCTGTTGCTGCCGCAAGAACTTCTCCCGGGCGAGCTGACGCCGCCGCTGCTCCTGGCTGACCACCGGATTCTCTCCCCATGCGTCTCGTGTGCCGGCCGGTACGCGTGCGTGCGTGCGGTGAGCCGACCGCCTGCGTGTGCCCCGTACCGTATATGGGTTCGCTGAGGAATCGGCAGCGCCGGTAGGCTCTGACCACGGGCGCAGCCCGTCGCAAGCCTCCCGTACCGACACAAACGAAGGACGATCGTGCTCATTGCCGGGTTCCCCGCCGGAGCATGGGGGACGAACTGTTATCTCGTCGCCCCCGCCGCCGGTGAGGAGTGCGTGATCATCGACCCCGGCCACCAGGCCGCCGACGGCGTGGCGGAGGCGGTCCGCAAGCACCGGCTCAAGCCCGTCGCCGTCGTCCTCACCCACGGCCACATCGACCACGTCGCCTCGGTGGTCCCGGTCTGCGGGGCGCACGACGTGCCCGCCTGGATCCACCCCGAGGACCGGTACATGATGAGCGACCCCGAGAAGGGCCTGGGCCGGGCCATCGGCATGCCGCTCATGGGGGAGCTGACGGTGGGGGAGCCGGACGACGTCAAGGAGCTCACCGACGGCGCGACGCTGAAGCTGGCGGGCCTGGAGTTCGGCGTCGCGCACGCCCCGGGCCATACCAAGGGGTCGGTGACCTACAACCTGCCCGAGTCGGCCGACGTCCCGCCGGTCATGTTCTCGGGCGACCTGCTGTTCGCCGGCTCCATCGGACGCACCGACCTGCCCGGCGGTGACATGGCCGAGATGCTCGACTCGCTGGCCCGCGTGTGCCTGCCGCTCGACGACTCGACCGTGGTGCTGTCCGGCCACGGCCCCCAGACCACCATCGGCCGGGAGCGCGCCACCAACCCGTATCTGCGGCAGGTGGCCGCCGGCCCGGGAGCCCAGAACGAGGCTCCCCGACGAGGAATGTGACGAGTACTTCCGTGAGCACCTTCAAGGCCCCCAAGGGCACCTACGACCTGCTGCCGCCCGACTCCGCCAGGTACCTCGCGGTCCGCGAGGCGATCGCCGCCCCGCTGCGCGGCTCCGGCTACGGCTACATCGAGACGCCCGGCTTCGAGAGCGTCGAGCTGTTCGCGCGCGGCGTCGGCGAGTCCACCGACATCGTCACCAAGGAGATGTACGCCTTCGAGACCAAGGGCGGCGACCGGCTCGCCCTGCGTCCCGAGGGCACCGCCTCCGTGCTGCGCGCCGCCCTGGAGGCCAACCTGCACAAGGCGGGCAACCTCCCGGTCAAGCTCTGGTACTCCGGCTCGTACTACCGCTACGAGCGCCCGCAGAAGGGCCGCTACCGGCACTTCTCCCAGGTCGGCGCCGAGGCGATCGGCGCGGAGGACCCGGCGCTCGACGCCGAGCTGATCATCCTGGCCGACCAGGCGTACCGCTCCCTGGACCTGCGGAACTTCCGCATCCTGCTCAACAGCCTGGGCGACAAGGAGTGCCGTCCCGTCTACCGGGCCGCCCTCCAGGACTTCCTGCGCGGCCTGGACCTGGACGAGGACACCCTGCGCCGGGCGGAGATCAACCCGCTGCGCGTCCTGGACGACAAGCGCGAGTCGGTGCAGAAGCAGCTCACCGGCGCGCCCCTGCTGCGCGACCACCTCTGCGACGCCTGCAAGGCGTACCACGAGGAGGTGCGCGAGCTGGTCACGGCGGCGGGCGTGGTCTTCGAGGACGACCCCAGGCTGGTGCGCGGCCTGGACTACTACACCCGCACCACCTTCGAGTTCGTCCACGACGGCCTCGGCTCCCAGTCCGCGGTGGGCGGCGGCGGCCGTTACGACGGCCTGTCGGAGATGATCGGCGGCCCCGCGCTGCCGTCCGTCGGCTGGGCGCTCGGCGTCGACCGCACGGTGCTGGCCCTGGAGGCGGAGGGCGTCGAACTGGAACTGCCCGCCGCCACCAGCGTGTTCGCCGTGCCGCTCGGGGACGAGGCCCGCCGGGTGCTGTTCGCGAAGGTCACCGAACTGCGCAAGAACGGCGTGGCCGCGGACTTCGCCTACGGCGGCAAGGGCCTCAAGGCCGCGATGAAGGCGGCCAACCGCTCGGGCGCCCGGTACGCGCTCATCCTCGGCGAGCGCGACATCGAGGAGGGCGTGATCCAGCTCAAGGACCTGGAGTCCGGCGAGCAGACCGCGGTCGGCGTGAACGAGGTCGTGGCGGAGCTCGAGTCCCGCCTCGGCTGAGACGCGTCCCTCCCGGGCGCCGGGTCCCCCGTCGGGAGGGCCCGGCGCCCGCGTCGTCAACGGCAGGGATCCCGCCGCCACCCCGGCGGGGAGCGGACTCGCGCACACGTGCGGACGCCGTACGGAGACCGGCCGAAATCCTGCGCCCCGGCGCGAACGCCTGTACGTCCTTATCTCCGGTCAACGGCGCACGCGCCCCGCCGTACGGCACAATGGCCCCTGCCCGAAGCAGGTCCACACTCGTGAGTGACGGAATCGGCGTGATGAGCAAGACGACAGTCAGGGACGTCGACATGGAGCCCCAATCCCCTCCCCCCGACGGGAGTGACACCCCGCCCCGCACGGAGGGCGGCAGCAGGGCGTTCGCGTGGCTCCTGGTGATCACCGGCGCCGCCGGCGTGCTCGCCGCGTGGGTGATCACGCTCGACAAGTTCAAGCTGCTCGAGGCCAAGGTCAAGGGCGAGACGTTCGTCCCCGGCTGCAGCCTCAACCCCGTCGTCTCCTGCGGCAGCGTCATGGAGAGCGACCAGGCCTCCGTCTTCGGCTTCCCCAACCCGATGCTCGGCCTGGTCACCTACGGCATCGTGGTCTGCGTCGGCATGAGCCTGCTCGCCCGGGCCCGCTACCCGCGCTGGTACTGGCTCACCTTCAACGCGGGCACCCTCTTCGGCGCCGGCTTCTGCGCCTGGCTGATGTTCCAGTCCCTGTACCGGATCAACGCCCTGTGCCTGTGGTGCTGCCTCGCCTGGGTCGCCACGATCATCATGTTCTGGTACGTGACGTCCTTCAACATCCGCAAGGGCTTCCTGCCCGCGCCCTCCTGGCTCAAGGGCTTCTTCGGCGAGTTCACCTGGGTCCTGCCGGTGCTGCACATCGGCATCATCGGCATGCTGATCCTGACCCGCTGGTGGGACTTCTGGACCAGCTGACCGCCCGCTCCGGGGCTGTCGGCGCGGTGCTTTAGGGTTTCAGCGTGGAGCCAGACCTGTTCACCGCCGCAGCAGAAGAACGCCAGGAGAAGGACCCGGCCGGCAGCCCCCTGGCGGTCCGGATGCGCCCGCGCACCCTCGACGAGGTGGTGGGCCAGCAGCACCTGCTGAAGCCGGGCTCCCCCCTGCGCAGACTGGTCGGCGAGGGCTCCTCGGGCCCCGCGGGACCCTCCTCGGTGATCCTCTGGGGCCCGCCCGGCACCGGCAAGACGACCCTCGCCTACGTCGTCTCCAAGGCCACCAACAAGCGCTTCGTGGAACTGTCCGCGATCACCGCGGGCGTCAAGGAGGTCCGCGCGGTCATCGACGGCGCCCGCCGCGCCTCCGGGGGGTACGGCCAGGAGACGGTCCTCTTCCTCGACGAGATCCACCGCTTCAGCAAGGCCCAGCAGGACTCCCTGCTCCCCGCCGTGGAGAACCGCTGGGTCACGCTCATCGCCGCGACCACCGAGAACCCCTACTTCTCGGTCATCTCCCCGCTGCTCTCCCGCTCCCTGCTGCTCACCCTCGAGCCGCTCACGGACGACGACATCCGCGGTCTGCTGCGGCGCGCCCTCACCGACGAGCGGGGTCTCAAGGGCTCCCTCACCCTCCCCGACGACACCGCCGAGCACCTGCTGCGCATCGCCGGCGGGGACGCCCGCCGCGCGCTCACCGCCCTGGAGGCCGCCGCCGGCGCCGCGCTGGACAAGGGCGAGTCCGAGGTGAGCCTGACGACCCTGGAGGAGACGGTCGACCGGGCCGCCGTGAAGTACGACCGCGACGGTGACCAGCACTACGACGTCGCCAGCGCCCTGATCAAGTCGATCCGCGGCTCCGACGTGGACGCCGCCCTGCACTACCTGGCCCGGATGATCGAGGCCGGCGAGGACCCCCGCTTCATCGCCCGCCGCCTGATGATCTCCGCCAGTGAGGACATCGGCCTCGCCGACCCGAGCGCGCTGCAGACCGCGGTCGCCGCCGCCCAGGCCGTCGCCATGATCGGCTTCCCCGAGGCCGCCCTCACCCTCAGCCACGCCACCATCGCCCTGGCGCTCGCCCCCAAGTCCAACGCCGCCACCACCGCGATCGGCGCCGCCCTGGAGGACGTCCGCAAGGGACTGGCCGGTCCCGTCCCCTCCCATCTGCGCGACAGCCACTACAAGGGGGCCGGCGCGCTCGGCCACGGCAAGGGCTACGTCTACCCGCACGACCTGCCCGAGGGCATCGCCGAGCAGCAGTACGCCCCGGACGCCTTGAAGGACCGCGAGTACTACGAACCCACCCGGCACGGCGCCGAGGCGCGGTACGCGGACGCCGTGCAGTGGACCAGGAAGCACCTCGGTCGCAGGCGGCCTTGAGCACCCTGTAGAATCCGTCGAAGTGCTGTGTCCCGTGTCCGGCTCCGGTCGGCGCCTCAGGCGGGACGACCAGCCGGATCTTTCGATCCAGGAGCGTCGCGCACCGTCGTAGGTGTCGCGGGCAGCCCACCACCACCCGTGAGTCCCGGGACCGGTCGGTGGGCCGTTCGTGTGCTGCACGTATGTGCCCAGTTCAGGGGAGCGGCTGCCCATCAGGTCCCTCGCGGGCCCGAGGGGAATTCCCCTGCTGCGGATGCGACCTCCCGTAACCCTGAGGCAGCCGACAGGAGACAAGGAAAAGAAGTGGCGAACCAGTCCCGCCCCAAGGTCAAGAAGTCGCGTGCCCTCGGTATCGCGCTGACCCCGAAGGCCGTCAAGTACTTCGAGGCCCGCCCCTACCCGCCGGGTGAGCACGGCCGCGGCCGCAAGCAGAACTCGGACTACAAGGTCCGTCTGCTGGAGAAGCAGCGTCTGCGCGCGCAGTACGACCTCTCCGAGCGTCAGCTCGTCCGTGCCTACGAGCGCGCCTCCAAGACCTCGATGAAGACCGGCGAGGCTCTGGTCATCGAGCTCGAGCGCCGTCTCGACGCGCTGGTCCTGCGTTCGGGCATCGCCCGCACGATCTACCAGGCCCGCCAGATGGTCACCCACGGCCACATCCAGGTGAACGGCAAGAAGGTCGACAAGCCCTCCTTCCGTGTCCGCCCGGACGACGTCGTGGAGGTGCGCGAGCGCAGCAAGGAGAAGACCCTCTTCACGATCGCCCGTGAGGGTGGCTTCGCCCCCGACGGTGAGATCCCGCGCTACCTCCAGGTGAACCTCAAGGCCCTGGCGTTCCGCCTGGACCGCGAGCCGAACCGCAAGGAGATCCCGGTGATCTGCGACGAGCAGCTCGTCGTCGAGTACTACGCCCGCTGATCCAGCAGGCACGCGGTATCCCGAGCCCGTCGTCTTCCCGCCCCTCGGGGCGGGCGAGGCGGCGGGCTCGTCCTCGCCCGGGAGCCTTCCGGCGAGACCGATGCCGCCGCGGACGGTAATCCGGTACGGAGACCCGTCACCGGCGCGATAGGCTCGGTGACACGACTTTCTCGATGTTCAGGCGCGTTTCAAGGGAGCGGGTGCACACAGTGTCCGGTGGTGAGGTGGCCGGAATCCTGGTGGCCGTCTTCTGGGCGATCCTGGTCTCCTTCCTCGCTGTCGCGCTGGCGAGGCTGGCCCAGACGCTCCGGGCGACCACCAAGCTGGTGGCGGACGTGACCGACCAGGCCGTCCCGCTGCTGGCGGACGCCTCCGCGGCGGTGCGGTCCGCGCAGACCCAGATCGAACGGGTCGACGCGATCGCCTCCGACGTCCAGGAGGTCACCTCCAACGCCTCCGCGCTGTCCACCACGGTCGCCTCCACCTTCGGCGGCCCCCTGGTCAAGGTCGCCGCCTTCGGCTACGGCGTGCGCCGGGCCGTCAGCGGCCGCAAGGAGGACGCGCCGGACAGGACGCGGCGCAACGTGATCGTGGGCCGCACCGTCCCGGGAGCGCGGCGCGACAAGCGGACCCGGGGAAAGAAGGACTGACCGGACGATGTTCCGCCGAACGTTCTGGTTCACCACCGGCGTCGCCGCCGGCGTGTGGGCCACCACCAAGGTCAACCGCAAGATCAAGCAGCTCACCCCCGAGCACCTCGCCGTCGCCGCGGCCAACAAGGCGATCGAGGCCGGCGGCCGGCTCAAGGACCGCGCGGTGGACTTCGCCCTCGAGGTCCGCGAGAACATGGCGCAGCGCGAGGCCGAACTCGGCGACGCGCTCGGGCTCAACGCCCCCGTCGACCGCGAACTGCCCGCGCCCCGCGGCTACGCCGTGATCGAGAACCGCAACAGCCCGACGTACGCCGAGGGCCCGAAGAAGTCGACGTACCCGACGTACCCGCACAACCGGAATGAGGACCACTGATGGAGTCGGCCGAGATCCGCCGCCGCTGGCTGAGCTTCTTCGAGGAGCGCGGGCACACCGTCGTCCCGTCGGCGTCGCTCATCGCGGACGATCCGACTCTGCTGCTCGTCCCGGCCGGCATGGTGCCCTTCAAGCCCTACTTCCTGGGCGAGGTCAAGCCGCCCTTCGAC
The DNA here is from genome assembly GCF_044763335.1 of Streptomyces sp. NPDC096105. Lineage (NCBI taxonomy): Bacteria > Bacillati > Actinomycetota > Actinomycetes > Kitasatosporales > Streptomycetaceae > Streptomyces > Streptomyces sp. NPDC096105. The sequence continues at coordinate 287,656 of NZ_JBIWGC010000005.1, forward strand.
CGCGCCACCAGCGTGCAGAAGTGCGTGCGCACCCCCGACATCGAAGAGGTCGGCAAGACCACCCGCCACGGCACGTTCTTCCAGATGTGCGGCAACTTCTCCTTCGGCGACTACTTCAAGGAAGGCGCCATCAAGCTCGCCTGGGAGCTGCTCACCAGCCCCCAGGACAAGGGTGGTTACGGCCTCGAGCCGGAGAAGCTCTGGATCACCGTCTACCAGGACGACGACGAGGCCGAGCAGATCTGGCGCGACGTCGTCGGCGTGCCCGCCGAGCGCATCCAGCGCCTGGGCAAGAAGGACAACTTCTGGGACATGGGCGTCCCCGGTCCCTGCGGCCCCTGCTCCGAGATCAACTACGACCGCGGCCCGGAGTTCGGCCCCGAGGGCGGCCCCGCCGTCAACGACGAGCGGTACGTGGAGATCTGGAACCTCGTCTTCATGCAGTACGAGCGGGGCGAGGGCCCGGGCAAGGACTACCCGATCCTCGGCGACCTGCCCAGCAAGAACATCGACACCGGCCTCGGCCTCGAGCGGCTCGCCATGATTCTGCAGGACGTGCGGAACATGTACGAGATCGACACCTCCATGGCCGTCATCGAGAAGGCCACCGAGCTGACCGGCGTGCGCTACGGCGACGCCCAGAACTCCGACGTGTCCCTGCGCGTGGTCACCGACCACATGCGCACCTCGGTCATGCTCATCGGCGACGGCGTCACCCCGGGCAACGAGGGCCGCGGCTACGTGCTGCGCCGCATCATGCGCCGCGCCATCCGCAACATGCGCCTGCTCGGCGCCACCGGCCCGGTCGTCAAGGACCTCATCGACGTCGTCATCGGCATGATGGGGCAGCAGTACCCGGAGCTGATCACCGACCGGGAGCGGATCGAGAAGGTCGCTCTCGCCGAGGAGAACGCCTTCCTCAAGACGCTGAAGGCCGGCACCAACATCCTCGACACCGCCGTGTCCGAGACCAAGGCCGCCGGTTCCAGCGTCCTGCCCGGCGACAAGGCCTTCCTGCTCCACGACACCTGGGGCTTCCCCATCGACCTCACCCTGGAGATGGCCGCCGAGCAGGGCCTCTCCGTGGACGAGGACGGCTTCCGCCGCCTGATGAAGGAGCAGCGGGAGCGCGCCAAGGCCGACGCCCAGGCCAAGAAGACCGGCCACGCCGACCTCGGCGCCTACCGCGAGATCGCCGACCGGGCCGGCGCCACCGACTTCATCGGCTACACGGACACCGAGGGCGAGTCCACCGTCGTCGGCATCCTCGTCGACGGCGTCTCCTCGCCCGCCGCCACCGAGGGCGACGAGGTCGAGATCGTCCTGGACCGCACTCCCTTCTACGCCGAGGGCGGCGGCCAGATCGGCGACACCGGCCGGATCCGCACCGACTCCGGTGCCGTCATCGAGGTGCGCGACTGCCAGAAGCCGGTCCCGGGCGTCTACGTCCACAAGGGCGTCGTCCAGGTCGGCGAGGTCACCGTCGGCTCCCGCGCCCACGCCGCCATCGACGACCGCCGGCGCAAGGCCATCGCCCGCGCCCACTCGGCCACGCACCTCACCCACCAGGCCCTGCGCGACGCCCTCGGACCGACGGCCGCCCAGGCCGGTTCGGAGAACCAGCCCGGCCGGTTCCGCTTCGACTTCGGCTCGCCGTCCGCCGTGCCGCAGACGGTCATGCTGGACGTCGAGCAGAAGATCAACGAGGTGCTCGCCCGCGACCTCGACGTGCGCGCCGACATCATGGGCATCGACGAGGCCAAGAAGCAGGGCGCCATCGCCGAGTTCGGCGAGAAGTACGGCGACCGGGTGCGCGTGGTCACCATCGGGGACTTCTCCAAGGAGCTGTGCGGCGGCACCCACGTGCACAACACCGCCCAGCTCGGCCTGGTGAAGCTGCTGGGCGAGTCCTCCATCGGTTCCGGCGTGCGCCGCATCGAGGCCCTGGTCGGCGTGGACGCCTACACCTTCCTCGCCCGCGAGCACACGGTCGTCAACCAGCTCACCGAACTCCTCAAGGGCCGCGCCGAGGAACTGCCCGAGAAGGTCTCCGCCATGCTCGGCCGGCTGAAGGACGCCGAGAAGGAGATCGAGAAGTTCCGCGCCGAGAAGGTGCTCCAGGCCGCCGCCGGCCTCGCCGAGTCCGCCAAGGACATCAAGGGCGTCGCCGTGGTCACCGGCCGGGTCCCGGACGGCACCACCGCCGACGACCTGCGCAAGCTGGTGCTCGACGTGCGCGGCCGCATCCAGGGCGGACGGGCCGCCGTCGTGGCCCTGTTCAGCACGGTCAACGGCAAGCCGCTCACCGTCATCGCCACCAACGAGGCCGCCCGCGAGCGCGGCCTCAAGGCCGGCGACCTGGTGCGCACCGCCGCCAAGACCCTCGGCGGCGGCGGTGGCGGCAAGCCGGACGTCGCCCAGGGCGGCGGGCAGAACCCGGCCGCGGTCGGCGAGGCCGTCGACGCCGTGGAGCGGCTCGTGGCGGACACCGCCAAGTGAGCGGCACGGAGAACGAGCAGGCGGGCGGCCCGGTGATGCGCCGCGGCCGCCGCCTCGCGATCGATGTCGGGGACGCCCGCATCGGGGTCGCCTCCTGCGACCCCGACGGGATCCTCGCCACCCCGGTCGAGACCGTCCCCGGCCGGGACGTCCCGGCCGCGCACCGCAGGCTGGGGCAGCTCGTCGAGGAGTACGAGCCCATCGAGGTCGTCGTCGGTCTCCCTCGCTCCCTCAAGGGGGGCGAGGGTCCCGCCGCCGCCAAGGTCCGCGGTTTCGCCCAGGAACTGGCACGCATGATCGCGCCGGTTCCGGTGAGACTCGTGGACGAGCGCATGACCACGGTGACGGCCAGTCAGGGTCTGCGCGCCTCGGGCGTGAAGTCCAAGAAGGGGCGCTCGGTCATCGACCAGGCCGCCGCTGTGATCATCCTCCAGCAGGCGCTGGAATCCGAACGGGTGTCAGGCAGGCCACCCGGTGAGGGCGTCGAAGCGGTCATCTGATCGCGATACGGTAACGTTCCGCGCGATGCGGGCGGCGTTCGAACAGCCCCCGCACAAAGAGAGGCGGAACGGAAGCCGTGGTCTTCAGGTGGCCGGGCTGCCACTGCCTCGCGGCTCTAGGGGATCGATGACTGAGTATGGCCGGGGCCAAGGCTCCGCACCGTGGCATCCGGACGACCCGTTGTACGGGGACGGCGGATGGGGAGGACAGCAGGCTCAGCAGTCCCAGCAGTCCTACGGCGGCCAGCAGCATTACCCGCAGCAGCAGCCGCAGCCGCAGCAGCAGCAGTACGGCGACTGGGGCACGGGTGACCAGCACGGGTACGGCGACCCGTCGTACCCGCAGTACGACCAGTACGGTCAGCAGCACACGCCCCAGCAGCACCAGACGCAGCAGCAGCACCAGCAGCCGCAGTACGACGAGAACGGCTGGCCCACCGGCTCGTACCCCCAGGACCCGTACGCGGGCGGTCCGCAGGACCCGTACGCGCAGCAGCCCGCGCCCTACGGCGGGGAGCAGTCCGACTACTACGGCGCCCCCGAGGCCTACCCGCCGCCCGAGCCCCCCGGCCGCCGGCGGCCCGAGCCGGAGCGCGAGCCCGAGCCGCAGACCGACTGGGACCCCGGCCCCGACCAGGGCGAGCACGCGTTCTTCGCGGGCGGTGACGACGAGGACGGCCGCGCCGACGAGCCGGACGACCGGCGCGGACGCGGCGAACGCCGGAGCGGCGGGGACCGCAGGGGCGGCGGCAAGGAGAAGAAGCGGCGCAGCGGAGTGGCCTGTCTCGTGGTCGTCGCGGTCTTCGGCGGCGGACTGGCCGGTGTGAGCTACTTCGGCTACCAGTTCTACCAGGATCGTTTCGGCAGCGCCCCGGACTTCGCGGGGTCCGGGAACGGCGAGCAGGTCACCGTCACCATCCCCAAGGGCTCCGGCGGCTACGCCATCGGCCAGGTGCTCAAGAAGATGGGGGTGGTCAAGAGCGTCGACGCCTTCGTCTCGGCCCAGGCGGCCAACCCGGAGGGCAAGAACATCCAGGACGGCGTCTACACGCTGCAGAAGGAGATGTCGGCCGCGAGCGCGGTCGAACTGATGCTCAGCCCGAAGAGCCGCAACAACCTGATCATCGCCGAGGGCAAGCGCAACGCCGACATCTACAAGCTCATCGACGCACGTCTCAAGGTCGAGGACGGGACCACCGCTAAGGTCGCCAAGAACAACTGGGAGAAGCTCGGCCTGCCCGATTGGGCGATGAACCACGAGGACGTCAAGGATCCCCTGGAGGGGTTCCTGTTCCCCTCCAGCTATGGCGTGGCCGAGGGACAGACACCCGAGGATGTGCTGAAGAGCATGGTCGAGCGCGCCACCGCCACCTACGAGAAGCTCGGAGTCGAGAAGAAGGCCGAGAGCCTCGGTCTTGAGAATCCGTGGCAGTTGATCACCGTGGCGAGCCTCGTCCAGGCTGAGGGCACCAGCCACGCTGACTTCCGCAAGATGTCCGAGGTCATCTACAACCGGCTCAAGCCGGGCAACACCGAGACCAACGGCATGCTCGAGTTCGACTCCACCTACAACTACATCAAGAACCAGAGCGAACTGGACCTGACCCTCAGCGAGCTCAGGAACTACGACAACCCGTACAACACGTACTTCTACAAGGGTCTGCCGCCCGGGCCGATCAGCAATCCCGGTGAGGACGCCGTCAAGGGCGCGCTCGACCCGACGGACGACGGCTGGTACTACTTCATCTCGTTGAACGGTAGGACCAGCGAGTTCACCAAGACCAACGCCGAGCACGCGAAGCTGGTCCAGAAGTGGAACGAGTCGAGGAAGAACTGATGACAGCAACCCGCCGTGCCGCGGTCCTCGGCTCCCCGATCGCCCACTCGCTCTCCCCGGTGCTGCACCGCGCGGCCTACGCCGAGCTGGGCCTGGAGGGCTGGACGTACGACCGGTTCGAGATCGACGAGGAGGCGCTGCCCGGCTTCTTCGAGACCCTCGGCCCCGAGTGGGCGGGACTGTCGCTGACCATGCCGTTGAAGCGGGCCGTGATCCCGCTGCTCGACGGCATCAGTGAGACGGCTGCCTCGGTCGACGCGGTCAACACGGTCGTCCTCACCGAGGACGGCCGCCGCACCGGCGACAACACCGACATCCCCGGCATGGTCGCGGCCCTGCGCGAGCACGGCATCGAGAAGGTGGACACCGCCGCGATCCTCGGCGCGGGCGCCACCGCCTCCTCCGCGCTCGCCGCACTGTCCCGCATCTGCTCCGGCGAGGTCGTCGTCCATGTGCGCAGCGAGACCCGGGCCGCCGAGATGCGGCAGTGGGCGGAACGCCTGGACGTCACCGTGCGGATCGCCGCCTGGGACGACGCCGAGGAGGCCCTGCACGCGCCGCTGGTCGTCAGCACCACCCCGGCCGGCGTCACCGACTCCCTCGCCCGCGCCGTGCCGGAGCGCCCGGCGGCCCTCTTCGACGTGCTGTACGACCCGTGGCCGACCGTCCTCGCGGCCCGCTGGTCCGCGTACGGCGGGGCCGTGGTCAGCGGACTCGACCTGCTGGTGCACCAGGCGGTGCTCCAGGTGGAACAGATGACCGGACGCTCGCCCGCCCCGCTGGAGGCCATGCGGCGCGCGGGCGAACAGGTACTTCAGCAAGCAGGAGCATAATCAGGCCGTAATATGGCCTGATTGTTGTGACCTCGACAAAAGAAGATCATTCACAGTTATGTTCTCGCCGGACGGTGCCGTGTGGCATCGGTGGAGGGGAGAACTGTGCGTAAGTCGATCAGTCGCGTCCTTGCATTGACAGCGGCGGCTTTCGGGATGCTGGTGGCGGGATCCGGAGTGGCCCATGCTGCGACACCCGCCGAGCGAGCTGTGGCAGCTTGTGGTTCCAGTTACTACGTGCAGCGCAGCCACACGATGGGGCTGGGGCAGAACGTCACCGTCTACCTGCTCTACAGCTCCTCGACGAAGAACAACTGCGTTGTCACGGTCAAGCACGAGAATTCCGGTAGCTACTTCGGGACAGCCACGGGGCTCGGGGCGGGAATCCAGGCCGAAGGTGGCTCATTGAAGAAGGACGACGACGATTACAAGTACTACGCGGGGCCTGTATACCTCTACGCTCCTGGCAAGTGTGTTCGTTTCTGGGCTCACTACGAGGAAATCGGTGCGTCCAGCATTCGCGACTGGTACCACACCAGCCCTTACGGGAACTGCGGCTGACACGGAAAGCCAGTGGGCCTGAGCCTTGCTCACCGTCCTGGCCCGTCCGTCTGGTGGACCGGGGCCCAGCTGTATCGCCGGGCCGTGGGAGGATCGGACGTGGGCGGGCCGGGGCCGCACCCCGTCACGCCGCAGCCGTACACGAGGTCACGTGTACACGGAGCAGTACCAGGCGCGAACACGGAGGAGCACCGTTGAGCAGGTTGCGCTGGCTGACCGCGGGGGAGTCCCACGGTCCCGCACTCGTGGCGACGCTGGAGGGTCTTCCCGCCGGCGTGCCGATCACCACGGACATGGTGGCGGACCACCTGGCGAGGCGGCGGCTCGGCTACGGTCGCGGTGCCCGGATGAAGTTCGAGCGGGACGAGGTCACGTTCCTGGGCGGCGTCCGGCACGGACTGACCCTGGGCTCCCCGGTCGCGATCATGGTGGGCAACACCGAGTGGCCCAAGTGGGAGCAGGTCATGGCGGCCGACCCGGTCGACCCCGGCATCCTCCGGGGACTGGCCCGCAACGCCCCGCTCACCCGCCCGCGTCCCGGCCACGCCGACCTGGCCGGCATGCAGAAGTACGGCTTCGACGAGGCCCGGCCGGTCCTGGAGCGCGCCTCCGCCCGGGAGACCGCCGCCCGGGTGGCGCTCGGCGCGGTGGCCCGCTCGTACCTGAAGGAGACGGCCGGCGTCGAGATCGTCTCCCACGTGGTCGAACTGTGCTCCGTCAAGGCGCCGCAGGGCGTGTACCCCACTCCCGCCGACGTCGAGCGGCTCGACGCCGACCCGCTGCGCTGCCTGGACGCCGACACGTCGAAGGCGATGGTCGCCGAGGTCGACCAGGCGCACAAGGACGGCGACACCCTCGGCGGCGTGGTCGAGGTCCTCGCCTACGGCGTGCCCGTGGGCCTCGGCTCCCACGTCCACTGGGACCGCAAGCTCGACGCGCGGCTGGCCGGCGCCCTCATGGGCATCCAGGCCATCAAGGGCGTCGAGATCGGCGACGGTTTCGAGCTGGCCCGCGTGCCCGGCTCCAAGGCGCACGACGAGATCGTCAACACGCCCGAGGGCATCAAGCGGGTCTCCGGCCGGGCCGGCGGCACCGAGGGCGGCCTGTCCACCGGTGAACCGCTGCGCGTCCGCGCCGCGATGAAGCCCATCGCCACCGTGCCGCGCGCCCTGAAGACGGTGGACGTGACCACCGGCGAGGCCGCGCAGGCCCACCACCAGCGCTCCGACGTCTCCGCCGTGCCGGCCGCCGGCATCGTCGCCGAGGCGATGGTCGCGCTGGTGCTGGCGGACGCGGTGGCGGAGAAGTTCGGCGGCGACAGCGTCACCGAGACGCGCCGCAACGTCACCTCGTACCTCGACAACCTGGCGATCCGATGAGCCCGCGACTCGTCCTGACCGGCCCGATGGGCGTGGGCAAGTCCACCGTGGGCCGGCTGCTGGCCGAGCGGCTCGGCGTCGCCTACCGGGACACCGACGACGACATCGTCGCCGCCGAGGGCCGCACCATCGCCGACATCTTCGTCGAGGACGGCGAGCCCGCCTTCCGCGCCCTGGAGAAGGAGGCCGTGCGGCAGGCCCTCGCCTCCCACGACGGCGTCCTCACCCTGGGCGGCGGCGCGATCCTCGCCCCGGACACCCGCGCGCTGCTCGCCGCGGAGCGGGTCGTCTACCTGTCGATGGACGTCGAGGAGGCCGCCCGGCGCACCGGCCTGGGCGCCGCCCGCCCGCTCCTCGCGGTCAACCCGCGCAAGCAGTGGCGCGAGCTGATGGAGGCCCGCCGCCACCTGTACGAGGAGACCGCCACGGCCGTCGTGCCGACCGACGGCCGCACGCCCGAAGAGGTCGCCGACGCGGTCCTGGACGCACTGGAGCTGAAGGAAGCATGAGCAACGAGGCAGTGACCCGCATCCACGTCGCGGGCACGGCGGGCACCGATCCCTACGACGTCCTGGTCGGCCGGCAGCTGCTCGGCGAACTGGCCGGGCTGATCGGCGACAAGGCGCAGCGGGTCGCGATCGTCCACCCCGAGGCCCTCGCCGAGACCGGTGACGCGCTGCGCGCCGACCTCGCCGGGCAGGGCTACGAGGCCGTCGCCATCCAGGTGCCGAACGCGGAGGAGGCCAAGACCGCCGAGGTCGCCGCCTACTGCTGGAAGGCGCTCGGCCAGTCCGGCTTCACCCGCACCGACGTCATCGTGGGCGTCGGCGGCGGCGCCACCACCGACCTGGCCGGATTCGTCGCCGCGACCTGGCTGCGCGGCGTGCGCTGGATCGCCGTCCCCACCACCGTGCTGGCCATGGTCGACGCGGCCGTGGGCGGCAAGACCGGCATCAACACCGCCGAGGGCAAGAACCTCGTCGGCGCCTTCCACCCGCCCGTCGGCGTCCTCTGCGACCTCGCCGCCCTCGACTCCCTCCCGGTCCACGACTACGTCTCCGGGCTCGCCGAGGTCATCAAGGCCGGTTTCATCGCCGACCCGGTGATCCTCGACCTGATCGAGTCCGACCCCGAGGCCGCGCGCACCCCGGCGGGACCGCACACCGCCGAGCTGATCGAACGCTCGATCCGGGTGAAGGCCGACGTGGTCTCCAGCGACCTCAAGGAGTCCGGCCTCCGCGAGATCCTCAACTACGGCCACACCCTCGGCCACGCCATCGAGAAGAACGAGCGCTACAAGTGGCGCCACGGCGCCGCCGTCGCCGTCGGCATGCACTTCGCCGCCGAACTGGGCCGTCTCGCCGGCCGCCTCGACGACGCCACCGCCGACCGCCACCGCACGGTCCTCGAGGCCGTCGGGCTCCCGCTGCACTACCGCTACGACCAGTGGCCCAAGCTGCTGGAGAACATGAAGGTCGACAAGAAGTCCCGCGGCAACCTGCTGCGCTTCGTCGTCCTCGACGGGCTCGCCAAGCCCACCCTGCTGGAGGGCCCCGACCCGGCCGTCCTGCTCGCCGCCTACGGCGAGGTGGGCGAGTAGCCGCCTGACGGGCACTCATCACCGCCCCCGGCCGTTCACACAACGACGGCAGGGGGCGGTACCGTTCGGTGACGCGGGGACGGCCCCCGCTGTCAGTGACCCATTGCCTGTACGAGACGGAGTGGCACCGGATGCAGCACGCAGTGGGTTCTCCGCTGCCGCCGCCCCACCAGCCGGGGCACGGACCGGCCGCCGGCTGGTCACCGGCCGCGCACCACCCAGGTCAGCACCAGCGGGGCCCCGCGGCCCCGCCGCCCGCCCAGCCCCCCGGCTACCCGGCGCCCCCGCCCCCGGCGGGCCCGCAGCACGCCTCGATGCCTCCGCCGCCGGACACCACCGGCCATGTCTCGCTGCCGCCCGGCGGGCCGGTCGCCATGCCGAGCCCGCCGCAGGCCCCCGTGGGCCCTGGCCCGACCGCGGCGACCCTCGCCGTCCTGCTCATCGGTCCCGCGGGCGCCGGCAAGACGAGCGTGGCCAAGTACTGGGCGGACCACCGCCGGGTGCCCACCGCGCACATCAGCCTCGACGACGTCCGCGAGTGGGTCCGTTCCGGCTTCGCCGACCCGCAGACCGGCTGGAACGACAACTCGGAGGCCCAGTACCGGCTGGCCCGCCGCACCTGCGGCTTCGCCGCCCGCAACTTCCTGGCCAACGGCATCTCGTGCGTCCTCGACGACGCGGTCTTCCCCGACCGTCCGGTCGTCGGCCTCGGCGGCTGGAAGCGGCACGTCGGCCCCGGCCTGCTGCCCGTCGTCCTCCTGCCCGGCTTGGACGTCGTCCTGGAGCGCAACGCGGAGCGCACCGGCAACCGCCGTCTCAGCGACGAGGAGGTGGCCCGCATCCACGGCCGCATGGCCGGCTGGTACGGCTCGGGCCTGCCGATCATCGACAACTCCCAGCTGGACATACCGGAGACGGCCCGCATCCTCGACGACGTCCTCACCCGGGCGATAGCCAGCCCGCCGAAGTGGTGATCCCCTCTCCCTGAGGGCACGAGCCCCGGTGGGGGAGCGGCCGGGTCCCCGGTCGGCCCCGCTCGACCGGCGACATCCCGCCGCCGCTCCTAGGCTCGAACCATGTCTGAGGTCTACGCGGTCCGCCGGACGCGCCTCCGGGAACGCTGCAACGCGAGCGGCAGCACGGCCGCGCTGGTGTCCCGGCCCGCCAACGTCCGTTACCTGTCCGGCACCGCCCCCGGGAACGCCGTGCTGCTGCTCGGCAGGACCGAGGACGTGCTGGTGTGCGCGGAGCCCCCCGACGACCGCGTCCCGCACCACCGCCCCGACGAGGCCCTGCGCCTGCACGTCATGACCGGCGTCGGCGGCGACCCCGCCGTGGAGGCCGCCGCCCTCGCCGTCGCCCAGGGCGTCGACGCCCTCGCCGTGGAGGAGCACCACCTCACCGTCACCCGGTACCGCGCGATCCGCGAGGCCGCCCCCCGGCTGGGCCTCACCGGTGTCGGCGGCGCCGTCGAACAGCTCCGCGTGGTCAAGGACGAGGAGGAGATCTCCTGTCTCCGCATCGGCGCGGAGATCGCCGACCAGGCCCTGGGCGAGCTCCTGGAGTCCATCCTGGTCGGCCGCACCGAACGCCACCTAGCCCTGGAACTGGAGCGCCGTCTGGTCGACCACGGCGCCGACGGTCCGGCCTTCCCCACCTCCGTCGCCACCGGCCCCCACGCCGGCCGCCCCGGCCACCGCCCCACCGACCGGCGGGTGGAGGAGGGCGACTTCCTCTCCGTCTGCCTCGGCGCCACCTACCGCGGCTACCGCTGCGAGATCGGCCGCACCTTCGTCATCGGCACGGCCCCCGCCGACTGGCAGATCGAGCTGTACGACCTGGTGTTCTCCGCCCAGCGCGCGGGACGCGAGTCCCTGGCGCCCGGCGCCGCATGCCGTGACGTGGACCGTGCGGCGCGCCAGGTGCTGGACTCCGCCGGGTACGGGGAGGCGCTTCCGGTCCTCACCGGTCACGGAGTCGGACTGGAAATCGACGAGGACCCTCAATTGACCCCGGCGGCCATGGGTAAACTGGACGCTTGCGTGCCGGTGACCGTCGAGCCGGGGGTCCATCTCCCCGGCCGGGGCGGGGTCCGGATCGATGACACGCTCGTCGTGCGCCCCGAGGCGGACGGCGGACCCGAGCTACTCACCATCACGACCAAGGAGCTGCTGGCGCTCTAGCCTCGCGCAGTGCGCCTGCCTTCGCCCCGGCCGTCGTCCACGTCAGTCCAGTCCAGGAGATTCCGCAACCGTGGCTTCCACGAACGACCTCAAGAACGGCATGGTGCTCAAGCTCGAAGGCGGCCAGCTCTGGTCCGTCGTCGAGTTCCAGCACGTCAAGCCCGGCAAGGGCCCGGCCTTCGTGCGCACCAAGCTGAAGAACGTGCTGTCCGGCAAGACCGTCGACAAGACCTTCAACGCCGGCGTCAAGGTCGAAACGGCCACCGTCGACAAGCGCGACATGCAGTTCTCCTACATGGACGGCGACTACTTCGTCTTCATGGACATGGAGACCTACGACCAGCTGCACATCGACCGCAAGGTCGTCGGCGACGCCGCCCACTTCCTCGTCGAGGGCTTCGAGGCCACCGTCGCCCAGCACGAGGGCGAGGTGCTCTTCGTCGAGCTCCCGGCCGCCGTCGAGCTGACCGTCGCCGAGACCGAGCCCGGCGTCCAGGGCGACCGCTCCACCGGCGGCACCAAGCCCGCCACGCTGGAGACCGGCCACCAGATCCAGGTCCCGCTCTTCATCACCACCGGTGAGAAGATCAAGGTCGACACCCGTACGAGCGACTACCTCGGCCGGGTGAACAGCTAACCGTGGCTGCCCGCAACACGGCCCGCAAGCGCGCCTTCCAGATCATCTTCGAGGGCGACCAGCGCGGCACCGAGGTCCTGACGGTCCTCGCCGACTGGATCCGGCACTCCCGGACCGACTCCCGGCAGCCGCCGGTGAGCGAGTACACGATGCAGCTCGTCGAGGGCTACGCGGAGCACGCGAAGCGGATCGACGAGCTGATCTCCCAGTACTCGGTCGGCTGGACGCTCGACCGGATGCCGGTCGTGGACCGCAGCATCCTGCGGCTCGGCGCGTACGAGCTGATCTGGGTCGACGAGACCCCGGACGCGGTCGTGCTGGACGAGATGGTGCAGCTGGCGAAGGAGTTCTCCACGGACGAGTCCCCCTCGTTCGTCAACGGCCTCCTCGGCCGTCTCAAGGAACTCAAGCCGTCCCTGCGCCGCGGCGAGTAGAGCGCCCCGCCAGGGGCGCGCGGAACCGCGTGCCCGACCCGCCACGGCCCGCGGCCGGTGAACGACCGCAGCCGGCGGACGAAAAACCGCCGGGGTGCCGGAACCACAAGGTTCCGGCACCCCGGCGGCACGTTTCTGCGCCCCCGCGGAGCGGCTACGCGTCCTCGTGGGACGCCACCGCACGGCGCGCGTCCGCGTCCAGCACACCCCAGCTGATGAGCTGCTCGGTGAGGACCGAGGGCGACTGGTCGTAGATCACGGCGAGCGTGCGCAGGTCGTCCTGGCGGATCGACAGCACCTTGCCGTTGTAGTCACCGCGCTGCGACTGGATCGTCGCCGCGTAGCGCTGCAGCGGGCCCGCCTTCTCGGCCGGCACCGTGGCCAGCCGCTCCAGGTCCAGGACCAGCTTCGGCGGGGGCTCGGCGGCGCCGCCCGGGGTCGTGCCCGGCAGCAGCTCCTGCACCGGGACGCCGTAGAAGTCCGCCAGCTCCGCGAGGCGCTGCACGGTCACGGCGCGGTCGCCGCGCTCGTACGAACCGACCACGACCGCCTTCCAGCGGCCCTGGGACTTCTCCTCGACACCGTGGAGGGAAAGGCCCTGCTGGGTGCGGATGGCCCGGAGCTTGGCCCCGAGCTGTTTGGCGTATTCGCTGGACATATAGCTCCCCGGCACTGTGTCGACGCGGATGGCTGGATTCCATGCCGCGCGGCTGGTAACTCACTGTGAGGTTACGCAGCGTTACTCTCGTGCGTCAAGCCGAATGGTCCACACCGACTCTTCCGTGGTAGCGAAGATCGGCTGCTCCATCCGGGTGATTGGGGGTGTCGCTGCGGCCCGTGGACGACCTGCTAGCCTGTGGAGCGCAACCCGACGTCCTTTAAGGTCCGTCCCGTGAGGCGGAGAAGGAGGTCCGTTTCGTATGGACACGCAGGATCCGCAACCGCCGCCCACGTCGCGGCCGGACGCACGGCCCGTTCTCGAGGCCCCCGACATCGCGCGGGTCATGACCCGTATCGCCCACGAGATCGTCGAACGCGCCAAGGGCGCCGACGACGTGGTGCTCCTCGGCATCCCGACCCGAGGCGTCTTCCTCGCCCGGCGGCTCGCCGACAAGCTCGAGCAGATCACCGAGCGCAAGGTCCCGGTCGGCTCGCTCGACATCACCATGTACCGCGACGACCTGCGCATGCAGCCGCCGCGGGCGCTGGCCCGCACCGAGATCCCCGGTGACGGCATCGACGGCAGGCTCGTCGTCCTCGTCGACGACGTGCTCTTCTCCGGCCGCACCATCCGCGCCGCCCTCGACGCGCTGAACGACATCGGCCGCCCCCGCGCGGTGCAGCTGGCCGTCCTCGTCGACCGCGGCCACCGCGAACTGCCCATCCGCGCCGACTACGTCGGCAAGAACCTCCCCACGTCGCTGCGGGAGACGGTCAAGGTCCTGCTCGTCGAGGAGGACGGCCGCGACACCGTGCTGCTCGGCGCCAAGCAGACCCCCCAGTAGCACCGCGAAGCGCACACCGGACGCGTGTGCGCCGGCGCGGCACGCCCACGCGCGTACCCGTCTGCCCGATTTCGCCTCATTGAACTGCCTTTACGGAGCCTGACAGATGCAGCGTCATCTCATCTCGGCCGCCGACCTCACCCGCGACGACGCCGTCCTCATCCTCGACACCGCCGAGGAGATGGCCCGGGTGGCCGACCGGCCGATCAAGAAACTCCCCACCCTGCGCGGCCGTACCGTCGTCAACCTCTTCTTCGAGGACTCCACCCGCACCCGGATCTCCTTCGAGGCCGCCGAGAAGCGGCTGTCCGCGGACGTCATCAACTTCTCCGCCAAGGGCTCCAGCGTCTCCAAGGGCGAGTCCCTGAAGGACACCGCCCAGACCCTGGAGGCCATGGGCGTCGACGCGGTCGTCATCCGGCACGGCGCCTCCGGGGCCCCCTACCGGCTCGCCACCTCCGGCTGGATCGACGCCCACGTCATCAACGCGGGCGACGGCACCCACCAGCACCCCACCCAGGCGTTGCTCGACGCCTTCACCATGCGCCGCCGGCTCGTCGGCCGGGACGCCGGGCTCGGCCAGGACCTGAACGGCCGCCGCGTCACCCTCGTCGGCGACGTCCTGCACAGCCGGGTCGCCCGCTCCAACGTCGACCTGCTGCACACCCTCGGCGCCGAGGTCACCCTCGTCGCCCCGCCCACCCTGCTCCCGGTCGGCGTCGAGACCTGGCCCTGCGAGGTGTCGTACGACCTGGACTCCACGCTGCCCAAGTCCGACGCGGTGATGATGCTGCGCGTCCAGCGCGAGCGGATGAACGCCGCGTTCTTCCCCACCGAGCGCGAGTACTCGCGCCGCTACGGCCTCGACGGCGACCGCATGGCGCGGATGCCGGAGCACGCCATCGTGATGCACCCCGGCCCGATGGTCCGCGGCATGGAGATCACCGCCGAGGTCGCCGACTCCGGCCGCTGCACCGTCATCGAACAGGTCGCCAACGGCGTCTCCATCCGGATGGCCGTCCTGTACCTGCTGCTCGGCGGAGCCGAGTTCCAGACCGCCGGCACGCCCGCCCCCGCCCGTACCGCCGAGGAGAAGTGAGACCGATGAGCAAGACCCTGATCCGTGGTGCGAAGGTGCTCGGCGGCGAGCCGCAGGACGTCCTGATCGACGGTGAAACGATCACTCAGGTCGGCGCCGGGCTGTCCGCCGAGGGCGCCGAGGTCGTCGAGGCCGGCGGCAAGGTGCTGCTGCCGGGCCTGGTCGACCTGCACACCCACCTGCGCGAGCCCGGCCGCGAGGACTCCGAGACCGTGCTGACCGGCACCCGCGCCGCCGCGAGCGGCGGCTACACGGCCGTGTTCGCCATGGCCAACACCTTCCCGGTCGCCGACACCGCCGGCGTGGTCGAGCAGGTCTGGCGGCTCGGCAAGGAGCACGGCTACTGCGACGTACGCCCGGTCGGCGCCGTCACCGTCGGCCTGGAGGGGCGGAAGCTCGCCGAGCTGGGCGCCATGCACGAGTCCGCGGCCGGCGTCACCGTCTTCTCCGACGACGGCAAGTGCGTCCACGACGCCGTGATCATGCGCCGCGCCCTGGAGTACGTGAAGGCCTTCGACGGCGTCGTCGCCCAGCACGCCCAGGAGCCCCGGCTCACCGAGGGCGCCCAGATGAACGAGGGCGTCGTCTCCGCCGAGCTCGGCCTCGGCGGCTGGCCGGCCGTCGCCGAGGAGTCGGTCATCGCCCGGGACGTGCTGCTCGCCGACCACGTCGGCTCCCGCGTCCACATCTGCCACCTGTCGACTGCCGGATCCGTGGAGATCGTCCGCTGGGCCAAGTCCCGCGGCATCCGCGTCACCGCCGAGGTCACCCCGCACCACCTGCTCCTCACCGACGAGCTGGTGCGCTCGTACAACCCGGTCTACAAGGTCAACCCGCCGCTGCGCACCGAGCGCGACGTCTTGGCCCTGCGCGAGGCGCTCGCCGACGGCACCATCGACATCGTCGCCACCGACCACGCCCCGCACCCGCACGAGGACAAGGACTGCGAGTGGGCCGCGGCCGCCATGGGCATGGTCGGCCTGGAGACCGCGCTGTCGGTGGTCCAGGAGACGATGGTCGACACCGGTCTGCTGGACTGGGCCGGCATCGCCGACCGCATGTCCTTCACCCCGGCGCGCATCGGACGCGCCGAGGGCCACGGCCGCCCCGTCTCGGCAGGTGAGCCCGCCAACCTCACCCTCGTCGACACGGCATACCGTGGACCGGTGGACCCCGCGGGCTTCGCCTCACGCAGCCGCAACACGCCCTACGAGGGCCGTGAGCTGCCGGGCCGTGTCACGCACACCTGGCTCCGGGGCAAGGCCACGCTCGTCGACGGGAAGCTCACGTGACATCTCTCATCCTGCTGGCCGCCGAGAAGGAATCGGCGGAAGTGACCGACTGGGCCGCCCGGATCGGCTGGGTCGTCGGTCTCGCCCTGTTCGTCGTGCTCGTCTACTGGCTGATGCGCGAGGGCTGGAAGTGGCGCGGCACGCTCCAGAGCGACCTGCCGGAGTTGCACAGCGCGCCGGACGACCCCGGCCCGGCGACCCTGACCATGAGCGGCCGCTACCACGGCTCGACCACCGCCGGTCAGTGGCTGGACCGCATCGTGGCGCGCGGCCTGGGCACCCGCAGCCGTGCCGAGCTCACCCTGAGCGACGCCGGACTGGACGTCGTACGCCCCGGCGCGGACGACTTCTTCGTCCCGGCCGACGCGCTGCGCGACGCCCGGCTCGACAAGGGCATCGCCGGCAAGGTCCTCACCGAGGGCGGCCTGCTGGTGATCACCTGGCAGCACGGCGACCGGCTCATCGACTCGGGGTTCCGCTCCGACCACGCGGCCGAGCACACCGAGTGGGTCGAAGCCCTCACGAACATGATCAACAAGACGGAAGGCGCACGATGACAACCTCCGCCCAGGGAGCCGCCAAGGTTCCCGCCGTACTCGTCCTGGAGGACGGCCGGATCTTCCGCGGCCGTGCCTACGGGGCGGTGGGGGAGACCTTCGGCGAAGCGGTGTTCTCCACCGGCATGACCGGCTACCAGGAGACCCTCACCGACCCGTCGTACCACCGCCAGGTCGTGGTGATGACCGCCCCGCACGTCGGCAACACCGGCGTCAACGACGAGGACGCCGAGTCCAAGCGGATCTGGGTCTCCGGCTACGTCGTGCGCGACCCCGCGCGCGTGCCGTCCAGCTGGCGCTCCCGCCGCACCCTCGACGAGGAGCTGGCCGCCCAGGGCGTCGTCGGCATCAGCGGCGTCGACACCCGCGCCCTCACCCGGCACCTGCGCGAGCGCGGCGCCATGCGCGTCGGCATCTTCAGCGGCGACGCGATCCAGGAGGACGCCGCGCTGCTCGCCCGCGTCCAGGAGGCGCCCCAGATGAAGGGCGCCGACCTGTCCGCCGAGGTCGCCACCACCGAGCCCTACGTCGTCCCCGCGATCGGCGAGAAGAAGTTCACCGTCGCCGCGGTCGACCTCGGCATCAAGGGCATGACCCCGCAGCGCATGGCCGAGCGCGGCATCGAGGTGCACGTGCTGCCCGCGACCGCGACCGTCGACGACGTGTACGCGGTGAACCCGGACGGCGTGTTCTTCTCCAACGGCCCCGGCGACCCCGCCACCGCCGACCACGCCGTCTCCGTGATGCGGGGCGTGCTGGAGCGCGGCACCCCGCTGTTCGGCATCTGCTTCGGCAACCAGATCCTCGGCCGCGCCCTCGGCTTCGGCACCTTCAAGCTGAAGTACGGCCACCGCGGCATCAACCAGCCGGTGCAGGACCGCACGACCGGCAAGGTCGAGGTCACCGCGCACAACCACGGCTTCGCCGTCGACGCCCCGCTCGACCAGGTCTCCGACACCCCGTTCGGCCGTGCCGAGGTGTCCCACGTGTGCCTGAACGACAACGTGGTGGAGGGCCTCCGGCTGCTCGACCGGCCGGCCTTCAGCGTCCAGTACCACCCCGAAGCGGCCGCGGGCCCGCACGACGCCGCCTACCTGTTCGACCGCTTCGTCTCCCTGATGGAGGGCCAGCGTGCCTAAGCGCACCGATATCCAGTCCGTCCTGGTCATCGGCTCCGGCCCGATCGTCATCGGCCAGGCCGCCGAGTTCGACTACTCCGGCACCCAGGCGTGCCGCGTGCTCAAGGCCGAGGGCCTGCGCGTCATCCTGGTCAACTCCAACCCGGCGACGATCATGACCGACCCGGAGATCGCCGACGCGACCTACGTCGAGCCGATCACGCCCGAGTTCGTCGAGAAGATCATCGCCAAGGAGCAGCCGGACGCCCTGCTGCCCACCCTGGGCGGCCAGACGGCCCTCAACACGGCGATCTCCCTGCACGAGAACGGCGTCCTCGACAAGTACGGCGTCGAGCTGATCGGCGCCAACGTCGAAGCGATCCACAAGGGCGAGGACCGCGACCGGTTCAAGGAGGTGGTGGAGGCCGTCCGCCGCAAGATCGGCCACGGCGAGTCCGCCCGCTCGTACATCTGCCACTCCATGGACGACGTCCTCAAGGGCGTCGAGGAGCTCGGCGGCTACCCGGTCGTCGTCCGCCCGTCCTTCACCATGGGCGGCGCCGGCTCCGGCTTCGCGCACGACGAGGAGGAGCTGCGCCGCATCGCCGGCCAGGGCCTCACCCTCTCGCCGACCACCGAGGTGCTCCTGGAGGAGTCCATCCTCGGCTGGAAGGAGTACGAGCTGGAGCTGATGCGCGACAAGAACGACAACGTCGTGGTCGTCTGCTCCATCGAGAACTTCGACCCCATGGGCGTGCACACCGGCGACTCCATCACCGTCGCCCCGGCGATGACGCTCACCGACCGCGAGTACCAGATCCTCCGTGACGTCGGCATCGCCGTGATCCGCGAGGTCGGCGTCGACACCGGCGGCTGCAACATCCAGTTCGCGGTGAACCCCGAGGACGGCCGGGTCATCGTCATCGAGATGAACCCGCGCGTCTCCCGGTCCTCCGCGCTCGCCTCCAAGGCGACCGGCTTCCCCATCGCCAAGATCGCGGCCAAGCTCGCCGTCGGCTACACCCTCGACGAGATCCCGAACGACATCACGCAGGAGACCCCGGCCTCCTTCGAGCCGACCCTCGACTACGTGGTCGTGAAGGCCCCGCGGTTCGCCTTCGAGAAGTTCCCGAGCGCCGACTCCACCCTCACGACCACCATGAAGTCGGTCGGCGAGGCCATGGCGATCGGCCGCAACTTCACCGAGGCGTTCCAGAAGGCGCTGCGCTCGCTGGAGAAGAAGGGCAGCCAGTTCACCTTCACCGGCGACCCCGGCGACAAGGCCGAACGGCTGCGCGAGGCCGTCCGCCCGACCGACGGCCGCATCAACGCCGTCATGCAGGCCATCCGCGCGGGCGCCACCCCCGAGGAGGTCTTCGAGGCCACGAAGATCGACCCGTGGTTCGTCGACCAGCTCTTCCTCATCAAGGAGACCGCCGACGAGCTGGCCGCCGCCCCCGAGCTGACCCGCGACCTGCTCGCCGGGGCCAAGCGGCACGGCTTCTCCGACCAGCAGATCGGCGAGATCCGCGGCCTGCGCGAGGACGTCGTCCGCGAGGTCCGCCAGGTGCTCGGCATCCGGCCGGTCTACAAGACGGTCGACACCTGCGCCGCGGAGTTCGCCGCGAAGACGCCGTACTTCTACTCCTCCTACGACGAGGAGACCGAGGTCGCGCCCCGCGAGAAGCCGGCCGTCATCATCCTGGGCTCCGGCCCGAACCGCATCGGCCAGGGCATCGAGTTCGACTACTCCTGCGTCCACGCCTCCTTCGCCCTGAGCGACGCCGGCTACGAGACCGTGATGGTCAACTGCAACCCGGAGACCGTCTCCACCGACTACGACACCTCCGACCGGCTCTACTTCGAGCCGCTCACCCTGGAGGACGTCCTGGAGGTCGTCCACGCCGAGCAGCAGGCCGGCCCGGTCGCGGGCGTCGTCGTCCAGCTCGGCGGGCAGACCCCGCTGGGCCTGGCCCAGGCGCTCAAGGACAACGGCGTGCCCATCGTCGGCACCCCGCCGGAAGCCATCCACGCCGCCGAGGACCGCGGCGCCTTCGGCCGGGTCCTCAAGGAGGCCGGCCTGCCCGCCCCCAAGCACGGCACCGCCACCACCTTCGCCGAGGCCAAGGCCATCGCCGACGAGATCGGCTACCCGGTCCTCGTCCGCCCGTCCTACGTGCTCGGCGGCCGCGGCATGGAGATCGTCTACGACGAGAACCGGCTGGAGGCGTACATCGCCGAGTCGACCGAGATCAGCCCCTCCCGGCCGGTCCTCGTCGACCGCTTCCTCGACGACGCCGTCGAGATCGACGTCGACGCCCTCTACGACGGCGAGGAGCTCTACCTCGGCGGCGTCATGGAGCACATCGAGGAGGCCGGCATCCACTCCGGCGACTCGGCGTGCGCCCTGCCGCCCATCACCCTCGGCGGCTTCGACATCAAGCGGCTGCGCGCCTCCACGGAGGCCATCGCGCGCGGTGTCGGGGTACGCGGGCTGATCAACATCCAGTTCGCGCTGTCCGGCGACATCCTCTACGTCCTCGAGGCCAACCCGCGCGCCTCCCGCACCGTGCCCTTCACCTCGAAGGCGACCGCGGTGCCGCTGGCCAAGGCCGCCGCGCGGATCTCGCTGGGCACCACCATCGCCGAGCTGCGCGCCGAGGGCCTGCTCCCGGCCACCGGTGACGGCGGCGAGCTGCCGCTGGACGCGCCGATCTCCGTCAAGGAGGCCGTGCTGCCGTGGACCCGCTTCCGGGACATCCACGGCCGGGGCGTCGACACGGTCCTCGGCCCGGA
Source organism: Streptomyces sp. NPDC096105 (assembly GCF_044763335.1). NCBI lineage: Bacteria > Bacillati > Actinomycetota > Actinomycetes > Kitasatosporales > Streptomycetaceae > Streptomyces > Streptomyces sp. NPDC096105. The sequence goes on from NZ_JBIWGC010000005.1 coordinate 308,486, forward strand.
GATGCGCTCCACCGGCGAGGTCATGGGCATCGACAGCGTCTTCGGCACGGCGTACGCCAAGTCGCAGGCCGGCGCCTACGGCCCGCTGCCCACCAAGGGCCGCGCCTTCATCTCGGTCGCCAACCGGGACAAGCGCTCGATGATCTTCCCGGCGCGCGAGCTGGCGGCCCACGGCTTCGAGCTGCTCGCCACCTCCGGCACCGCCGAGGTCCTCAAGCGCAACGGCATCAACGCCACCGTGGTGCGCAAGCACTTCGAGGGCGCCGGCCCGAACGGCGAGAAGACCATCGTCCAGCTCATCCACGACGGCGAGGTCGACCTCATCGTCAACACCCCGTACGGCACCGGCGGCCGCCTCGACGGCTACGACATCCGCACGGCGGCGGTGGCCCGGTCCGTGCCCTGTCTGACCACGGTCCAGGCGCTCGCCGCCGCGGTCCAGGGCATCGACGCGCTCAACCGGGGCGACGTGAGCGTCCGCTCGCTCCAGGAACACGCGGAACACCTGACCGCGGCCCGCGAGGACTAGCAGCCCCCAGGGGGACACCGGAAACGGTGTCCCCCTCTCCATGAGGACACCATGTACAGGATTCTCTTCACCCTGCTCTTCTCACGAATGGACCCGGAGCAGGCCCACCACCTGGCCTTCCGCTGGATCCGCCGCGTCGCCCGCGTCCCGGTGCTGCGCACCTTCGTCGCCGCGGTGCTCGCCCCGCGGCACGAGGAACTGCGCACCGAGGCCCTCGGACTGCGTCTGCACAGCCCCTTCGGGCTGGCCGCCGGCTTCGACAAGAACGCCGTCGGCATCGACGGCCTGGCCATGCTCGGCTTCGACCACGTCGAGATCGGCACCGTCACCGGCGAGCCGCAGCCCGGCAACCCCAAGAAGCGGCTGTTCCGGCTGGTCCCCGACCGGGCGCTGATCAACCGCATGGGCTTCAACAACGACGGCTCGCTCGCCGTCGCCGCCCGCCTCGCCTCCCGCGAGCCGGTGTTCAAGACGGTCGTGGGCGTCAACATCGGCAAGACCAAGGCCGTCCCGGAGCCCGAGGCCGCCGCCGACTACGTGAAGTCCGCCGAGCGGCTCGCGCCCCACGCCGACTACCTGGTGGTCAACGTCTCCTCCCCGAACACCCCCGGACTGCGCAGCCTCCAGGCGGTGGACCAGCTCCGCCCGCTCCTCACCGCCGTGCGCGAGGCCGCCGATCGCGCGGTCCCGGCCCGCCGGGTGCCGCTGCTGGTGAAGATCGCCCCCGACCTGGCCGACGAGGACATCGACGCCGTCGCCGACCTCGCCGTGGAGCTGGGCCTGGACGGCATCATCGCCACCAACACCACCATCGCCCGCGAGGGACTCGGCCTGACCGCGGACCCGGCCCTCGTCCGGGAGACCGGCGGACTGTCCGGCGCACCCCTCAAGGCCCGCTCGCTCGAGGTGCTGCGCCGCCTCTACGCGCGCGTGGGCGACCGCATCACCCTGGTCGGCGTCGGCGGCATCGAGAACGCCGAGGACGCCTGGCAGCGCATCCTGGCCGGCGCCACCCTGGTCCAGGGGTACAGCGCCTTCGTCTACCAGGGCCCCTTCTGGGCCCGCGCCATCCACAAGGGGCTCGCCGCGCGGCTGCGCACCAGTCCCTACGCCACGCTCGCCGACGCGGTGGGCGCCGACGTGAGGACGTCCGCATGACCGGTCTCGAACCCTTCGGCGCACGGCTGCGCCGCGCGATGGACGAGCGGGGGCCCCTGTGCGTGGGCATCGACCCGCACGCCTCCCTGCTCGCCGAGTGGGGCCTCGACGACGACGTGAACGGTCTGGAGCGGTTCAGCCGCACCGTCGTCGAGGCGGTGGCCGACCGGGTCGCCGTGCTCAAGCCGCAGAGCGCCTTCTTCGAGCGGTTCGGCTCACGCGGCGTCGCCGTCCTGGAGAAGACGGTGCGGGAGGCACGGGCGGCCGGGGCGCTGGTCGTCATGGACGCCAAGCGCGGCGACATCGGCTCGACCATGGCCGCCTACGCGGAGGCGTTCCTGCACCGGGACGCGCCGCTGTTCTCCGACGCGCTCACCGTGTCGCCGTACCTCGGCTACGGCTCGCTGGGCCCGGCCGTCGCGCTGGCCCGGGAGTCCGGCGCCGGGCTGTTCGTGCTGGCGCTGACCTCCAACCCGGAGGGCGGCGAGGTGCAGCACGCGGTGCGGGCCGACGGGCGCACGGTCGGGGCGACGATTCTCGGCCACCTGGCGCTGGAGAACGCGGGGGAGGAGCCGCTCGGCTCCTTCGGCGCGGTCGTCGGCGCCACCCTCGGCGACCTGTCCTCCTACGACCTCGGCATGGGCGGGCCGATCCTCGCGCCGGGCATCGGGGCGCAGGGGGCGACGGCGGCGGACCTCCCGGCGGTGTTCGGGCGCGCGGTGCGCAACGTGGTGCCGAACGTCAGCCGCGGGGTGTTGCGCCACGGTCCCGACGCGGTCGCTCTGCGTGACGCCGCGGAGCGGTTCGCGGACGAGATCCGGGCCGCGGTGACGTCCGCCTGAGACGGCCCACGAGGGGACTCCGTGGTCGTCGCACTGTGGATGCACCCTCAAATCCGAGGAATTATGTCCAGAATGTCCGTCCTGGCGGAGGCTGACCAGGACTTTTCCGCTGTTCTCGCTGACTCAGAGCGCTCTGGCCGCTAGTCTCCGACGAGTGGGGCTGCCTCCCACGCCTTCCAGGCAGTGGGGGAGAAGGGGCACGTGTTGCTCGTGGCTCCCCAGGTGTGGGGCGACTAGGTTCCTCACCGGTCCGTATCCGACAGTTCGACATCCGAGGTGACGTAGGCGTGGCTCTTCCGCCCCTTACCCCTGAACAGCGCGCAGCCGCGCTCGAAAAGGCCGCCGCGGCTCGCCGGGAGCGGGCCGAGGTAAAGAATCGACTCAAGCACTCCGGCGCCTCCCTGCACGAGGTCATCAAGCAGGGCCAGGAGAACGACGTCATCGGCAAGATGAAGGTCTCCGCCCTGCTCGAGTCCCTGCCGGGCGTGGGCAAGGTCCGCGCCAAGCAGATCATGGAGCGTCTGGGGATCTCCGAGAGCCGCCGCGTGCGGGGTCTCGGTTCGAACCAGATCGCCTCCCTGGAGCGCGAGTTCGGCAGCACCGGCTCCTGAGTCACGGGCGGTCCGGGACCGGCGTCCCGGACACCCCGCGATTGCTGGAATAATCGCCGCATGGCTGCAACACCCCGGGGGGCGACCCCCGTACCCCCGGACGAACGTCCGCGGCTGACCGTGCTCTCCGGCCCCTCCGGGGTCGGCAAGAGCACGGTCGTCGCTCATATGCGCAAGGAACACCCCGAGGTCTGGCTCTCGGTGTCGGCGACGACCCGCAAGCCCCGCCCCGGTGAGCAGCACGGCGTCCACTACTTCTTCGTCACCGACGAGGAGATGGACAAGCTGATCGCCAACGGCGAGCTGCTGGAGTGGGCCGAGTTCGCGGGGAACCGCTACGGCACGCCCCGCGCGGCGGTGCTGGAGCACCTGGAGGCGGGTGTGCCCGTGCTCCTGGAGATCGACCTCCAGGGCGCGCGGCAGGTCCGCGCGTCCATGGCCGAGGCCCAGCTGGTGTTCCTGGCCCCTCCCTCCTGGGAGGAACTGGTGCGCCGGCTCACCGGCCGCGGCACCGAGTCGCCGGAGGTCGTCGAGCGCCGCCTGGAGGCCGCGAGGACCGAGCTCGCCGCCGAGCCGGAGTTCGACACGACCCTGGTCAACACCTCCGTCCAGGAGGTCGCCCGCGAGCTGCTAGCCTTGATGAACGTCGTGTGACCGTGGGCGACTGTCCGCCGGTCGGAGCGACTGCATCTTTCCCATCCATCGGAAGGTAGAGCGTGTCCTCTTCCATCTCCGCGCCCGAGGGCATCATCAACCCGCCGATCGACGAGCTCCTCGAGGCCACGGACTCGAAGTACAGCCTCGTGATCTACGCGGCCAAGCGGGCCCGCCAGATCAACGCGTACTACTCGCAGCTCGGCGAAGGCCTGCTCGAGTACGTCGGTCCTCTCGTCGACACCCACGTCCACGAGAAGCCGCTCTCGATCGCCCTGCGCGAGATCAACGCGGGACTGCTGACCTCCGAGGCCGTCGACGGCCCCGCCCAGTGATCGGTCAGTACGTCGTACGATCAGCTCGCAGCTGACTTTTCCACAGGCCCGGCAGCACGTCTGCCGGGCCTGTGGTGTCTCATGGGTGATGGCAGCAGGTTTCCGAGGTCCGGGGAGAGACGGTGGACGAGCCGAAGGTCGTTCTGGGGGTCAGCGGCGGCATCGCCGCCTACAAGGCCTGCGAGCTGCTGAGGCGGCTCACGGAGTCGGGACACGACGTACGGGTCGTCCCCACGGCCTCCGCCCTGCACTTCGTCGGCGCCGCCACCTGGTCCGCCCTGTCCGGCAACCCGGTCTCCACCGAGGTCTGGGACGACGTCCACGAGGTGCCGCACGTCCGCATCGGACAGCACGCCGACCTGGTCGTCGTCGCACCCGCCACGGCCGACATGCTGGCCAAGGCCGCCCACGGCCTCGCCGACGACCTCCTCACCAACACCCTCCTCACCGCGCGCTGCCCGGTGGTCCTCGCCCCCGCCATGCACACCGAGATGTGGGAGCACCCGGCCACCCAGGAGAACGTGGCCACGCTGCGCGCCCGCGGCGCCGTCGTCATCGAGCCGGCCGTGGGCCGCCTCACCGGCGTCGACACCGGCAAGGGCCGGCTGCCCGACCCGGCCGAGATCTTCGAGGTCTGCCGCCGCGTCCTGGCCCGCGGCGCCGCCGCGCCCGACCTCGCCGGACGGCACGTCGTGGTGAGCGCCGGAGGCACCCGCGAGCCCCTCGACCCGGTCCGCTTCCTCGGCAACCGCTCCTCCGGCAAGCAGGGCTACGCCCTCGCCCGCACCGCCGCCGCCCGCGGCGCCCGCGTCACCCTGATCGCCGCCAACACCGCGCTGCCCGACCCGGCCGGCGTGGACGTCGTGCGCGTCGGCACGGCCGTGGAACTGCGCGAGGCCGTCCTCGACGCCGCCGCCGACGCCGACGCGGTGGTCATGGCCGCCGCCGTGGCCGACTTCCGCCCCGCCGTCTACGCGTCCGGGAAGATCAAGAAGAAGGACGGCACGGAGCCGGAGCCCATCACCCTGGTACGGAATCCGGACATTCTCGCCGAGGTCTCCGGGGACCGGGTGAGGACCGGACAGGTGATCGTGGGCTTCGCCGCGGAGACCGACGACGTGCTCGCCAACGGCCGCGCCAAGCTGAAGCGCAAGGGGTGCGACCTCCTCGTGGTGAACGAGGTGGGCGAGGCGAAGACCTTCGGCGCCGAGACCAACGAGGCCGTGGTGCTGGGTGCCGACGGCAGCGAGACGCCCGTCCCGCACGGGCCGAAGGAGGCCCTCGCCGACACCGTCTGGGACCTGGTGGCCGAACGTCTCGCATGAGTGGCCCATCCGGTCCCCGGCCACCCAGAACCCAGCCATCCGGGGCGTGGCGCCTCTGGCGAACCGCGCCCCGCACGGGGAGAATGCCCGTGCCGCAGGTCACAGCGCTCTCGCGAGGCGAGACGGGGCGACCGGTGGCGGCGCACGACCGATAAACTGTTCCACCGACGGCGTCGGGTGCAGCCCCCGCCGTTCGCCCATGATCAGCCAGCAGCCGCTGCAACCCCAGGGAGCATTGTGTCCCGTCGTCTGTTCACCTCGGAGTCCGTGACCGAGGGTCACCCCGACAAGATCGCTGACCAGATCAGCGACACCATTCTCGACGCGCTGCTCCGTGAGGACCCGTCCTCCCGGGTCGCCGTCGAGACCCTGATCACCACCGGTCTCGTGCACGTGGCCGGCGAGGTCACCACCAAGACGTACGCGGACATCGCGACGCTGGTGCGCAGCAAGGTCCTGGAGATCGGCTACGACTCCTCGAAGAAGGGCTTCGACGGCGCCTCCTGCGGCGTCTCCGTGTCGATCGGCGCGCAGTCCCCGGACATCGCCCAGGGCGTCGACACGGCGTACGAGACCCGGGTCGAGGGCGACGACGACGAGCTGGACCGGCAGGGCGCGGGCGACCAGGGCCTGATGTTCGGCTACGCGACGGACGAGACGCCGACGTACATGCCGCTGCCGATCTTCCTCGCCCACCGGCTCTCCAAGCGCCTGTCCGACGTGCGCAAGAACGGGACCATCCCCTACCTGCGCCCGGACGGCAAGACCCAGGTCACCATCGAGTACGACGGCGACAAGGCGGTCCGCCTGGACACCGTGGTCGTCTCCTCGCAGCACGCCTCCGACATCGACCTGGAGTCGCTGCTCGCCCCCGACATCCGCGAGTTCGTCGTGGAGCCGGAGCTGAAGGCGCTGCTCGACGACGGCATCAAGCTCGACACCGAGAACTACCGGCTGCTGGTGAACCCGACCGGACGCTTCGAGATCGGCGGCCCGATGGGTGACGCCGGCCTCACCGGCCGGAAGATCATCATCGACACCTACGGCGGCATGGCCCGCCACGGCGGCGGCGCCTTCTCCGGCAAGGACCCGTCCAAGGTGGACCGCTCGGCGGCGTACGCGATGCGCTGGGTCGCCAAGAACGTGGTCGCCGCGGGCCTCGCCTCCCGCTGCGAGGTGCAGGTCGCGTACGCGATCGGCAAGGCCGAGCCGGTGGGTCTGTTCGTCGAGACCTTCGGCACCGCCACGATCGACCAGGAGAAGATCGAGAAGGCGATCGACGAGGTCTTCGACCTGCGCCCGGCCGCCATCATCCGCGACCTGGACCTGCTGCGTCCGATCTACGCCCAGACCGCCGCGTACGGCCACTTCGGCCGCGAGCTGCCCGACTTCACCTGGGAGCGGACGGACCGCGTGGACGCGCTGCGGAAGGCCGCGGGGCTGTAGTCCCGCCCGCTGTTCCGCCGTCCGAGGCCCGGTGTCCCTCGCCAGGAGGGGCACCGGGCCTCGGCGCGTCCGGGGGCTGTGCCGGCTCCCGACCGCGTTCGTCCGTGCGGCTGCCCAGCCGTGCGGGGCGCCGTCGCGTCCACCCGTGCCGTTGGGGGTCTCCCAGGCCCTTGAGCAGTGGGGAGGCACGACGACCGCCCGCGACGGCGGGGGTGCGAGAGCCTGAGGCGCGGGGTCTCCGGGCGGGTCCGCCCGGCCGCCGGGGCCACGGCCGCCCGAGGGGCGCCGGCGTGCGCCCGGTCCGGGGCGGCCGGGGGGGCGTTGTCAGTCGGGTTTGGAAGAATGCAGGCGTGAGCAGCGAGGACGGACAGGGGCACGGGGGTGCGCAGGGCGCGCCGCCCGAGCAGCTCGCGCTCATCCGGGAGAGCGTGCGGCAGGCCAAGGCCCCCCGGGCCAAGCCGCGCACCTGGCGGGGCGCCGCCCTCGCCAAGGAGCTGCCCGTCGCCCGGGTCCTCGTCGACAAGGGCGTGCTCCATCTCGACCGCTGCTTCGACTACGCCGTGCCCGAGGAGCTGGACGCCGACGCCCAGCCCGGGGTCCGGGTGCGGGTGCGTTTCGGAGCCGGCCGGCACCGGGTGCGGGACGGGCGTCGCGAGGGCGGGGGGCTGATCGACGGGTTCCTGATCGAGCGCCTGGCCGAATCCGACTACTCGGGCCCGCTGGCCGCGCTGGCCCAGGTCGTCTCGCCCGAGCGGGTCCTGGACGAGGAGCTGCTCGGCCTCGCCCGCGCGGTCGCCGACCGGTACGCGGGCAGCCTCGCCGACGTCCTCCAGCTCGCCGTGCCGCCGCGCAACGCCCGCGCCGAGCGGCGCGCCTCGCCGGAACCGCTGCCCCCGCCCCCGGCTCCGGCGGCCGGGTCCTGGGAGCGGTACGAGCAGGGCCCGGCCTTCCTGGAGTCCCTGGCCTCGGGCGGCGGCCCGCGCGCGGTGTGGAGCGCCCTGCCCGGCCCGCTGTGGTGCGAGGAGATCGCCCGCGCGGTCGCGGCGACCCTGTCCTCGGGGCGCGGCGCGCTGGTCGTCCTGCCGGACGGGCGGGCCGTGGCCCGGCTCGACGCCGCCCTCACCGGACTGCTCGGGGAGGGCCGGCACGCGGTGCTCACCGCCGACGCCGGACCGGAGAAGCGCTACGCCCAGTGGCTCGCCGTGCGGCGGGGTTCGGTGCGGGCGGTGATCGGGACGCGGGCGGCGATGTTCGCGCCGGTGCGCGACCTCGGGCTGGTCGCCGTGTGGGACGACGGCGACGACAACCACAGCGAGCAGCACGCCCCGCAGCCGCACGCCCGGGAGGTGCTGCTGCTGCGGGCCGCGCAGGACCGGTGCGGCTTCCTGCTGGGCGGGTGGAGCTGCACCGTGGAGGCCGCTCAGCTCGTCGACACCGGCTGGGCGCGGCCGTTGCAGGCCGCGCGGGAGCGGGTGCGGGCCGCGGCGCCGCTGGTGCGGACCGTGGGCGACCAGGACCTCGCGCGGGACGAGGCCGCCCGCGCCGCCCGCCTGCCCACGCTCGCCTGGCAGACGGTCCGGGAGGGCCTGCGGCACGGGCCGGTGCTGGTCCAGGTGCCCCGGCGCGGTTACGTCCCGCGGATGGCGTGCGCGACCTGCCGGGCGCCGGCGCGGTGCCGCCACTGCTCCGGACCGCTGGAGGCGCAGGGCTCGGACGACCTGCGCTGCGGGTGGTGCGGGCGCACGGAGAGCGGCTGGCACTGTCCCGAGTGCGGCGGTTCCCGGCTGCGGGCACAGGTGGTGGGAGCGCGGCGGACGGCCGAGGAACTGGGGCGGGCCTTCCCCGCGGTCCCGGTGCGCACGTCGGGGCGTGAGCACGTTCTGGACACGGTGCCGGACGCGCCCGCCGTGGTGGTGAGCACGCCGGGCGCGGAGCCGGTCGCCGAGGGCGGGTACGCGGCGGCGGTGCTGCTGGACGGGTGGGCCATGCTGAGCCGCCCCGACCTGCGGGCCGGGGAGGACGCGCTGCGGCGGTGGATGGGCGCGGCGTCGCTGGTCCGTCCGCAGTCGGCGGGCGGCACGGTGGTCGTGGTCGCCGAACCGACCCTGCGGCCGGTGCAGGCACTGGTGCGCTGGGACCCGGCGGGCCACGCGGTGCGGGAACTGGCCGAGCGGGGCGAGCTGGGCTTCCCGCCGGTGTCGCGGATGGCGGCGGTGTCGGGGCCGGGGGAGGCGGTGGCCGAGTTCCTCCGGGCGGCCCACCTGCCGCCTCAGGCGGAGGTGCTGGGGCCGGTGCCGATGCCGGTCACCCCGGCGGGCCGCCCCCGCCGCCCGGGCGCGCCCCCGCCCGGCGAGCGGTGGGACCGCGCCCTGGTCCGCGTGCCCCCGGGCAACGGCGCGGCCCTCGCGGGTGCGTTGAAGGCCGCGCAGGCGGCGCGGACGGCACGGGGCGGGAGCACGCCTGTGTGGGTGCGGATCGATCCGCCGGACATCGGATAGGGGTCCGTTCCCCTTTCGAGGGGCGGGCGGGCCGATCAGGTCCGGGTGGGCCGCCGCACGGGCGGGGGCAGGCCGTGTGCCGCGAGGGCATGCCCGTGGCCGCGGGCAGATCGCGCCTTGGGCGGGCGGACGGCTGTGGGGGCGCGTGCGCGGCGCTGTGCTGGGGGACGCCGAGGGCCGCGGGCGCATGCCGGGGGTGTTGCCGAGCGGGAGGGACGCAGGGCGGGTGCGTGCCCGGCGCGCTGAGGGGCTCGACGGCCGTGGCACGGGCGTCGAGGGCTGCCGGCGCGCGCCGGGGAGTGACTCGAGCGGGACGCCCGCGGGACGGGGTGCGTGTCCGGCGCGCGCTGAGGGAGCCCGGCGGCCGTGGCACGCGGCCCGCTCCGCGAGCGGCGCTGCCGACTTCCGCTCGGCGAGCGCGCCATGAGCCCCGGGCGGTCAGGACGGGGCGTGCCCCGGAAAGGGGCGCGCCCTCCCGGGACGGCGGCCGGGAGGGCGGAGGGCGTCAGCCGTTGCGCGGGGCCGGGAACGCCGTGGGGCGGGGGTCGTCGCGGAGGGACGGGCTGCCCGCGGTGGGCTGGGTCGGCATGGCGCGGGCCGCCTGCACGGTGGGCACCGTGGTGACACCGGAACCGACGTTGACCGTGCGGGGGCCCGACGACTCCGTGGTCCGCTCGGTCTCGGCGGAAGCCGCCGCCTGCGCGGCCGCCCGGCGGGCGCCGTACCGGCGGTGCACCGCCTGCTTGGTGACCCCGAGCGCGGAGCCCACCGCGTCCCACGAGAAGCCCAGGGAGCGGTCGAAGTCCACGGCGGCCGTGACCAGGGTCTCGACGCTGTCCCGCAGTTCCTGCGCGAGGCGGACGGTCGGGGCGGGGGCGCGTCCGTAGACGACGAAGCCCGTGGAGGGGCCGGAGCGGCGCGGGCGGTAGACGTTGCCGAGCTGGGCGGTGAGCGTGCGCAGTGCGTCCACCTGCCGGCGGACCCGCTCGATGTCCCGCACCAGCAAGTGCAGGCTGGCCCGAGCCTGGGCGTCGTGGGTTGCGTGGTCGGCCATGAACAAGCCTCTCGAACCGGCGTTGAAAGGGATGGACCCTGTCGGGGCCCGTGGTCAACTCTTTCTTGACCAACGCCGATCCGGTCCCCGGGTCACGGGCTGGGGCGCGGCGGCATATGCGTACGCCCCTGCGGGGGCCGCCCCGGGCGGCGGGGCCGCCTGTTCGGAACGTTCCTGCACGGCACGGCAGGTGTCCCGGACGCGGCACCCTGTCCCTGCGGCCGCGGCGGAGGGCCGCCCCATAGACTGGTGCGTCGCCCGAACCGTCCCCGCCCGAGAGGCCCTCCGCACCCCATGAGGCTCGTCTTCGCCGGTACCCCCGAGGTCGCCGTTCCCGCACTGGACGCTCTTCTCTCCTCCGGGCGGCACGAGGTCGCCGCCGTCGTCACGCGGCCCGACGCGCCCGCCGGACGCGGCCGCCGGCTGGTCGCCTCACCGGTCGCCGAGCGGGCGGAGGAGGCCGGCATCGAGGTGCTGAAGCCGGGCAGGCCGAAGGACCCCGACTTCCTCGAGCGGCTCCGGCAGATCGCCCCCGACTGCTGCCCCGTCGTCGCCTACGGCGCCCTGCTGCCCCGCGTCGCCCTCGACATCCCCGCCCACGGCTGGGTCAACCTGCACTTCTCGCTGCTGCCCGCCTGGCGCGGCGCCGCCCCCGTGCAGCACGCCATCATGGCGGGCGACGAGATCACCGGCGCCAGCACCTTCCTCATCGAGGAGGGGCTGGACTCCGGGCCCGTCTACGGCACCGTCACCGAGGAGATCCGCCCCACCGACACCAGCGGCGACCTGCTCACCCGGCTGGCCTTCGCCGGCTCCGGACTGCTCGCGGCGACGATGGACGGCATCGAGGACGGCACGCTGAAGGCCGTGCCGCAGCCCGCCGACGGCGTCAGCCTGGCCCCCAAGGTCAACGTCGAGGACGCGCGCGTGGACTGGCGGGCCCCGGCGCTGCGCGTCGACCGGGTGGTGCGCGGCTGCACGCCCGCGCCCGGCGCCTGGACCACCTTCCGCGGTGAGCGGCTGAAGATCGTCCAGGCCACGCCCGTACCGGACCGCGCCGACCTGGCGCCCGGCCGGCTGTCCGCCGGGAAGAACAACGTGTACGTCGGGACCGGTTCGTACGCCGTGGAGCTGCTGTGGGTGCAGGCCCAGGGCAAGAAGCCGATGCGCGCCGCGGACTGGGCGCGCGGGGTGCGGATCGCGGCCGGGGAGACCCTCGGCGACTGACGCCCCCGGCTCCCGCCCTGCGTACGCCGTAGGCTGGAGCGCGCACGCCCACCCACATCCGGAGCACCTTTTTCGTGAGCGACCAGCCCCGTCGGCCCCGCAGGCCCGCCAAGCCCTACCGCCGTCCCCAGAAGGACCCCGTCCGCATCCTCGCCTTCGAGGCGCTGCGGGCCGTGGACGAGCGCGACGCGTACGCCAACCTCGTCCTGCCCCCGCTGCTGCGCAAGGCGCGCGAGAACGAGGGGCCCGAGAAGTTCGACGCGCGGGACGCGGCACTGGCCACCGAGCTGGTGTACGGCACCCTGCGCCGCCAGGGCACGTACGACGCCGTCATCGCGGCCTGCGTCGACCGGCCGCTGCGCGAGGTGGACCCGCCGGTGCTGGACGTGCTGAGCCTCGGCGCGCACCAGCTCCTCGGCACGCGGATCCCGACGCACGCCGCCGTGTCCGCCACCGTGGAACTGGCCCGGGTGGTGCTCGGCGACGGGCGCGCCAAGTTCGTCAACGCCGTGCTGCGCAAGATCGCCCAGGACGACCTGGACGGCTGGATCGAGCGGGTCGCGCCGCCGTACGACGAGGACCCCGAGGACCATCTCGCCGTCGTGCACTCCCACCCGCGCTGGGTGGTCTCCGCGCTGTGGGACTCCCTCGGCGGCGGACGCGCCGGCGTCGAGGAACTGCTGCGCGCCGACAACGAGCGGCCCGAGGTGACGCTGGTCGCCCGTCCCGGGCGGGCCACCACCGACGAGCTGCTGGCCGAGGAGGCCGCCGTCCCCGGCCGCTGGTCCCCGTACGCGGTGCGGCTCACCGAGGGCGGGGAGCCCGGCGCGGTCCCTGCGGTCGCCGAGGGGCGGGCCGGGGTCCAGGACGAGGGCAGCCAGCTGGTGGCGCTCGCGCTCGCGGCGGCGCCCGTCGAGGGGCCGGACCGGCGGTGGCTGGACGCGTGCGCGGGGCCCGGCGGCAAGGCCGCGCTGCTCGGCGCGCTCGCCGCCGAGCGCGGGGCCGTGCTGCTCGCCTCCGAGAAGCAGCCGCACCGGGCGGGGCTGGTCGCCAGGGCGCTGGCCGGGAACCCCGGCCCGTACCAGGTGGTCGCCGCCGACGGGACGCGTCCGCCGTGGCGGCCCGGCAGCTTCGACCGGGCGCTGGTCGACGTGCCGTGCACCGGTCTCGGCGCCCTGCGCCGGCGGCCCGAGGCCCGGTGGCGGCGCCGCCCGGAGGATCTGAACGGCTTCGCGCCCCTCCAGCGCGGGCTGCTGCGGACCGCCCTGGAGTCCGTGCGGGTCGGCGGCGTCGTCGGCTACGCGACCTGCTCACCGCACCTCGCGGAGACGCGCGCCGTGGTGGCGGACCTCCTCGAGCAGTTCCCGGACACCGAGCTGATCGACGCCCGCCCCCTCCTCCCCGACGTCCCCGACCTCGGTGACGGCCCCGACATCCAACTCTGGCCCCACCTGCACGGCACCGACGCGATGTACCTCGCCTTGATCCGCCGCACGGCCTGACCCCGGGACAGCAGGCGCCCTCGGCCCGCCCGCGACGGAAGGCTCCCGCGCGGAGCGGTGTCAGCGGGACGGAGACCGGCAGGTCCCGGGTGCCGTCGTGCCGGGGCGCCCGCCACGGGACCTCCGCGTCCGTGTCCCCGCCCCCCCCCGCCGACGGACGGCCGCCGGGCTCGCGGCGCCGTGGGCGACGGCTCCGGGCGGGTCCGGGCAGGACCGGCCAACGCGGGGCGGCGGCGCGGATCTTCGTGTCCTCGTCCCCGTCGACCAGTCCCCGGACGCTTCGCACCGCCGCGCGGCGCAGCGCATACGCTTGGGGCATGGCCCCGCAGATCAGTCCCAGCATCCTGTCCGCCGACTTCGCCCGGCTCGCCGAGGAGGCGAAGGCCGTGGAGGGAGCCGACTGGCTCCACGTCGACGTGATGGACAACCACTTCGTGCCGAACCTGACGCTCGGCGTGCCGGTCGTGGAGTCGCTCGCCCGTGCCACGGACACGCCGCTGGACTGTCATCTGATGATCGAGGCGCCCGACCGCTGGGCGCCGCAGTACGTGGAGGCGGGGGCGGGCTCCGTCACCTTCCACGTGGAGGCGGCCACCGCGCCCGTCCGGCTCGCCCGGGAGATCCGCGCCAAGGGCGCCCGCGCCTCGATGGCGCTGCGGCCGGCGACGCCGGTCGAGCCGTACGAGGATCTGCTGCCCGAGCTGGACATGCTGCTGATCATGACGGTTGAACCGGGCTTCGGCGGGCAGGCGTTCCTCGACATCATGCTGCCGAAGATCCGCCGCACCCGTGAGCTGATCAGCAAGCACGGTCTGGAGCTGTGGCTGCAGGTCGACGGCGGTGTGTCGGCCTCGACCATCGAGCAGTGCGCCGACGCCGGCGCGGACGTCTTCGTCGCGGGTTCCGCCGTGTACGGCGCGTCGGACCCGGCCGAGGCGGTCCGTGCCCTGCGCAAGCAGGCGGAGGCGGCGACGGCCAAGGCGTCGTGGCCGTCTGACCACTGAGCGTCATGTACGTGAACGGCGGGCAGCAGGGCTGATCGACAGCGCCGGATCTGCAAGGATGAACGGCGAGTCCAGAGCGTGAACAGCAGTGAGGAGATCGCCGTGTCGGGTATGTCGGCGGGCCGGTCAGCCATGCGGATGGGACCCGCTGAGCTGGTGCAGGCGGCGGCCATGGCCCGCCGCTTCTACCTCGAGGGGAAGTCCAAGATCCAGATCGCCGAGGAGTTCGGCGTCAGCCGCTTCAAGGTGGCCAGGGTCCTGGAGACCGCCCTCGAGCGGGATCTGGTACGCATCGAGATCCGCGTACCCGCCGAGCTGGACGCCGAGCGCTCGGACGCGCTCCGCGCCCGCTACGGCCTGCGGCACGCCGTCGTGGTCGAGTCCCCGGCCGAGGCCGAGGAGACGCCCGACCCCGAGAACCTGGGAGAGGTGGCCGCCGACCTGCTCGGCGAGCTGGTCAACGAAGGGGACGTGCTGGGCCTCGCCTGGGGGCGTTCCACCATCCACATGGCGGCGGCCCTGGACCGGCTGCCGCCCTGCACGGTCGTCCAGCTGACCGGCGTGTACGACGCGGGCACGGCGGAACGCGGCTCGGTCGAGGCCGTGCGCCGCGCCGCGCAGGTGTCGGGCGGCGACGCCCACCCCATCTACGCGCCGATGCTGCTGCCGGACGCCGCCACCGCGGAGGCGCTGCGCCACCAGACGGGCATCGCGCGGGCCTTCGAGTACTTCGACAAGGTCACCGTCGCCTGTGTGTCCATCGGCTCCTGGGAGCCGGGCATCTCCACGGTGCACGACATGCTCAGCGACGAGGAGCGGGCGCACTACGCCTCCCTCGGCGTCGCCGCCGAGATGTCCGCGCACCTCTTCGACGCCGAGGGCCGCCGGATCGGCCGCGACCTGGGCGAGCGGTGCATCACTGTCAAGACCGACCAGCTGCGCAGGGTG
This sequence comes from Streptomyces sp. NPDC096105, assembly GCF_044763335.1. Classification (NCBI taxonomy): domain Bacteria; kingdom Bacillati; phylum Actinomycetota; class Actinomycetes; order Kitasatosporales; family Streptomycetaceae; genus Streptomyces; species Streptomyces sp. NPDC096105. Next base: position 323,619 of record NZ_JBIWGC010000005.1, read on the forward strand.
CCCGAGGTCGTCGCCATCGCCGGCGGACAGCGCAAGGGGCCGGCGATCGACGCGGTGCTGCGCTCCGGCCTCGTCACCAGTCTGGTGACCGACACCTCGGCCGCCGACTACCTGATGACCGCCGGACCCGCCCCGCGTTCCGCCCTCAACCGCGCGGACCCCGACGGCCCCTGACGGCGCGTGGGACCGGGAGGCGACCGGCGGCGTCGGCCGCATGCTGCCGTGAAGAGCCCTCCTCCCCGCCTCTCGTGGCCTGCCCGCTGCTCGCCCTGCCGGCGGGCCGCTCGACCGCCGGTGACGAGAGCGGGGCATCGGCGGCGTGGGCCGGGGAACTGCCCACCGTGCAGGCGTCCGGCCTGCCCGCCGGGACCCGGCGTATCCCGGAACTCACCGACGAGGGCGGCCCCTTCCCGTACGAGCGGGACGGCGCCCTGTTCGGCGACTTCGAGGGGGGCTGCCGCCCCGGCACGACCGCGGCCCCTCCCACGAGTGCACGGTGCCCGCGCCCGGCTCCGACGACCGGGACGCCCGGCGTCCACCGGCGGGAACGACGGGACGTCCCGCACCGACGCCCACCACGCGACGTTCACGGCGGTACGGGGACGCCCCGCGACCCCACCGCCCGGCTCGTCGTCCCCCTCGCCCTCGACGGAGTGACCGGCAAGGCGGGCCCGACGGCCCGCCGCGCCCGCGCGCTCGGTCCGCCCGACCGGTTCGGGCGCGACGGGGACGCCCTCGCGGACTCCCTCGCCGGCCGCCCCGCCCGGCCCGGAGCCGCGGCCGAGCGCGGGCTGCTGCCCGCCGTCCGCGGCTGGCGGGCCCACGCGGACGCCCCCCGGGAACGGGCGACCGTCCAGGAGGTGTTCGCCGAGGCCGTGGAACGCGTCCCGTCGCTCACCGTGACGCTCGCCCTTGGAGGATCCGCCGAGCACCTCCCCGACCGGGCTGGACGATCCGACCGGGACCGGCGTCACGGTCACCGTGGGAGAATGAAGTACGTGCTCTTCCCCCTGGCTGACCTGTCCGGGGGCCGCCTCTGATCGACTGGGATGTGCAGCACGTGCGTTTCCTCAACGACATCCAGCCCCCGTACGACCTGACGTACGACGACGTCTTCATGGTGCCGAGCCGCTCCGCGGTCGGCTCGCGGCAGGGTGTCGACCTCAGCTCGCCCGACGGCACCGGCACCACCATCCCGCTCGTCGTCGCCAACATGACCGCCATCGCCGGCCGTCGCATGGCCGAGACGGTCGCCCGGCGCGGCGGACTGGTCGTCATCCCGCAGGACATCCCGATCGAGGTCGTCGCCGAGGTCGTCTCCTGGGTGAAGGACCGCCATCTGGTGCTGGACACCCCGATCGTGCTGGCCCCGCACCAGACCGTCGCCGACGCGCTGTCCCTGCTGCCCAAGCGGGCGCACAACGCGGGCGTGGTCGTCGACGAGGAGCACCGGCCGGTCGGCGTGGTCACCGACACCGACCTGACCGGCGTGGACCGCTTCACCCAGCTCGACGAGGTCATGTCCAAGGACCTGATCCTCCTCGACGCCGACAGGGACCCGCGCGAGGCCTTCCACACCCTCGACGGCGCCAACCGCCGCTACGCGCCCGCCGTGGACCGCGACGGCCGCCTCGCGGGCATCCTCACCCGCAAGGGCGCCCTGCGCGCCACCCTGTACACGCCGGCCACCGACGACCGGGGGCGGCTGCGCATCGCCGCCGCCGTCGGGATCAACGGCGACGTGGCCGGCAAGGCCAAGCAGCTCCTGGAAGCGGGCGTCGACACCCTCGTCATCGACACCGCGCACGGCCACCAGGAGTCGATGATCAACGCCGTGCGGCTGGTGCGCGGGCTCGACCCGCAGGTCCCGGTCGTCGCCGGCAACATCGTCTCCGCCGAGGGCGTCCGCGACCTCGTCGAGGCCGGCGCGGACATCGTCAAGGTCGGTGTCGGCCCCGGCGCCATGTGCACCACCCGGATGATGACCGGCGTCGGCCGGCCGCAGTTCTCCGCCGTGCTGGAGTGCGCCGCCGAGGCGAAGAAGTACGGCAGGCACGTCTGGGCCGACGGCGGTGTCCGTCATCCGCGCGACGTGGCCATGGCCCTCGCGGCCGGCGCGTCGAACGTGATGATCGGCTCGTGGTTCGCCGGTACCCACGAGTCCCCGGGCGATCTCCAGCACGACGCGAACGGCCGCCCCTACAAGGAGTCCTTCGGCATGGCGTCCGCCCGTGCCGTGCGCAACCGCACCTCTGAGGAGTCCGCCTACGACCGCGCCCGCAAGGCGCTGTTCGAGGAGGGCATCTCCACCTCCCGCATGTTCCTCGACCCGGAGCGCCCCGGCGTCGAGGACCTGATCGACTCGATCGTCGCGGGCGTCCGCTCCTCCTGCACCTACGCCGGCGCCGCCACGCTGGAGGAGTTCGCCGAGAAGGCCGTCGTCGGCGTCCAGAGCGCGGCCGGCTACGCGGAGGGCAAGCCGCTGCACGCCAGCTGGAACTGACCCACCCGGTGAGGCGGGTGTGGAACGGGCCACACGGCCGGCGCAACGAACATCCGCCTCACCTCGAGGAACGCAATGATCGTGCGGTGGTGCGCAAGGTTGCTGCATTTCAGCAGCAACGGCAAACCTCGTAGTGTTACGCGCTGTACGTGTGCGGCGGGGACCCCGCTCGACGGGTCCCGGCTGTCGCGGGGCGCCGTCGGTCCCCAGCCGCGGAGGACCGGCAGCGATCAAGGAGTCAGCGCGTGCTCGACCATGGCGCACCCCCGCACAACGGCGGCCCCGCCGCCCCGCAGCTCCAGGGCACGGGCATGCGTCTGATGCGCCGCAAGCCCGTGGAACGCCTGGTCGCCGAGGGCGGCCAGGGTGAGGGCGGCACCCTGCGCCGCTCCCTCGGACTGTGGCAGCTGACCATGATCAGCATCGGCGCCACCCTCGGCACGGGCATCTTCGTCGTCCTCGGCGAGGCCGTGCCGAAGGCCGGGCCCGCGGTCACGCTGTCCTTCGTCATCGCCGGTCTGACGGCCCTCTTCTCCGCCCTCTCCTACGCGGAGCTGGCCGGCACCATCCCGGTCTCCGGCTCCTCCTACTCGTATGCGTACGCAACGATGGGCGAACTGATCGCCTGGGTCTGCGGCTGGTGCCTGATGCTGGAGTACGGCGTCTCGGTGGCCGCCGTCGCCGTCGGCTGGGGCGAGTACCTCAACGAACTCCTCGACGGCACCATCGGCGTCACCCTGCCCGCCGCGCTCTCCGCCCCGCCCGGCGACGGCGGCGTCTTCAACCTGCCGGCGCTGATCGTCGTGCTGCTGGCCATGGCGTTCCTGCTGGGCGGCGCCCGCGAGTCCGCCCGCGCCAACACCGTGATGGTCGTCGTCAAGGTCGGCGCCCTGGTGCTGTTCTGCGTCATCGGCGTCCAGGGCTTCCGCTCCGGCAACTACGAGAACTTCATGCCGCTCGGCATGGCCGGCGTCAGCGCCGCCGGAGCCACCCTGTTCTTCTCCTACATCGGCTTCGACGCCGCCTCCACCGCCGGCGAGGAGGCGAAGAACGCCCAGCGCGACCTGCCCCGCGCCATCCTGCTGTCCCTCGCCATCATCACCGCGCTGTACGTCCTGGTCGCCGCCGTCGCCGTGGGCGCCAAGCCGTGGCGGCAGTTCACCGACTCCGAGGCCGACCTCGCCCAGATCATGCGCGAGGTCACCGGCCAGAGCTTCTGGGGCACCCTGCTGGCGTTCTGCGCCGTCATCGCCATCGCCAGCGTCGTGCTCACCGTGCTCTACGGCCAGACCCGCATCCTGTTCGCCATGTCCCGCGACGGGCTGGTGCCCAAGGTGTTCGCCAGGGTCAGCCCGCGCACCGGCACCCCCCGCGCCAACACCCTGATCGTCTCCCTGTTCTGCGGTGTGCTCGCCGCCGCCGTCCCGCTCGGCCAGCTCGCCGACGCCACCAGCATCGGCACCCTCTTCGCCTTCGCGCTGGTCAACGTCGCCGTGGTGGTGCTGCGCCGCAGCCGCCCCGACATGCCGCGCTCCTTCCGGGTCCCGCTGTCCCCGCTGCTGCCCGCCCTCGGCTTCGGCTTCTGCCTGTGGATGATGGGCAGCCTGTCCACCGTCACCTGGATCGTCTTCGGTGTCTGGATGGCCGTCGGGCTCGTGTTCTACTTCCTCTACGGCTACCGCCGCTCCCGGCTCGCCGCCCCCGCCACACCAGAAGCGAAGTGAACCACCCGCAGTGCTGAACGATCTCGACGAACGCATCGTGCACGCCCTCGCCGAGGACGCCCGCCGCTCCTTCGCGGACATCGGCCAGCTCGTCGGCCTCTCCGCGCCCGCCGTCAAACGGCGCGTGGACCGGCTGCGCGCGACCGGGGCCATCACCGGATTCACCGTACGGGTGGACCCCGCCGCCCTGGGCTGGGAGACGGAGGGGTTCGTCGAGATCTACTGCCGCAGCAACACGTCCCCGGAGACCATCCAGCGGGGTCTGGAGCGGTACCAGGAGGTCGTCGCCGCCTCCACCGTGACCGGGGACGCGGACGCCGTCGCCCAGGTCTTCGCCTCCGACATGCGGCACTTCGAACGGGTGCTGGAGCGCATCGCCGGCGAGCCGTTCGTCGAGCGGACCAAGTCCGTGCTGGTGCTGTCGCCGCTGCTGCGCCGGTTCTCGTCCGGCTCGCCCGGATGAGGGGCGCCGTACCGGCGTGACCCGGGCCCGTGCGGCGGCCCTCCGGCGCCGGTTCCGCGACCGGTGAGCCCGAGGGGCCGGATCCTGGAAAGCGATGGTGCCGCCGACGGGCGGAGGACTACCCTCGGGAGCATGACCTGGCGACATTGATTCACGCGTAGTGCCTCCCGAGGGCCGCCGCGGACGCCGTTCGACCTCAGCGTCCGGTGTCCGAACCGCCCTTCCGGGAAGGCCTCATGACTCTCACGCCCACGCGTGTCGGCGACGTGCGCGTGCGTCGGCTGACGACCACGCTGTACGGCTACTCGTTCCTCGAAGAATTCGTTCTGCTGTACCCGGTGTACGCGCTGCTGTTCAGCGACGCCGGGCTGTCCGTGTGGCAGATCTCGTCCCTGTTCGCCCTGTGGTCCGTCACGGCCGTGCTGCTGGAGGTCCCGTCCGGGGCGTGGGCCGACGCGGTCTCGCGGCGCCTGCTGCTGTGGGTCGGTCCGCTGCTGACGGGTGCCGGGTTCGCCCTGTGGGTGCTCGTGCCGTCGTACGCCGCCTTCGCGGCGGGGTTCGTGCTGTGGGGGATCGGCGGGGCGCTGAGCTCCGGGGCGCTGGAGGCGCTCGTCTACGACGAACTGGAGCAGGCCGGTGCCGCGGACCGGTTCGCCCGGGTGCTGGGGCGGGCGCGGGCGGCGGGGCTGGTCGCCGTGATGGCGGCGATGGGGCTGGCCGGGCCGGTGCTGGCGTGGGGCGGGCATGCCGCTGTGGGGGCGGCGAGTGTGCTGGTGTGCCTGCTGACCTCGGTCACCGCGTTGCGGTTCCCCGAGCATCGGGTGGCGGGGGCTGTGCGGCGCGGGTGGGCCGCGACCCTGCGGGCCGGGCTGGGCGAGGCTCGGCGTGACCGGTCCGTGCGGGGCGCTCTGCTGCTGGTGCCGGCGGTGGCGGCGGTGTGGGGCGCGCTGGACGAGTACACGCCGCTGCTGGTGCGGGAGACGGGGGTCGCGGACACGACGGTGCCTGGGCTGTTGCTGGTGATCTGGGGCGGTGCGACCGCGGGGAGCCTGCTGGCGGGGGAGGGGGAGCGGTTCGGTACGACCGGGCTGGCGCTGCTGCTGGGCGGGGGCGGGATCGCCCTGGCGGTGGGGACCGTGGCCGGGACCGTGCCGGGGCTGCTGCTGGTCGCTGCCGCGTTCGGCGCGTTCCAGGCGGCGACGGTGCTGGCCGAGGCGCGCCTGCAGCACCGGATCGAGGACACGGGGCGGGCGACGCTGACGTCGGTCGCCGGCCTGGGGACGGAGCTGGTGACGGTGGCGGTCTTCGCGGGGTACGCGACGGTCGCCTCGGGCCACGCCCACAGCACGGCGTTCGCGGTGTCGGCGGTGCCGTACGTGGTGCTGGCGGTGGGGCTGGTCGCGGTGCGGAGGCGGCGGGCGGCGTAGCGCTCCGCGGACACGCGTGCCTCCCCCGTCGCCCCGTGAGCCACCCCGGGGGCGACGGGGGAGGGTGAGCGCGACGCCGCCCCGTGAGCGCCGGGCCGCGCGGACACCCCGGCCGCACCGGCACCCCGCGCAACGAATCGCCGCGAACGGCGGTTCACACGCAACGACCGGCGCACCGGTGCGCAACAGCTCCTCCTTGTCCGGCGGAGCCACGCGACCGTACCTTCATGGGTGACCCCCAGCCCCCCGCCTTCCCGGTGAGGATCCCGCATGCGCACCGCCCTGTTCCAGAGCTCCGGCCACCCCGGCTCCGTGGCCGAGAACCTCACGGCTCTCGACGACGCGGCCGCCCGCGCCGCGGCCGCGGGCGCCACGCTGCTCGTGACCTCCGAGCTGTTCCTCACGGGATACGCCGTCGGCGACGACCTGGGCCGCCTCGCCGAGCCCGCCGACGGCGACGCGGCCGACGCGGTCGCCGAGACCGCCGGCCGTCACGGCCTCGCCGTCGCCTACGGCTACCCCGAGCGCGCCGGCGGCACGGTGTACAACTCCGTCCAGCTCGTCGCCCCCGACGGCACCCGTCTCGCGAACTACCGCAAGACCCACCTCTACGGCTGCTTCGAGCACGACCACTTCACCCCGGGCGCGGACACGGTCGTGCAGGCCGAGCTGAACGGCCTCACCGTCGGCCTGGTGATCTGCTACGACGTGGAGTTCCCGGAGAACGTCCGCGCCCACGCCCTCGCCGGCACCGACCTGCTGCTGGCGCCCACGGCCCTGCTGCACCCGTACCAGTTCGTCGCCGAGTCCGTGGTGCCCGTGCGGGCCTTCGAGAGCCAGCTGTACATCGCGTACGTCAACCGGGCCGGCCGGGAAGGCGCGTTCGAGTTCGTGGGGCTGTCCGCGCTGGCCGGGCCCGACGGGCTCGTCCGCGCCCGCGCCGGCCGCGGCGAGGAACTGCTCCTCGCCGACGCCGACCCGGTGCTTCTCGCCGCGTCCCGCGAGGACAACCCGTATCTGCGGGACCGCCGGCCCGGTCTCTACCGGTCCCTCGTCTGATCCGCTCTTCCGGTTCCACCCCTGCAAGGAGTCCGTACCCCATGACGTCCACGGTGCCCAACGCCGTCGAGCACGCCGACGAGCAGCAGCCGCCGATCACCATGTTCGGCCCGGACTTCCCGTACGCGTACGACGACTTCCTGGCCCACCCCGCCGGGATCGGGCAGGTGCCGGCGACCGAGCACGGCACCGAGGTCGCCGTGATCGGCGGTGGGCTGTCCGGGATCGTCGCCGCGTACGAGCTGATGAAGATGGGGCTCAAGCCGGTCGTGTACGAGGCCGACCGGATCGGCGGGCGGCTGCGGACCGTCGGCTTCGAGGGGTGCGACGCGTCGCTCACGGCGGAGATGGGCGCCATGCGTTTCCCGCCGTCGTCCACGGCGCTGCAGCACTACATCGACCTCGTGGGTCTTCAGACCCGGCCGTTCCCCAATCCGCTGGCCGAGGCGACCCCTTCGACCGTGGTGGATCTGAAGGGCGAGTCGCACTACGCCGAGACGATGGACGATCTGCCGCAGGTCTACCGGGACGTCGCCGACGCCTGGGCGCGGTGTCTGGAGGAGGGGGCCCACTTCTCCGACATGAACCGGGCCCTGCGCGAGCGGGACGTGCCGCGGATCCGGGAGATCTGGTCGCGGCTGGTGGAGAAGCTCGACAACCAGACGTTCTACGGCTTCCTCTGTGAGTCGGAGGCCTTCTCGTCCTTCCGGCACCGGGAGATCTTCGGACAGGTCGGGTTCGGCACCGGGGGGTGGGACACCGACTTCCCGAATTCGATCCTGGAGATCCTGCGGGTCGTCTACACCGAGGCCGACGACCACCACCGGGGGATCGTGGGCGGGTCGCAGCAGCTGCCGCTCAGGCTGTGGGAGCGGGAGCCGGAGAAGATCGTCCACTGGCCGTACGGCACCTCGCTGAAGTCCCTGCACGTGGACGGGGAGCCGCGTCCTGCCGTCACGCGGCTCGGACGGACCGCCGGCAACCGGATCACCGTGACCGACGCGCGCGGCGACATCCGTACGTACCGGGCGGCCGTCTTCACCGCGCAGTCGTGGATGCTGCTGTCGAAGATCGACTGCGACGACTCGCTCTTCCCGATCGACCACTGGACCGCGATTGAGCGCACCCACTACATGGAGAGCTCCAAGCTCTTCGTGCCCGTGGACCGGCCGTTCTGGCTAGACAAGGCCGTCGACGACAGGGGAAACCCGACCGGACGGGACGTCATGTCGATGACGCTCACCGACCGGATGACCCGGGGCACCTATCTGCTGGACAACGGCCCGGACGAGCCGGCGGTCATCTGTCTGTCGTACACCTGGTGCGACGACAGTCTGAAGTGGCTGCCGCTGTCGGCCAACGAGCGGATGGAGGTCATGCTGAAGTCGCTCGGCGAGATCTACCCGAAGGTCGACATCCGGAAGCACATCATCGGCAACCCGGTGACCGTCTCCTGGGAGAACGAGCCCTACTTCATGGGCGCGTTCAAGGCGAACCTGCCGGGCCACTACCGCTACCAGCGGCGGCTGTTCACCCACTTCATGCAGGACCGGCTGCCGGAGGACAAGCGGGGCCTGTTCCTCGCCGGTGACGACATCTCCTGGACGGCCGGCTGGGCCGAGGGCGCCGTGCAGACCGCGCTCAACGCGGTGTGGGGCGTGATGCACCACCTCGGGGGCGCCACCGATCCGACCAACCCGGGTCCCGGCGACCTGTTCGACGAGATCGCGCCCGTCGAACTCCCGGAGGACTGAGGTCAGCCGGGCAGCGGGGTGAGCAGCATGCGCCCCGCGAACCCCACCGCGGTGTCCAGCCGTTCGGTGAACTCCGCCGCCACGTCGGGCAGCCGGCGCAGCGCCCACAGGGCGCGCGCCGCCGTCCAGGCCGCGTCCCGGGCGCGCTCCAGGCTCCACGCGCCGAGCAGATGGGTCAGCGGATCGGCGATCCGCAGCAGCTCGGGGCCGGGGACCAGCTCCTCGCGGACGCGCTCCTCCAGTGACAGGAGGAGTTCACCCACGGCCTCGAACTCGTCCTCCAGGTCGGCGGGTTCGCAGCCGAGCGCACGGCAGGTGTCCACGACGGCCAGCGCGAGGTCGTGCCCGATGTGCGCGTTGATGCCCGCCAGCGCGAACTGCACCGGACGTACCTCGGGGTGACGGCGGAGCTGGAACAGCGGACGCCAGCAGGCGGGGGGACGCCGGCCGTCCGCCGCCGCGTCCACCGCGGCCAGGTAGCGTTCGGCGAACCGCACGTCCAGCGTGATCACCGCACGGGTGTCGGGGAAGAGACCGGCGTCGATGCGCCGGTCCACGGCCTGTGTCACGGCGAGGTAGACACGGTTGAAGACCGCGACCCCGTCCCGCGCGGGCAGGGCCGCGCCGAGGGCGCGCATACGGGCGACGACCCCGTCGACCGGGGTGAGGACTTGTTCGCGGTGCGCCATGAGCGCAGGGTGACACCTTTAGGCTGGCTCCAGTGGCGGCGGGCCCGGCGCTTCCCCGGAACGGGGGAACGCGCCCGCCGCGGGGGAGGGGGAAGCGCAAGGTGGCAGACTCGCGTGCCCGGAGACTGTCCGCGCGCCGCGCGGAACGCCGGCGTGCCGCGCGGCGGGCCGCGATGGTCGCGGCGGCCTCGGCCGTGGTCGTGGCCGGCGCCGTCTCCGGGGTGGTCCTGGCGGCCGGGGAGGGGCGGGAGGCACCGGAGGCCCGGCCCGTGACGTCCGCGTCGCCGCGTCTCGTTCCGCTGCCCGCCGTGCCCTCGACGTCCCCGTCGGCCACCGTGTCCGCCTCGCCGTCGGTCCGGCCGCGGCGGACGAGCGCCCCGCCTTCCGCGTCGCCGAGTGCGCAGAAGCCCGGTATGAAGAGGAAGCGGACCGTCCCTGTGTCCGCGCGGCTCTACCGGCATCCCGCTTCCCGGGTGCTCGACTGGGTGCGGGCGCACCCCGGCGACCCGCGCCGGCCGGCCATCGAGTCGCGGATAGCGGAGCAGCCCGCGGCCGTGTGGTTCGCGGACCGGTCGCCGGACACGGTCACCGCGCGGGTGAGGGCGGTGACGTCCGGCGGGGCCGCGCAGGGGCGGGTGCCCGTCGTCGTGCCGTACGCGATACCCGGCCGGGACTGCGGCGGGCACTCCGAGGGCGGCGCGCCGGACTTCGCCGCCTACGACGACTGGATCGACCGGTTCGCCGCCGGGCTCGGCAGCGGGGAGGTCGTGGTGATCCTGGAGCCCGACTCGGTCGCGCAGGCCGACTGCCTGTCCGCCGGGCAGCGGGCCGAGCGGTTCGCCTCGCTGGCCCGCGCCGGACGGGTGCTCAAGGAGGCCAACGCCCGCGCCCGCGTCTACTACGACGCCGGACACTCCGGCTGGCACACGCCCGCGAGACAGGCGGACCTGCTGCGGCGGGCGGGGGCCGCCTCGCCCGCGTCGTCGGACGGGATCTTCAGCAACGTGTCCAACTTCCACGGCACCGCCGACGAGATCGCCTACGACCGCGCCGTGCTGGACGCCCTCGGCACGGCGGGCCTCGGCGCGGTGATCGACACCAGCCGCAACGGCAACGGCGCCCCCGCCGACGGCGAGTGGTGCGACCCCGCGGGCCGCAGACTGGGCCGGGCCCCGACGCTCACCACCGGCGAGGCCCGCATCGACGCCTACCTGTGGGTGAAGCTCCCCGGCGAGTCCGACGGCTGCAAGGGCGCGCCGGGGACCTTCAGCCCGTCGTACGCCTACGACTTGGCGCGCTGACCGTCCTCCGAGCCGTCGCCCGTGTCGTAGGAGGACATGCCCTCGTCGAGCAGCGGCCTCTGGGTCTTGAGGTGGGCGGGCGCGAAGGCGCGCAGCGCGTGGTAGCCGGTGATGACGACGACGGTGCCGAGGGCGATTCCGCTGAGCGAGAAGGTGTCGGTGAACTCCATGGAAACGTTGCCGACGCCGATGATGATGCCCGCCGCGGCCGGCACCAGGTTCAGCGGATTGCGCAGGTCGACCTTGGCGTTGGTCCAGATCTGCGCGCCGAGCAGGCCGATCATGCCGTACAGGATGACGGTGATGCCGCCCAGCACACCGCCGGGGACGGCGGCCACGACCGCGCCGAACTTGGGGCACAGGCCGAACAGCAGGGCGAAGCCGGCGGCGGCCCAGTAGGCGGCGGTGGAGTAGACGCGGGTCGCGGCCATCACGCCGATGTTCTCGGAGTAGGTGGTGTTGGGCGGGCCGCCGACCGCGGTGGACAGCATGGAGCCGACGCCGTCGGCGGAGATGGCCGTGCCGAGCTTGTCGTCGAGGTCGTCGCCGGTCATCTCGCCGACCGCCTTCACATGGCCCGCGTTCTCGGCGATCAGCGCGATGACCACCGGCAGGGCGACCAGGATCGCCGACCACTCGAAGGAGGGCCCGTGGAAGTCCGGCAGGCCGATCCAGTCCGCCCGGCCCACGCCCGACAGGTCCAGGCGCCAGTGGTCGGTGACCTCGCCGCTCCCGTCGGCCGAGTGGATCTGCCCGAAGATCCGGTCCAGCGCCCAGGACAGCACGTACCCGAAGATCAGACCGAGGAAGATCGCGATCCGGGACCAGAAGCCGCGCAGGCAGACCACGGCCAGTCCGGTGAACAGCATCACGAACAGGGCGGTCCACTGGTCCTGCGGCCAGTACGTCGAGGCGGTCACCGGCGCCAGGTTGAAGCCGATCAGCATCACCACCGCGCCGGTCACCACGGGCGGCATCGCCGCGTGGATGATCCGCGCGCCGAAGCGCCGCACCGCGAGGCCGGCCAGGAACAGCGCGGCCCCCACCACGAAGACTGCGCCCGTCACCGTGGCGCTGGAGCCGCCGTCCGCCCGGATCACCGCGGCCACGCCGACGAAGGAGAGCGAGCAGCCCAGGTAGCTGGGCACCCGGCCGCGGGTGGCCAGCAGGAAGATCACGGTCGCGACGCCCGACATCATGATCGCCAGGTTCGGGTCGAGGCCCATGAGGACGGGCGCCACGAAGGACGCGCCGAACATGGCGACCACGTGCTGGGCGCCGAGGCCCGCGGTGCGCGGCCAGGAGAGGCGCTCGTCGGGGCGGACGACCGCCCCGGGTGCCGGAGTGCGTCCGTCTCCGTGCAGTTTCCAGCGGACGCCGAGATCCATGGGGTTGTCGCTTTCTCGAAAGGTCAGCGTGTCCGCACCATTGTGCGGTCCGCACGGACGTGGTTCGCACAGGTGGCCGGGCGGGCGGGCGCCTCTGAGCATCCGCTTAGGATGAGGGCACGCCGTTGATCAATGCACATGGCACTTTTCCCGTACGTCCCAGGAGCACCGCACGTGACCGCCGAAGCCCCGCCCGCGCCCGCCCTCTCCTACGGCCGGCTGATGCCCGTGACCGTCCACTTCGACGACCTCGACGCGCTGGGGTTGCTGCACAACGCCCGTTACCCCCTGCTCGTCGAGCGCGCCTGGGCCGAGTGGATGCAGGCGGGCGGCGTCGCCTTCGACGGCGACTGGGCCGCCGCCGGCGACGCCTGCAACGCGGTCAGGGAACTGCGTCTCACCTACGAGGCCCCGGTGACCCGGCCCGGTCCCTACGCCGTCCACCTGTGGGTGGAGCGCCTCGGCACCACCGGGCTCACCTACGGTTTCCGGTTCTGCTCGGCGGACGGCGCGGTGACCTACGCGCGGGGCAGCCGGGTGCTGGTGCGGCTGGACGCCACGACCCTGCGCCCGGCGCCCTGGAGCGAGGAGTTCAGGGGCGCCGCTCGGGAACTGCTGCGTCCGGACGCGTGACCTTCACCCGGTCGCCCGCGCGCAGCACCCGCGCGAAGCCCGCGATGCCGCAGGTCAGCACCGTCACCAGCACGAACGACACCATCAGGCTGGTCGCCTGGGCCAGCAGGCCGATGGCGCTCGGGGCGATCAGCCCCGAGGTGTAGGTGATGGTCGCCACGCCCGCGATGGCCAGGCTCGGGTTGGAGCCGCTGCGGCCGGCGGCGGCGAAGCACAGCGGGACGACCACCGCGATGCCCAGTCCCATCAGCGCGAACCCGGTCATCGCGACGGCGGGGTGGCCGGCGGACACGATCAGCACGCCGCCGAGCAGGGCCACCACGCCGCTCGCGCGGACCGTGCGCACCGCGCCGTAGCGGTCCACCACCCGGTCGCCGGCGATGCGGGCGACCGCCATGGTGAGCGTGAAGCCGGTCGTGCAGGCGGCCGCGAGGCCCGCGGAGGTCCCCAGCTGGTCGCGCAGGTAGACCGCCGACCAGTCCAGGCTCGCCCCCTCGGCGAACACCGCGCAGAAGCCGATCGCGCCGATCAGCAGCGCCGAGCGCGGCGGCAGCGCGAACCGGGGCGGCGGCTCCTCGTCCTCGGTCGGCTGCAGGTCGAGCACCCAGGCGCAGGCCGCGAAGCCCACGACCGTCAGCACGGCGGCGGCCAGCGTGTGGTGCAGCCGGGCGTCCGAGCCCAGGTGCGCGGCGAGCGTGCCCGCCGCCGAGCCGACCACGGCGCCGACGCTCCACATGCCGTGCAGCCCCGACATGATCGACCGGTCGAGCCGGTTCTCCACCTCGACGCCGAGGGCGTTCATCGCCACGTCCGACATGCCGGCCGTGGCGCCGTAGACGAACAGGGCCAGGCACAGGGTGAGCATGTTCGGGGCGGCGGCCGGCAGCACCAGCGACAGCGTCCACAGGGCGAGCAGTCCGCGCAGCGCGCCACGGGCGCCGAAGCGGTGCGAGATGCGGCCCGCGAGCGGCATCGCCAGGGACGCGCCCAGCGCGGGGAAGGCCAGCGCGAGGCCCAGCTGCCCGGCGCTGACCCCCGCGTGGTCCTGGATCCAGGGGACCCGGGTCGCGAACGAGCCGGTGACCGCGCCGTGCACGGCGAACACGGCGGCCACGGCGTACCGTGCCCGCTTCACCTCACGTGGTGTGTGGACCACTGCACTCATCGCCCCGCCCTTCCCTGGCTCATCGCCGTCGTACGCGCGCTGCCCACTGCCGTCGTGTGCGCCGCCGTAAACTATCAGGAACCCTGCCTGAAAGAAACGGGGCATCCCGGGCCGCGGCACCCGCCGGCCGGGCACGCCGATCTGGAAGGATCCCCGGCATGGCCGCATCCCCGAGCACCGCCCGAGCCATCAACGACCGGCTCGCCCTGCGCCTGCTCCAGCAGGAGGGCCCGCTGACCGCCGGGCAGTTGAAGGAACTCACCGGACTCTCCCGGCCCACCGTCGCCGACCTCGTCGAACGCCTCACCGCGGCCGGACTGATCGAGGTCGCCGGCGAGGCCCGCGCCCAGCGGCGGGGCCCCAACGCCAAGCTGTACGGCATCGTCGCCGGCCGCGCGCACCTGGCCGCGCTGGACGTGCGCACCGAGGGCGTCGCCCTGGTCGTCTCCGACCTCGTCGGCGGGGTGCTGGCCGAGGCCTCCCTGCCCATCGCCGACGGCACCGGCACCGGTCCCGCCGTCGAGCAGGCCGTCGCCCTGGTCGAACGGACGGCCAAGGAGGCGGGCGCCGACCGGCTGCACACGGTGGGCATCGGCGCGCCCGGCCTGATCGACCCCGCGACCGGCGAACTGCGTGACTCCACGAGCCTGCCGGAGTGGCACCGGCGCCTGGTCGCCGTGCTCCAGGAACGGCTGCCCGAGGCCCGGGTCAGCGCGGAGAACGAGACCAACCTCGCCGCGCTGGCCGAACAGCGCGACGGGGCCGCCCGCGACCGCGACACCTTCGTCCTTCTGTGGCTCGGCCACGGCACCGGCGCCGCCGTGATCCTCGACGGCGTCCTGCGCCGGGGCGCCTCCGGCGGCACCGGGGAGATCGGCTTCCTGCCCGTGCCGGGCACCCCGGGCCTGCCGTCGGCCACCGACTGCGCGGGCGGCTTCCACTCCCTGGCCGGCGCCGCGGCGGTCGCGCGGCTCGCGGGCGAGTACGGCGTCGCACCGGAACCCGGGGCCGAGCCGGAGGCGGCGGGTGCCGTACGGGCGGCCGTCGCCGCACCCCGGCGTGCGGTGCACGCGCGCTTCCTCGACACCCTGGCCGACCGGGTCGCCGTGGGCGTCGCCGCCGTGGTCGCGCTCCTCGACCCCGGGTGCGTGGTCCTGGGCGGCGAGATCGGACAGGCGGGCGGCGAGGCGCTGGCCGCGCGCGTCCACGACCGCCTGACGGTGTTGTCCCCGCTCCCTGTCGACGTGCGGCCGAGCACCTTGGGCGGGGGAGCGGTGCTGCGCGGGGCGCTGCTCACGGCGCGGGACCGGGCTCAGGACGAGCTGTTCGGGGTGCCGGGGCGGTGACGGCGGGTGCGGCGGTGCGTCCGTCGGTGGGGGCGAGGCGCCGGCCGTGCGGGGTCGCTTCCGTTCGGCGGCGCCGTCCCCGCACCGGCGGCGCCTGCGGCGCCGTACGCGACCCCGCTCCGCCGGGCCGGGCCGCCGGGCGCGGTCCGTGTGTGGTGAGGCCCGGCGGCGGGCAAGGGCCGTCGTCACCGCCGCCGGGCCGGTCCTGAAGGGGAGCCGGCGCCGTCCCGGTCCTGAGGGGCGCCGCTCTCGGTGAGGGTGGCTCGGACCCTAAAAGGACTAGACCATTTAGTCAAGAGGTGTGGACAGGTTCCCGGGGTGGCGGCAAGTGAGCGTACAGCCGGGGGAGTTGCGCGTCGCGCGCCCCTTGGTGGCCGCCTCGTCGCCCTCTGTGACTCACGCCACACCACTCACCCGCGTGGCCGAGCCCCGGCCGTGGCAGACTGGGGCAGTACCAGTAGCAGCGCACTCCGGGGTCGGTGAAAGTCCGAACCGGCGGTTACAGTCCGCGACCCGGTCGCCTCCAGCGACCGGTTGACCAGGTGAAATTCCTGGACCGACGGTTAAAGTCCGGATGGGAGGCAGTGCGCGGCGGGCGGGCATCCATGCGCGCCGCCGTACCGGTTCGCCCTTCGGGCGTGCCCTGTCCGGCGTCGCTCCCGGTGTCCTCGCCCGTGATCCTGTCGTCATCGACAGCCCCGGAGTCCGTGCCCGAAGAGGCAGGAGGACCCGGGAAGTGTTCACCGGAATCGTCGAAGAGCTGGGCGAGGTCACCGCCGTCGAGACCCTCGACGACGCCTGTCGCTTCCGGCTGCGCGGCCCCCTCGTCACCCGGGGCGCCCGGCACGGAGACTCCATCGCCGTCAACGGCGTGTGCCTCACCGTCGTCGAGCACGAGGGCGACGAGTTCACCGCCGACGTCATGGCGGAGACCCTCGACCGCTCCAGCCTAGGCGCCCTCACCGTCGGCTCCCGTGTCAACCTCGAGCGGCCCACCGCCGTCGGCGACCGCCTCGGCGGCCACATCGTGCAGGGCCACGTCGACGGCACCGGCGAGATCCTCGAGCGCACCCCCTCCGAGCACTGGGAGATCGTCAGGATCTCCCTCCCCGCGGACCTGAGCCGCTACGTCGTGGAGAAGGGCTCCATCACCGTCGACGGCATCAGCCTCACCGTCGTCGACGCCGGACGCGACCACTTCACCGTCAGCCTCATCCCCACCACCCTCGCCCTGACCACCCTCGGCCTCAAGAAGCCCGGGGACCCGGTCAACCTCGAGGTGGACGTCATCGCCAAGTACGTCGAGCGGATGCTCGGCGGCCGCGTCGCCGGTGAGGAGGCATCCCGGTGAACTGGCTCAACTCCGAGGCCTTCACCCTGTTCGGCCAGCACATCAAGTGGTCGGACATGATCGGCAACGTGATCGGCCTGATCGGCCTCGCCCTCGGCTGGCGCCGCTCCCTGTGGACCTGGCCCGCCCAGTTCCTCTCCGGGCTCATCCTCTTCGCCGCGTTCGCCACCGCCCACCTCTCCGGCAGCGCCGGCAAGCAGGTCGTCGTCATGCTCGTCGCCGCCTGGGGCTTCCGGCAGTGGCACCGCGGCCGGCAGCAGGCCCAGGACGGCTCCGTCGCCGTCCGGTTCGCCACCTGGCGCGAGCGGGGCGTGCTGTTCGCCGGGGCCGCCGTCGGCACCCTCGTCGTCGGGGGCCTCTTCACCGCCTACCCGTCCCTGTCCTGGGACCCCTGGCCGGACGCCTACATCTTCGTCGGCACGGTCGTCGCGATGTACGCCCAGGCCCGCGGCATGGTCGAGTTCTGGTTCGCCTGGCTGCTCGTCGACCTCGTCGGCGTCCCGCTGAACTTCGCCAACGGCTTCGCCTTCTCCGGCTTCGTCTACGTCATCTACGGCGCACTCGTCCTGTGGGGCATGCGCGACTGGTGGCTGCGCACCCGCGAGGCGCGGCCCGCACCGGAAGGAGCGCCGGCATGAGCGCCCACCCGTCACCCGCCACCACCCCGAACGAGGCTCCCCCGGAGCGGAAGGCCTGGGGAGACCCCCGTCGCGACGCCCCCTCGATCCCACCGACCCTGTACGACACCGAGGACCTCGGCCTCCGGCTCGACCCCGTCGAGCAGGCGATCGCCGACATCGCCGCCGGCCGCCCCGTGGTGGTCGTCGACGACGAGAACCGGGAGAACGAGGGCGACCTGATCGTCGCCGCCGAGAAGGCGACCGAGGAGATCGTCGCCTTCATGATGACCGAGTGCCGCGGCATGATCTGCGCCCCCATGACGGGCGAGGAGCTCGACCGGCTGGACATCCCGCAGATGGTGGCGCAGAACACCGAGTCGATGCGGACCGCGTTCACCGTCACCGTCGACGGCTCCGCCGCCCACGGGGTGACCACCGGCATCTCCGCCTCCGACCGGGCCACCACGCTCCGGCTGCTGGCCTGCGGCACCGCCGCACCGGACGACTTCGTCCGCCCCGGCCACATCTTCCCGCTGCGCGCCCGTCCCGGCGGCGTGCTCGAGCGCGACGGCCACACCGAGGCCGCCGTCGACCTGGCCCGCCTCGCGGGACTGCGCCCGGCCGGCGCCATCGTGGAGATCGCCGGCGAGGACGGCCGCATGCTGCGCCTGCCCGAACTGGTGCCGTTCGCCCGCAAGCACGGCCTGTCGATCATCTCCATCGAGGACCTGATCGCCTACCGCCGCGGCAGCGAGCCCACCGTCCGCCGCGAGGCCGCGGTGCGGCTGCCCACCTCCCACGGCACCTTCACCGCGTACGGCTTCCGCTCCACCGTCGACGGCGTCGAGCACGTCGCCCTGGTGCACGGCGACCTCGGCGACGGCGAGGACGTCCTCGTGCGCATGCACTCGGAATGCCTGACCGGGGACGTCTTCGGCTCCCGGCGCTGCGACTGCGGCCCCCAGCTCGACGCCTCCCTGGACCGCATCCAGGCCGAGGGCCGGGGCGTCGTCGTCTACCTGCGCGGCCACGAGGGACGCGGCATCGGCCTGATGTCCAAGCTGCGCGCCTACGAACTGCAGGAGCGCGGCCGCGACACCCTCGACGCCAACCTCGAACTCGGCCTGCCCGCCGACGCCCGCGACTACGCCGCGGGCGCGCGGATCCTCGCCGACCTCGGCGTCCGCAGCGTCCGCCTGATGACCAACAACCCCGACAAGTCCGACGCGCTCGCCCGCCACGGCATCGACGTCCGCCGGCGCGAGCCGATGCCCGTCACCGCGAGCGAGCACAACCTCCGCTACCTGCGCACCAAGCGGGACCGGATGGGCCACGACCTGCCCTGGCTGGACACGCCGACCGTGCCCGCCTGCGGCAACCAGTGAGAGAACCACGAGGAGAGACGTGAGCGGCAAGGGTGCACCGGAGCTGACCGTACGCAATGTGGGTGACCTGCGGGTCGCCGTCGTCGCGGCGCAGTGGCACGAGAAGGTGATGGACGGACTGGTGGACGGCGCCCTGCGCGCCCTGCACGACCTGGGCATCGACGAGCCGACCCTGCTCAGGGTCCCCGGCAGCTGGGAACTGCCCGTCGTCGCCAAGGTGCTGGCCGGCCGGGGCTACGACGCGATCGTCGCCCTCGGCGTCGTCATCCGGGGCGGCACACCCCACTTCGACTACGTGTGCCAGGGCGTCACCCAGGGGCTCACCCAGGTGTCCGTCGACACCGGCGTCCCCGTGGGCTTCGGCGTCCTCACGTGCGACGACGAACAGCAGGCCCTGGACCGCGCCGGACTGCCCGGCTCCCGCGAGGACAAGGGGCACGAGGCGGTCACCGCGGCCGTCGCCACCGCCGCCTGCCTGCGCTCGGTGTCCGAACCCTGGCGGTGAGCAGTCCCCGTCACCGCGTAGGGTAAGGACCACCATGTCCAAGAAGACGTTCGAGGAGCTCTTCACCGAGCTCCAGCACAAGGCCGCCCACGGGGACCCCGCCACCTCCCGCACCGCCGAGCTGGTGGACAAGGGCGTCCATGCCATCGGCAAGAAGGTCGTCGAGGAGGCCGCCGAGGTCTGGATGGCCGCCGAGTACGAGGGCAAGGAGGCGGCCGCCGAGGAGATCTCGCAGCTGCTGTACCACGTCCAGGTGATGATGGTCGCCCGCGGCATCTCCCTCGACGACGTCTACGCCCACCTGTAAGAAGCCCCGCCCCACCCCTCCCGTTCCAAGCGAAGGAAGCCGACCTCATGCTGCGCATCGCCGTCCCCAACAAGGGTTCCCTGTCAGGACCTGCGGCGGAGATGCTGCATGAGGCCGGCTACCAGCAGCGCAGGGAGTCCAAGGAACTGCGGATCGTCGACCCGGTCAACGAGGTCGAGTTCTTCTACCTCCGCCCCCGCGACATCGCGATCTACGTCGCCTCCGGCCAGCTGGACATCGGCATCACCGGCCGTGACCTGCTGATCGACTCCGGAGCCGACGCCGAGGAGATCCTCCCGCTCGGTTTCGCCCGCTCCACCTTCCGCTACGCCGCCAAGCCCGGCACCATCACCGGGACCGGCGACCTCGCCGGCAAGACCATCGCCACCTCCTACGAGGGCATCGTCGCCGCGCACCTCGCCGAGCACGGCATCGACGCCTCCGTCGTCCACCTCGACGGCGCCGTGGAGACCGCCATCCAGCTCGGCGTCGCCCAGGTCATCGCGGACGTCGTGGAGACCGGCACCTCGATGCGCAACGCCGGCCTCGAGGTCGTCGGCGACCCGATCATGACCTCCGAGGCCGTGGTCATCCTCCCCCGGGCTCGAACCCACTCGCCCGGGGGGACCCCCACCACCGGCGCGGACGGGGAGGAGCCCAAGGTGCAGCAGTTCCTGCGCCGCCTCCAGGGCGTCCTGGTCGCCCGCACGTACGTGATGATGGACTACGACTGCCGGGTCGAGCAGCTGGAGAAGGCCGTCGCGCTGACCCCCGGCCTGGAGTCCCCGACCGTCTCGCCGCTGCACAACGAGGGCTGGGTCGCCGTCCGGGCGATGGTGCCCTCCAAGGACGCGCAGCGGATCATGGACGACCTGTACGACATCGGGGCCCGCGCCATCCTCACCACAGCGATCCACGCCTGCCGTCTGTGACCGGGCAGGGAGGAACCGTCATGTCCGGCACCGAGCTTCCTGAGCTGCCCGTCACCTTCCGGCCCGGCCGCACCCGTGCCGTGCTGCTCTCCGCGGGCGTCGCGCTGTTCGTCGTCGTCAGCCTGATCGGACTGCTCCTGAGCGGGCTCGGCCCGGGGGAGCGGGTCAGCTTCGTGTTCACCGCCGCGCTGCTGGCCGGCGTGCTGTTCCTGCTGGCCCGGCCGAAGATCGTCGCCGACGAGGCGGGCGTCACGGTCGTCAACATCGTGCACCGGCGCCGCCTCGAGTGGGCGGAGATCCTTCAGGTGAACCTCCGCTCGGGTGACGCCTGGGTGTTCCTTGACCTCAGCGACGGCACCACCCTGCCCGCGCTCGGCATCCAGCCGGGTATCGCCAGGCAGCGCGCCGTCGCCGACGCCCGCGTCCTGCGGGCCCTCGCCGAGGCGCACTCCGCGCCCGCGGCCGGGACGCCCCGCGACTGACCCCGGCCGGCCCGCCGCTGCGTCCGGACCTGCCGCGGCGGCCCCCTGTCTTGATTAATCTGTGGGGCGGAGGCGCGCCGACAGCGCCTCCGCCCCTGCCGCCCGCGCGGTGCGCCGAGGGGCCCCAGCTATCCGAGGAGTGACCCTCTCCGGCGATGGACGGATCCTCCTGCAGTACCTGCGCCGCCCCCTGCCGGCACAGCGCCCGTCTCCCGGTGGGCGCGCACGCGGAGGCGGCGTCATGAGCACCCCTCTGCTGCTCCTCGCAGCCGCCTTCCTGCTGATCCTGGCCAACGGCTTCTTCGTGGCCGCCGAGTTCGGCCTGGTCACCGTCGAGCGGGCGGACGCCGAGGAGGCCGCCGCGGGCGGCGACCGGCGCGCCCGCCGGGTCGTCGCGTCCCTGCGCGAACTGTCCTTCCAGCTCTCCGGCACCCAGCTCGGCATCACCCTCACCTCCCTGGTGGTCGGCATGCTCGCCGAACCGGCCCTCGCCGCGCTGCTGGACGCCCCGCTCACCGGCGCCGGGACACCGGCGGGCGCGGTCCCCGGCGTGTCCGTGGTGATCGGCATGCTGCTCGCGTCCGCCGTGCAGATGGTGATCGGCGAACTCGTGCCGAAGAACTGGGCGGTGTCCCGGCCGATGCAGGTCGCGCGCTTCGTCGCCGGTCCGCAGCACGCGTTCGCCCGCCTGTTCCGCCCGGTCATCGCCGGGCTGAACGCCGTGGCCAACCGGCTGGTGCGGGCCATGGGCGTCGAGCCCGCCGAGGAGCTCGCCTCCGCCCGCACCCCCGGCGAACTGGTCTCCCTGGCCCGGCACTCGGCCCGCGCGGGCACCCTGGAGCAGGACACGGCGGACCTCTTCGTCCGCACCCTGTCGCTGGGCGAGCTGACCGCCCAGCACGTCATGACCCCGCGCGTGCGGGTCAGCGCCCTCCAGGCGTCCGCGACCGCCGAGGACGTGGTCAACCTGACCCGCGCCACCGGCCTGTCCCGCTTCCCCGTCTACCGGGAACGGATCGACGAGATCGCCGGCATGGTCCACCTCAAGGACGCCCTCGCGGTCCCCGCGCACGAACGGCTGCGCACCCCGGCCGGCCGCATCGCCCGCCCGGCGCTGCTGGTTCCCGAGACCCTGCCGGTGCGCCCGCTGCTCACCCGGCTGCGCAGCGAGCAGCCCATCGCGGTCGTCGTCGACGAGTACGGCGGCACCGCCGGCGTGGTCACCCTGGAGGACATCATCGAGGAGATCGTCGGCGAGGTACGCGACGAGCACGACGGACAGGACGTGCCGGAACTCGCCCCCGCCCCGCCGGAGGACGGCGACCCGGCCTGGGACGTCGACGGCGGCGCCCGGATCGACACCCTGCGCCGGGCCGGGCTGGAGGTCCCCGAGGGCCCCTACGAGACGGTGGCCGGCCTGGTCGCCGACGCGCTCGGCCGGATCCCGGCCGTGGGGGACCGCGCGGAACTGCCCGGCTGGCGGCTGTCCGTGCGCCGCGTCGATCACTACCGCGCGGAACGGGTCCGCCTGGTCCGTACGGCCCGGCTGCCCCTGGCGGAGGCCGCCGGATGAGCCTCCTGCACCTGCTGTCGGCCGCACTGCTCGTGCTCGCCAACGGCTTCTTCGTCGGCGCCGAGTTCGCCCTGGTGTCGGTCCGCCGCAGCCAGATCGAACCGCTGGGCACCGCCCGCGCCCGCCAAGTGCTGCACGGCCTGGAGCATCTGCCGCAGATGATGGCGGCCGCCCAGTTCGGCATCACCGTCTGCTCGCTCACCCTGGGCGCGGTCGCCGAACCGACCGTCGCCCGGCTGCTGGAGCCGGTGTTCGCGTGGATGCGCCTGCCGCACGAGGTGATCCACCCGCTCGGCTACGTCATCGCGCTCGCCGCCGTGGTCTTCTTCCACCTCGTCATCGGCGAGATGGTCCCGAAGAACCTGGCGATGGCCGCTCCCGAGAAGGCGGCCCTGTGGCTCAGCCCCGGCCTGGTGGGGTTCGCCCGCCTGTGCAGACCGGTCACCGTCGCCCTCGGCGCCTGCGCCCGGGCCGTCCTGCGGCTGTTCCGCGTGGAGCCCAAGGACGAGGTGGAGGCCGTCTTCACCAGCGAGCAGCTCAACCGGCTGGTGGAGGACGCCGGCCAGGCCGGTCTGCTCGACCCGGAGGAGGCGGAGCGCCTGGAGGACGCCCTGGAGCTGGGCTCCCGCCCGGTCACGGACGTCCTGCTGCGCCGTGAGTCCCTGGTGACGGTCACCCCGGCGGTCACCGCGGGGCAGATCGTGGAGCTGACCGCCCGCACCGGGTACTCACGCTTCCCGGTGGCGGCCGAGGGCGGCGCCTTCATGGGCTACCTGCACGTCAAGGACGTCCTGGACCTGGAGGACGCCGACCGGGCCGTCCCACAGCACCTGTGGCGCCCGATGACCACCCTGCGTCCCGAACTCCCGCTGGACGACGCCCTGACGGTGATGCGCCGGGCGGCCACCCACCTGGCCCAGGTGGCCGACGCGTCCGGCAAGGCGCTGGGCCTGGTCGCCCTGGAGGACGTCCTGGAGATGCTCGTGGGCGAGGTGCGGGACCCCGCCCACCGCGAGGTCACGCTCACCCCGCAGCGGGCGAGCGGAGCACCGGAGGAGGCGATGGCCACCTGACGGCGGCCCCTCGTCGTCACGCCCGTCGGGGTCTCACGGCTCCGACGGGTCCGAGGGGCCCCGCCCCGACAGCACCTCCCCGTACGCCTGCATCAGGTCCGGCAGCCGCAGGGTCGCCAGGTCCTCCCGGGACAGCGGCCCCGGGTACGCCGACAGCCGCAGGTCCCGGTAGGCGCAGCTCTTCTCGTACAGGGTGCGCAGGAACCGGCCGTTGCCCAGCTCGTCGATCCAGCCCTGGTCCACCACGTGCCCGGCGATGGAGCGCAGCTCGTCCAGGGCCTCCTCGTCCCACACGTCGCCGTTCTCCGCGGCCAGCACCTCGCCGATCCTCGTCAGCTCCAGCGGCCGGTAGGAGGGAAAATCCACGCGGGTGGTGAACCGGGACGACAGTCCCGGGTTCGCGGCCAGCAGCCGGTCCATGCCCTCCGGGTAGCCGGCGAGGATCACCACCAGGTGGTCGCGGTTGTCCTCGGCCCGCTTCAGCAGCACCTGCAGCGCCTCGTCGCCGTACGCGTCGCCCTTGCCGTACCCGGAGTTCGACAGGGAGTACGCCTCGTCGACGAAGAGCACCCCGCCGAGCGCGGAGTCGATCAGTTCGTTGGCCTTCACCGCGGTCTGCCCCAGGTACTCACCGACCAGGTCCGCCCGCTGGGCCTCCACCAGGTGGTCGCCGCCGAGCAGCCCGAGGGCGTAGAAGACCCGGCCCAGGATGCGGGCGACGGTGGTCTTGCCCGTGCCGGAGGGGCCGGAGAAGACGAAGTGCCGTTTGGGCGGCTGCACCGGGAGGCCCTGGCCGGTCCGCAGCCGCGCCATGTTCAACTGCGCCGACAGCGCCTTGACCTGACGCTTCACCGGCTCGAGGCCGACCATGCGCTCCAGCTCCGCGAGCGCCTCCTCCAGCAGCGCCGGGTCGGTGGGGCCCGGGGGCAGCGCCGGGCCGGAGCCGCCGAAGCGCTCGCGCGCCCCCGGCCCGGCCGGCGGGGGCATCGGGGAGGGCGTGGGGCCGGGAGCGGACAGCCGCAGGTCACGGCCCTCCGCCCCGAAGAGCGGGTCCAGGGTGTCGGGGCCGTCGACGGTGTCCTGCCCGACGCCGCTCAGGGTGATCGCGGCGAGGTCGGCGGAGTCGTCGTAGCCGTCGCCCTCGGCGATCGCGGCGAGCCGGGCGGAGGTGTCCATGAAGGCCGGATCGACCCGGTGCACGGCCCGGTACAGGGGGAGGGCGGCGGCGCTGCGGCCGGTGCCCTCGTGCGCGCGGGCCAGCCAGTAGCGCAGCTCCTTGCGCTGCGGCTGTTCGCTGCGGCACCGCATCAGCGCCGCCGACAGCAGCGGCTCGGCCTGCCCGTACATCTCCAGCCGCACCCGGGCCATGCCGCCGAACAGGCCCGCCTCGATGCCCAGCAGCGGGTCGTCGACGAGCGGGTCGGTGTGCCGGACCAGTTGCTCCCAGTCCTTGACCAGATAGGCGCGGCAGGCGTGCAGGAAGCGCACCTGCGGGTCGGTGTCCACCGGGGGCAGCCCGGCGAGCGCGCGGTCCAGCTCGGGGACGTGCCGGCCGTCCAGCCAGTGCGAGGCGTGGGCGAGCAGCAGGTCGTGCGGGGTCTCCAGGACCGGCTGCACCCACCAGCCGAGCCAGTACCAGGAGTTGAGGGTGCGGCGGTGCCGGGCGCGCTGTTCGCCGAAGCGGTCGCGGTGGCGGAACATGCGCAGCAGCGCGGTCGTCGTGTCGACGCGCAGCGCGTGCAGTCCGAGCCAGCCGTCGGCCATCCCCGGATCGATCCGCACGGCGGTCCGGAACTCCTCCTCCGCCTGCGGATAGGCGCCCATCGTGTAGGCGTCCACACCTCGCAGCCAGGCGAGGTCGGCCGGGGCCTGCGGGCCCTGCGTGCCGAAGTCCATCGCGTCCCCCACAGACCGTGCCCCCGTCGGTGTGCCGGCCGGCCCTCGGCCACCGGCGCCCTGTGGCCGAACCGCCGTGCCGCGGACCGGAGTTGCCAGGTGCGTGAAGCGTCGTCGCCGGTCGCACCGAGGGGCATCGTACCTGCGGGGGCGCCGCGTCCGCAGGGTGCGGAGCAGGGGAGACGGAGAGGGAAAGGGGGCGCGTGGGAGGCGCGCGGAAGATGATCCTCACCCAGGGTGATCGTCATATGCCACTGTGCGCCCGGAAAGCGTGAAAAGGGCAGAACGAAGCCCCCGATCACGGGGGAACAACCGGGGGCTTCGCGTCTTCCGGCGGCTCCCGAAGGGCCGCACATTGAGAACGTAAGACCTGTACGGGCCCTCGGTCAAGCCGAGTTGGGGGACCGCGGCAACTTGTCCGGGACCGTTCTTCACGGGATCACCACATCGCCTACGGCCCGTCACTGAGCGTGATCGAACAAGGTGCCTCCCCCGTCCCGGCGGGCCCGGGAACCAGCTCGTACCCCTGCCGCCACTGCCGTACCAGCAGGTGTGCGAAGGGGCGCGAGGGGTCGTCGGTGAAGTGCGCGCGCTCCGCCCGCTCCCAGCCGTCCCAGAACGCCCGCTGCTCCTCGCCGTCCCGTGCCCGCCCCCGCGCCCAGGACTCCTCACGCGGCACGTCCATCCACAGCAGCAGCGCCAGATACGGACGCAGCGCCTCGCGTCCGGCGCCGACGCCCTCCACGACCACCACCGGCGCGGCGGGCAGCGGGCGCGGCGGTCCGGGGCGCCGGGCGCGCCAGTCGTAGGGGGCGTAGTGCGCGGTCGCGCCCCGGGAGAGCGGGCCGATCACCTCGTCGCGCAGCCGTGCGGTCCAGTCGAACAGCTCGTCGTGGCGGGCGATGTCGTCGAGGTGCAGCACCGGGGCGCCGCCGAGCGCGGCGGCCAGCAGCCCGGCGAAGGTCGACTTCCCGGACCCGGCGTGCCCGTCGACGGCGACGAGCCGCACCGGGCCGCACGAGGGAGGGAGCCGGCGGATGCGGGAGGCGAGCGTGTGAATGACTGGTTCCCGGGGCTGTGGGGGAGTGCGGACGGGAGCACTCTAGGCCCCGGACGGTACGGCGGTCCGTGCGGCCGGGACCCCGGCCGTCACGGGCGGGAGGCGCGCATCCGCGGTGGATCCGCCACTGGTCGAGTCCCCTGTCGGTGGGCGCCGCGCGGCCCGGATGCTGGCAGGATCCGCCCGGCTGCGTTCATAGTGGGGCCCACACCCGCTCCATCCGCCGGACGCACACCCCCCGGCGGCTGTGCACCGGTCCTGTCCCGACTCCGACACCTGGGGGTCCCCCACCCATGAGCAGAGCCGAACTGCCGTCCCGCAGAACCCTGCTGACCGCGGCGGTCGTCGCCACCGTCGCCGGCAGCGCGGCGACGGCGTCCGCGTCCGTCCCGACCGCCGGCGCCACCCGGCCCGCGGCGCCCGGGCGGGCCGCCGCCCGCACCGTCGACAACCGCGCCTGGACCACGTACACCGACTGGCGCTCCGGCACCGCCGCCGGCGCCCGCGCCGTGGCCGGCGTCCGCCCCGGCCTGGTGGTCGCCGAGGCGGCCGGCACGACGGACTACACCGACCCGCACACCGGCCGCACGGCCGCCTGGGAGTACGCCACCTGGACCTCGCCCGTCCACCGCCTCGCGGTCCCGTCCACCGAGGCGATCGCCTCCTGGAACGCGCACACCCCCGAGGGCACGTGGATCCAGGTCGAGCTGAAGGGCACGTACTCCGACGGTACGGACACCCCCTGGTACGTGATGGGCCGCTGGGCGGCCGGCGACGGCGACATCCGGCGCACCTCGGTGGACGACCAGGGCGACGGGAGGAGCAGCGTCTGGACGGACACGCTCGCCGTCGACGACGCGTCCTCAGGGCTGCGCCTGACCTCCTGCCGGCTGCGCCTGACCCTGTACCGCCGTCCGGGCACCCGCCTCACCCCGACCGTGTGGCGCCTCGGCGTGATGGGCTCCGACGTCCCCGACCGGTTCACCGTCCCCGCCTCGACGCCCGGCCTCGCCAGGGAGCTGATCGTCCCGCGCTACTCGCAGGAGATCCACAAGGGCCAGTACCCGGAGTACGACAACGGCGGCGAGGCCTGGTGCAGCCCCACCTCCTCGCAGATGATCATCGAGTACTGGGGCGGCCGGCTCTCCGAGGAGCAGCTCTCCTGGGTCGATCCCTCCTACGCCGACCCGCAGATCTGCCACGCGGCCCGTCACACCTACGACTACCAGTACGCCGGGTGCGGCAACTGGCCGTTCAACGCGGCCTACGCGGCCACCTTCCCCGGCCTCCAGGGCGTGGTCACCCGCCTGCGGTCGCTCACCGACCTGGAGACGCTGATCGCGGCGGGCATCCCGGCCATCACCTCCCAGTCGTTCCTGAAGGAGGAGCTGACGGGGGCGGGCTACGGCACCGCCGGGCACCTGATGACCGTGATCGGCTTCACCGCCGACGGCGACGTGATCGCCAACGACCCCGCCTCGGACGACAACGAGGCCGTGCGCCGGGTCTACCAGCGGCGCGAGTGGGAGAACATCTGGCTCAGGACCAAGCGGTACAACGCCTCCGGGAAGGTCGCCTCCGGCACCGGCGGCGTCTGCTACCTGTACTTCCCGGCCCGCCCGACCCCGCGCCAGCGCAAGGCGCTCGCGGCGGTGGGCGTGCGCTGAGCCGGCGCGCGCGGCGGTCCCCGGCCGTCACCGGGGCCCGCCGCGTGTGACCAACCTCTCGGCGGCGCCGGCCGGTTCCGGTGGCAAGGTGGAGGACGTCGCTTGGGGGGATCCACGCACCACGGAGACCAGGTAGAAGTCATGAGCGCCAACGCAGCCACCGTCACCCGCGTCCGTACCGGCGGACCCCGCGAGGACGGTCCGAAGATCGCCGAGCATGTGCTGGGCTGGACCCTCGTCGTGGTCCTCGCGATGCTCGTGACACAGCTGGGACTGCTGTAGTCCCGCGGTGCGGGCCGCCCTGCCACATCCCTGCGGGACCGTCTCGCCCCCCCCGCAGGAGACCTGGGCCGGCGGTGAACCTCAGCCGGCGGTCCGCGGTGCCTCCCCCGGTTCGCGGTCCCCGGCGAGCGTCGGCCCGTCGCGTCGGACTTCATCGCCGTCGGACGCCGCCTGTTCGCCGACCGGCCCTACGACGCGCCGTCGATGGACGACATCGCACGCCGGGCGCGGGTCGCCAAGGGGCCTGATCCCCTGCTGCTTCCACTCCGAGCGGGGCTGCTGCCCGGCGATCACCGAGGACTCGGCGGCCGGGCCGGTCGCGCCGGCGGCGAGCGGTGACGAACTGCCGCCCGTGGAGCGGGTGCGGCGCACCGGCGACAGTTGTCTGCGGTACGCGGAGCACCACCGGGCCGCCCGCCGCGCGATCGGGGGCGGGGGGATGGCACCCGGTGTCTCCTCGTGGAGGAGGGGAGAACCGCGTTGTTTGACATGAGCGCGTCAATTCGATCGGACGGAAACCCCAGGAGGACTAGACCAGTTGGCCAATGGTGCGGGCCGATGCGATCAGCGGGGGGACGCCGTACAGTGTCGTGGAAGTAAGCGGTCGTTAACTGGTGACGCGCTGCCGCCGATCGGGCATACTCACAGCGCACAGCCGCTGGTCAGCAGCTTCCGAGACCCGGGAGTGCGCCCACCGGCCAGGCACTGACACGACCCCGGCGCGGACGCCTCCACCCCAGGCGCACGCCGATGTGCCCGAACAGGGAGGAGAGCGACGCCATGCCCGACCGCGCCCCGCAGCCGGTGGACCGGCTACTGCCCACGGACGAGGCCCGGGATCTGATCTCGCTCGTCCGCGACATCGCGCAGCGCGAGATCGCCCCCAGGGCGGCCGAGGAGGAGGAAGCGGGCCGCTTCCCGCGTGAGCTGTTCACCCTGCTGTCCGAGTCCGGCCTGCTCGGCCTGCCCTACGACTCCGAGTACGGCGGCGGCGACCAGCCGTACGAGGTCTACCTCCAGGTCCTCGAGGAGCTCGCCCGGGCCCGTCTCACCGTCGCCCTCGGCGTCAGCGTGCACACGCTCGCCACCTATCCGCTCGCCGCCCACGGCACCAAGGAGCAGCGCGCCGAGCACCTGCCCGCGATGCTCGGCGGCGGCCTGCTCGGCGGCTACTGCCTCTCCGAACCCTCCTCCGGCTCAGACGCCGCGTCCCTGCGCACCCGCGCGGTCCGCGACGGGGACGACTGGGTCATCGACGGCACCAAGGCGTGGATCACCCACGGCGGCGTCGCCGACTTCTACACGGTCATGGCACGCACCGGCGGTGAGGGGGCGCGCGGCATCAGCGCGTTCCTGGTGCCCGGGGACGCCGAGGGCCTCAGCGCCGCCGCGCCGGAGAAGAAGATGGGCATGAAGGGCTCGCCCACCGCCCAGGTCCACTTCGACGGCGTCCGGGTCCCTGACGCGCGCCGCATCGGCGACGAGGGGCAGGGTTTCGCCATCGCCCTGTCCGCGTTGGACGGCGGCCGGCTGGGCATCGCCGCGTGCGCCATCGGCGTGGCCCAGGCGGCGCTCGACGAGGCCGTCGGCCACGCCACCGAACGGCGCCAGTTCGGCAGGCCGATCGCCGACTTCCAGGGGCTGCGCTTCATGCTCGCCGACATGGCCACCCAGATCGAGGCGGGACGCGCGCTGTACCTGGCGGCGGCCCGGCTCCGCGACGCGGGCCGGCCGTTCGGCCGGCAGGCCGCGATGGCCAAGCTGCACTGCACCGACGCCGCGATGCGGGTCACCACCGACACCGTGCAGGTCCTCGGCGGCTACGGTTACACCGCCGACTTCCCCGCCGAGCGCTACATGCGCGAGGCGAAGGTCCTGCAGATCGTCGAGGGCACCAACCAGATCCAGCGCATGGTCATCGCCCGCCACCTCGCGGGGCCGGAGACGCGCTGAACCGGCCGGGCCCACACCAGGACCCGGCGAGCCGGTCCCGCTCCGCGCCGCCCCGCTCCGTCCCCGTCCGCGTCAGGCCGCGGGGGAGGGGTGGGTCCGGGAGCCGCGGCGGCGGGGCGGTCACGGCCGTCTCGACGGACGGCGGCGCGAACCCCGTGGCGCCGACGCCCGGTCGTCGCCCGCGCGGGGGTCGTCGTGCCCGGCCGACGCACGACCGGACCGGTCACGAGGGTCCGAGGAGGGCGTGCGCCCGCCCGTGCCCCGTGCGGCGGAAACGGAAAGGGGCGAAGGCGGCGAAGAGCAGGGGCGGCGGAGCTCCGCCGCCCCGGGCCGGCCTGCGCTCAGGCGGCGTCGCGCCGCACCAGCGGGAACCGGATCGGACGCGATCCCGGTCCGCCGACGTGCGAGAAGGGCTGGGTCCGCCAGTCGAGCCCCTGCGGGAGCGTCAGCAGCAGGGCCGTGTCCTGCTCCTGGGGCGTGACGGTCTCGTCCGCGGGCCGGGCCTCGGACGCCCGGCGGCCGGTGCCGCGGCAGACCGTGAGCCCGAACGGGTTCCACGGCGAGGCGCACAGGGCGTGCTCCGGCAGGACCTCCTCGTCCGCCAGAAGGGCGATGGGCTGCGAGCAGTCCGGGCACACGACCCGGAACATCTCGAAGGTGTCGTACGGGTCGGCGTCCTCGTCCGGGGTGCCGGGTTCGACGTACTCCGGATCGGGCATGACGACCGGCTGCTGCCGCTTGGACGTGGTACGACCAGGGCGCTTGAGACTCTGCATTGGGTACTCCCCCTCGGGCTGGGCCGTTCAGGCGCTGCGGCCTCGACCACAGCAAGCACTTCCCTCGACCTCTCGGGGGTAATCACGGAAACATCACGGAGACGGCGCAACGGGTGTGGCGTTCGTCACATGTCACTCGCAGGTGCCGTCCGCGACGCCCGCACGCCGTCGTTCCGGTGTCCGGGGCGATCAAGCGCCCTGTAGGTTCAGCGCCATGGAGGAGCTGGACCGACAGATCGTGCAGCTGCTCGTCAAGGACGGGCGGATGAGCTACACCGACCTGGGCAAGGCCACGGGCCTGTCCACGTCGGCCGTGCACCAGCGGGTGCGGCGGCTGGAGCAGCGCGGCGTCATCCGCGGCTACACGGCGGTGGTCGACCCGGAGGCGGTCGGCCTGCCCATGACCGCCTTCATCTCGGTCAAGCCGTTCGACCCCAGCGCCCCCGACGACATCGCGGACCGGCTGGCCGGCGTCCCCGAGATCGAGGCGTGCCACAGCGTCGCCGGCGACGAGAACTACATCCTCAAGGTACGCGTCGCCACCCCGCACGAGCTGGAGGAACTCCTCGCGAGGGTCCGCACCCTGGCGGGGGTCTCCACGCGTACGACGGTGGTCCTTTCGACGCCCTACGAGGCACGGCCCCCTCGCGTCTGACGCGCCCGGCGGACTCGGGCGTCCGGCCCCGGACCGGGCCGGACGCAGAGGCGGGCGGCCCTGCGGCGGGCCGGTGACCGCGTCGGGCGGTGCCGGCCGGGGCGTGTCGGCCCTGAGCGTGCGACGGCCCGGGGGGCCGCGCGGGTCCGGCCGGCCGGCCGGGCCGGCTTCGCCGTGCCCCGTGTGGCCGTCGGCCCACGCGGCCGCGGGCACGGTGGGGCGCCGTTCGGGCGCGGCCGCCGGACGGAGCGGCTCGAGCCGCCGTCGGCCTGCCGCGGGCACGGCGCGCCGCGGGCGGGCCGGCCGACCGCCGCGGGGTGCCGGGAGGGGGCGCCGCCCCGAGCGGGACCTGCGTGCGGGGCCGTACGCCCGGCGCGCGAGACTAAGGGCATGAGTGAACGTACCGCCCCGCCGCCCACCGTCCTGCTCCGTCGCGGGGAGGTGCACAGCCCCGCCGACCCCTTCGCCACGGCGATGGTCGTCGAGCGCGGGCAGGTCGCCTGGGTGGGCTCCGAGGGCGCCGCCGACGCCTTCGCGGACGGTGTCGACGAGGTGGTCGACCTCGACGGGGCGCTGGTCACCCCGGCGTTCACCGACGCGCACGTCCACACCACCGCCACCGGCCTCGCCCTCACCGGCCTGGACCTGTCCGCCGCCGCCTCCCTGGAGGACGCCCTCGCCCGGGTGCGGCAGTTCGCCGCCGGCCGCCCGGACGACCGGGTGCTGCTCGGGCACGGCTGGGACGCCTCCCGCTGGCCCGGCGGCCGGCCCCCGACGCGCGCGGAGCTCGACGAGGCCACCGGCGGACGCCCCCTCTACCTCAGCCGCATCGACGTGCACTCCGCCGTCGTCTCCACCGCGCTGCTCGACCTCGTGGCGGGCGGCGTGACCCGTGAGGACCGGCCGCTCACCGGGGACGACCACCACGCGGTGCGCGCCGCCGCGCTGGGCGCCGTCACCCCCGCCCAGCGCACCGCCGCCCAGCGCGCCGCCCTCGCCCACGCGGCGTCCCTGGGCATCGGCACGGTGCACGAGTGCGGCGGCCCCGAGATCTCCTCCGAGGACGACTTCACCGGCCTGCTGCGCCTCGCCCGCGAGGAGCCGGGCCCCCGCGTCGTCGGCTACTGGGCCGAGCAGGACGTAGCCAAGGCCCGCGAGCTGGGCGCGCTCGGCGCGGCGGGCGACCTCTTCGCCGACGGCGCCCTCGGCTCGCACACCGCCTGCCTGCACGAGCCGTACGCCGACGCCGCCCACACCGGAACCGCGCACCTCGACGCCCGCGCGGTCGCCGCCCACGTGACCGCCTGCACCGAGGCGGGCCTCCAGGCGGGCTTCCACGCCATCGGCGACGCCGCGGTCACCGCCGTCGTCGACGGCGTCCGCGCGGCGGCCGAGAAGCTCGGCCTCGCCCGCGTGCGCGCCGCCCGGCACCGCGTCGAGCACGCCGAGATGGTCACGCCGGAGACGATCGCCGCCTTCGCCGAGCTCGGTCTCACCGCCTCCGTCCAGCCCGCCTTCGACGCCCTGTGGGGCGGCGAGGACGGCATGTACGCCCAGCGCCTCGGCGCCGAGCGCGCCCGCACGCTCAACCCGTTCGCCGCACTGCTGCGGGCCGGCGTCCCGCTCGCCTTCGGCTCCGACAGCCCGGTCACCCCGCTCGACCCGTGGGGCACCGTCCGGGCGGCGGCCTTCCACCGCACCCCCGAGCACCGCGTCTCCGTCCGTGCCGCCTTCACCGCGCACACCCGCGGCGGCTGGCGGGCGACCGGACGGGACGACGCGGGCGTCCTGGTGCCCGGCGCCCCCGCCGACTACGCCGTCTGGCGCACCGGCGAACTCGTCGTCCAGGCGCCCGACGACCGGGTGGCCCGCTGGTCCACCGACCCGAGGTCCGGCACCCCCGGCCTGCCCGACCTCACCCCCGGCCGTGACCTGCCCGTCTGCCTCCGCACGGTGGTCGGCGGCCGCACGGTCTTCGTACGACCGGGCGAGTGATCCGCACGGGCGGCGCGCTGACGATCATGCACCGCGCCGCCGTCGCGCGACCTGCGCATCCTCGCCTCCGACCAGGCACGTGACCCGCGTCGTGCAGGCAGGAGGGCTGTTGACAGGCGGCCGCGGGGGGCCGGTAGGTTCGGCCGGGTCCACCACCGGACGCCCGACCGGAGAACGTCCGGCCACTCGGGCTGGCGCCGCTGGGTCAGGGACGGTGTGCCGCACCGGGCACCGCCACTGGGAGCCAGGCTCAGCGCGGCGTGGGACCGAGGGACGTTCCCGCCGGCCGGGGAGGTGCGACCCCGGGTGGGGCCCGGGCGCCCAGTAGACAACGGCTCCAGGTCGATCCGCAGCCGGCGGGTCCCGGGCCGGCCCGAAGGGCGCCGGGCCCCCCTCCGCTGTTCGTCCGCGCGCATCCGGCAAGGGAAGGTGTGCCTACCCGATCTTCGGGAAAGACGCCACCACATGTACGTCCTGTCACGTCACCGCGGGCCGCGCCGACTAAGGTGGGGTCCTGCGCACAGGACATGAAGGGGCAGCAGTGAACGACGGCGGCGGGACCCTCGCGGCAGGATCCCAGGGGCGGAGATTCGGCCCGCTCGGTACGGCCCTGGTGATCATCCCCACGTACAACGAGGCGGAGAACATCAAGGCGATCGTCGGACGCGTGCGCAAGGCCGCTCCCGAGGCGCACGTCCTCGTGGCCGACGACAACAGCCCCGACGGCACCGGCGAGCTCGCCGACGAACTGGCCGCCGGCGACGACCACGTCCAGGTGCTGCACCGCAAGGGCAAGGAAGGCCTCGGCGCCGCCTACCTCGCGGGCTTCCGCTGGGGCCTGGAGCACGGCTACGGCGTCCTGATCGAGATGGACGCCGACGGCTCCCACCAGCCCGAGGAACTGCCCCGGCTGCTCACCGCCCTCAAGGGCGCCGACCTGGTGCTCGGCTCGCGCTGGGTGCCCGGCGGCCGGGTGGTCAACTGGCCGAAGTCGCGGGAGTTCATCTCGCGCGGCGGCAGCCTCTACTCGCGCATGGCGCTCGACCTGCCGCTGCGCGACATCACCGGCGGGTTCCGCGCGTTCCGCCGCGAGACGCTGGAAGGCCTCGGCCTCGAGGACGTCGCCTCCCAGGGGTACTGCTTCCAGGTCGACCTCGCCCGGCGCGCGGTGAAGGCCGGCTACCACGTCGTCGAGGTGCCCATCACCTTCGTGGAGCGCGAACTCGGCGACTCCAAGATGAGCCGGGACATCCTCGTCGAGGCACTGTGGCGGGTCACCGCCTGGGGCGTGGGGGAGAGGGTCGGCAAGGCCCTCGGACGCGACGACGACAAGCCCCGCCAGCCCCGGGCCGGCAAGGCCGCCCCGGCCGCCCCGGTCAAGGAGACGACGCCGGGCGCCGAGCGCTCCGAGTCGTAGGAGAGCCGCAGGACGGCGGGGCGGGCCCCGCTTATCCCGTGCTGAGCCCGGCCCAGGCACACTGGGGGTATGACGACTGGTGCTCAGAGCCCGTACTCCGCCCGGCCCCGGCGCTCCCGGCTGCGCACACTGCTGCCGTTGAGCGTCGCCACATGGCTCGTGCTGGAGATCTGGCTGCTGACCCTGGTCGCCGGGGCGTCGAGCGGCCTGGTGGTCTTCCTGATCCTGGTGGCCGGCATCGTCCTGGGTTCGTACGTGATCAAGCGGGCAGGCCGCCGTGCCTTCAAGAACCTCACCGAGACCGTGCAACAGCAGCAGACCGGCGCTCCCGTGCCCCCCGGGCCCCGGCCCGACAGCGAGGGCAACGGGCTGACGATGCTGGGCGGCCTGCTGATCGTCCTCCCCGGCCTGATCTCCGACGCGCTGGGGCTGCTCCTGCTGGTGCCGCCGGTCCAGAAGGCCGTGAGCCGGTACGCGGAGCGCACCTTCGAGCGCAAGCTCCGCGAGGCCGCCGCGCGGAGTCCGCTGGGGGACGCCTTCACCCAGTCCCGTGTGCACCGCCCGGACGGCAAGGTGGTCCAGGGCGAGGTCATCCGGGACGAGCCCGAAGGCACCCCCGAGGGCACCCCGCGGCCCCCGCTGACGAAGTGAGGACGGCCCGGCCGCGTCCGGGCACGCGGACAGGACCGAGGGCGCCGTACACGTACGGCGCCCTCGGTCCTGTCGCTGTGCGTCCGGGCGGACTCCCGCCGGGATCAGGCCGACTTGCGGCTGTCCCGCGGATGCACCGCGATGTTCATCGCACCGGACCGCAGAACGGCGAGACGCTCCTCGAGGACCTCTTCGAGCTCCTCTCGGGTGCGCCGCTCCATCAGCATGTCCCAATGCGTACGCGCCGGCTTGGCCTTCTTCTCCTCCGGGCCGTCACCGTCCACCAGGAGTGCCTGGGCACCGCAGACCTTGCACTCCCACTCCGGCGGGATCTCCGCCTCGACCGAGAAGGGCATCTCGAAGCGGTGCCCCTTCTCGCATGCGTACTCCACGGCCTGGCGCGGGGCCAGGTCGATGCCGCGGTCCGTCTCGTAGCTGGTCACCACGAGGCGCGTGCCGCGAAGAGCTCGCTCACTCATGAATCGTGCCTCCCGGGCTTGTCGCCCACAGGACAGGTGTCGCTGTCGTCGTCATCCGGTCAACGTCCGGTCGGCGGTAAAGATTCCCGTTCGGAGTCCCGTTCCGGGTCATGTGTCACCGTCGTGGCCGCAGCCTTTGTCAACCAGTGCAGTACCCACCGACGCCCGGTTTGTCACATCCGGTCACAGATGTGACACAGCGGTTCGGCATCTTTGACGCGCAGTAACGGTACGCCTGGCAGGCCAAACGCGTACACTACCGCCCTTTCGCGCCGAGCGCTAAATCCGCTGGGGCACCGGGTTGCCCGCGTCGGCGATCGCCCGCCGTACGGGTACCCGCGCCAGCAGGACGAATCCCAGCACGAAGAAGCCCACCAGGGAGATGATCGCGTCCCGGTAGCTGCCCGTGAGCTGGTACGTCAGACCGAACAGCAGCGGCCCGAGCCAGCTCAGCCCCCGGTCGCTGATCTCGTACGCCGAGAAGTACTCGGCCTCCTTGCCGGGCGGGACCAGATGGGAGAAGAGGGAGCGCGACAGGGCCTGGCTGCCGCCGAGGACCAGACCGATCCCGGCGGCCAGCACGAAGAACCACCCGGGCGCGCCGGCCGGCAGGAAGTACCCGGCGGCCAGCGTCAGCGTCCAGGCGACCAGCGAACCGAGGACGGTGCGCTTCGCCCCGTACCGCCGGGCGAGCATGCCCAGCAGCAGCGCGCCCGCCACCGCCAGCACCTGGACCAGCAGCACGGCCACGATCAGCGTCGACTGCCCGAGCCCCAGCTCCTTCGAGCCGTACACCGAGGCCTGGGAGATCACCGTCTGGATGCCGTCGTTGTAGACCAGGTACGCCAGCAGGAAGGCGAGGGTCAGCGGGTGCCGGCGCATGTCGCGGATCGTCGCCGCGAGCTGCCGGAATCCGGGCAGGGCCGCCTCCCGGGCGGGGGCGCGGCGGTCCCGTAGCCGGCGCAGCGGGATCACGGCGAACGCGCCCCACCACAGCCCGGCCGACGCCAGGCAGATGCGCACCGCCATGCCCTCGGACACCCCGAAGCTGTCGTGCCCCGTGTAGAGGACGAGGTTCGCCACGAGCACCAGCGCGCCGGCCGCGTAGCCGAAGGCCCAGCCGCGCGAGGAGACGGCGTCCCGCTCCTCCGGCGGCGCGATCTGCGGCAGGTAGGAGTTGTAGAGCATCATCGCGACCGACTGCGCGGCGTTCGCCACCACCAGCAGCAGACCGCCCAGCAGATACCGGTCGCCCTCGAGGAAGAACATCCCGGCGGTCGCCGCGGCACCGGTGTAGGCGGCCGCCGCGAGCAGCGGCTTCTTGCGTCCGGTGCGGTCGGCCGCGGCCCCCACCAGCGGCATCACCAGCACCGCCACGATCACCGACAGGGACACCGCGTACGCGAAGAAGGAGCCCGCCCGCACGGGTATGCCCAGCGGGTGCACGAACCCGTCCGCGTCCGCCGCCGCCTCGGCGACCGAGGTCAGGTAGGGGCCGAGGAACACGGTGACGACGCTCGTGGAGTAGACGGAGCAGGCCCAGTCGTAGAAGTACCAGCCGCGCTGCTCGCGCCGCCGCCCGGCGCTGTCGTCCGCCGCCGGTGACCGCACGGTGTCGGTGTCCACCCGTGCCCTCGCTTCCCCGTGTGCGCGCCGGGACGACCGGGGCGCGAGGGTCTCAGACCCAGGTGCCGCGGTCCTCCATGACCTCGCGCAGTGTGCCGATGTGATCGGTCATGATGCCATCCACCCCGAGGTCCAGGAGCCGGTGCATGCGTTGCGGTTCGTTCACGGTCCACACGTGGACCTGGAGGCCGCGCGCGTGAGCCGCCCGCACGAAACGCTCGTCGACCACGCGGACACCCGACCGCTCCTCCGGCACCTGGGCGGCGACCGCCGACCGGCGCAGCGGGACCGGCAGTCCCCAGGAGCGCAGCCGCAAGCTGAGCACGCCCCGGGTGCCGAACGACGTGGCGAGACGCGGCCCGGCCAGCCGCTGGGCGCGCACCACGCGTGTCTCCGAGAACGACCCGACGCAGATCCGGTCCCAGGCCCCGGTGCGCTCGATCAGGTCCAACAGGGGGCGCAACGCCGGTTCGGCCTTCACGTCCACGTTCCAGCGGACGCCGGGGAAGGTCTCCAGCAGCTCCTCGAACAGGGGGACCGGCTCCTGTCCGGCCACCCGCGCCCGCGCCACCTCCGCCCAGGGCAGGTCGGCGATCCGGCCCGCTCCGTCCGTCACCCGGTCCAGGGTGGCGTCGTGGAAGGCGACGAGGCGGCCGTCGCGCGTGGCGTGGACATCGGTCTCGATGTACCGGTAGCCCGCCTCGACGGCGCTTCGGAACTGCCGGACGGTGTTCTCCAGCCCGTCCGCGGCCCCGCCCCGGTGGGCGAAGGCGAGCGGTCCGGGATGGTCGAGGTACGGGTGGCGTATCCGCGGGGTCACGACCGCAGTATCGCCCGCCGGGGCGTCCGTCCCGCGACGACGGTGCTGCCCTCGCCCGGTGCGGGGACCGTGAAGACGCGCAGGAACAGCTGGGCGAGCGGGCCGATGGCCACCGCGTACAGCAGGGTGCCGACGCCGACCGTGCCGCCCAGCACGAAGCCGGTGACCACCACCGTGATCTCGATGGCCGTGCGGACCAGGCGCACCGACACCCCCGTGCGCTGGTGCAGCCCCGTCATCAGCCCGTCGCGCGGGCCCGGACCG
Source organism: Streptomyces sp. NPDC096105 (assembly GCF_044763335.1). Classification (NCBI taxonomy): domain Bacteria; kingdom Bacillati; phylum Actinomycetota; class Actinomycetes; order Kitasatosporales; family Streptomycetaceae; genus Streptomyces; species Streptomyces sp. NPDC096105. Next base: position 362,840 of record NZ_JBIWGC010000005.1, read on the forward strand.
AACCGGGCCGCGATGTACAGCCCGGTCGCCGCGCCGTTCAGCACGATCCCCGCCGCCATCAGCGCCACCCGTACGGCGACGGCGTGCGCGTCCGGCACCACGGCCAGCGTCGCGTCCATCGCCGCGCCGATCACCAGCACGTTGGAGACCGTGCCGAGCCCCGGCCGCTGCCGCAGCGGGATCCACAGCAGCAGGACCGCCGCGCCCACGGCGGTCAGCACCACGCCCATGGACAGTCCGGTGCGCTCGGACAGGCCCTGGTGCAGGACGTTCCACGGCTCCAGGCCGAGTCCGGACCGCACCAGCAGCGCCGAACTGGCCCCGTACAGGGCCAGGCCCGCGTAGAGCTGGAACAGCCGCCGCACGAGACGGCGCTCGCGGAGCGCGTTTCTGGCCAAGAGGTGCCCCCTGTGGTGGAAGTGGACCGACGCGTGCCACCCTGGAGCCTGACTGGTCATGCCCTCCATGGCCAATCCGGGGAAGGTGGACTGATTTGTATGGCGCAGTGGACGTCCGCAGTGGGGGCCGCTCAGCTGGCCCGGCTGCTCGGTTCCCAGCAGGACCGCCCGGCGGGGCCCGGCAGTCGGCGTCCGCCCGCCTACCGCGCCCTCGCCGACGGCATCCGCCTGCTGGTGCTGGAAGGGCGCGTGGCGGTCGCCGCGCGGTTGCCCGCCGAGCGGGAACTCGCCCTCGCCCTGTCGGTGAGCCGCACCACCGTGGCCGCCGCCTACGAGGCGCTGCGCGGCGAGGGCTTCCTCGAGTCGCGGCGCGGCGCCGGAAGCTGGACCGCCGTCCCGGCCGGCAACCCGGTCCCGGCGCGCGGTCTGGAGCCGCTGCCGCCCGAGGCGCTCGGCTCCATGATCGACCTGGGCTGCGCCGCGCTGCCCGCCCCCGAGCCGTGGCTCACCCGCGCCGTCCAGGGTGCCCTGGAGGAACTGCCGCCGTACGCGCACACCCACGGCGACTATCCGGCGGGGCTGCCCGCCCTGCGCGCGATGATCGCCGACCGCTACACCCGGCGGGGCATCGCCACCATGCCCGAGCAGATCATGGTCACCACCGGCGCGATGGGCGCCATCGACGCCATCTGTCACCTCTTCGGCGGTCGCGGCGAGCGGATCGCCGTGGAGTCCCCCTCCTACGCCAACATCCTCCAGCTCATGCGCGAGGCCGGCGCGCGGCTCGTCCCCGTCGCCATGGCCGAGGGACTGGCCGGCTGGGACCTGGACCGCTGGCGCCAGGTGCTGCGGGAGGCAGCCCCGCGCATCGCCTACGTCGTCGCCGACTTCCACAACCCGACCGGGGCGCTCGCCGACGAGGACCAGCGGCGCCGGCTGGTCGACGCGGCCCGCTCGGCGGGCACGGTGCTCGTCGCCGACGAGACGATGAGCGAGCTGTGGTTCGACGAGGACGTGGAGATGCCGCGTCCGGTGTGCGCGTTCGACCCCGCCGGGTCGACGGTCATCACGGTCGGCTCGGCGAGCAAGGCGTTCTGGGCCGGCATGCGCATCGGCTGGGTGCGCGCCGCCCCCGACGTGATCCGCAGCCTCGTCGCCGCCCGCGCCTACGCCGACCTCGGCACACCGGTGCTCGAACAGCTCGCCGTGAACTGGCTGTTCGGCACGGGCGGCTGGGAGGAGGCGGTCGAGCTGCGCCGCGCCCAGGCCCGGCGGAACCGTGACGAACTGGTGAGCGCGGTCCGGCGCGAGCTGCCCGGCTGGGAGTTCGAGGTCCCCCGCGGCGGCCTCACCCTGTGGGTCCGCACGGGCGGCCTTTCCGGCTCCCGCCTGGCCGAGGCGGGGGAGCGGGTGGGCGTGCGCGTCCCGTCCGGACCGCGCTTCGGGGTGGACGGCGCGTTCGAGGGCTATGTCCGGCTGCCGTTCACGGTGGGCGGCGCGGTCGCCGAGGAAGCGGCGGTCCGCCTGGCGGCGGCGGCCCGCGTCGTCGAGACGGGCGGGACGTCGGGCGGGGAGCTCCCGCGCACATTCGTGGCATAACCCCTTCAGGGGGCGCGGGTGACAGCGCCCTCAGGGGCGCGGGGAACCGCGCGACCGGCCACGGCCGGGCCGCACCCGGCGTTCGGCCGTGCCCGGCAGGGCGCTGGAAGCGGGGCCGACCGGCAGGACGCCTCCTCCAGGGGGTACCCCCCGGCGCCCGCCCGTGCCGCCCTGCGGCACGACCGCCCGCGGACGGCGGCAGGTTGCACGGTCACCGGCGGGTGACGCCCTCAGGGGCGCGGGGAACTGCGCGAGCAACCGCGGCCGGGCCGCACCCGGCGTACGACTGTGCCTGGCACCCCCTTGGCCGCTGGTACGGCGCTGAGAGCCAGGCCCGCCGGCGGGGCGCCTCCCCCGGAGGGGGCGACCCCCGGCGCCCGCCCGTGCCGCCGTCTGCGGCACGACCGCCCGCGGACGGCGGTGGGTGTGACAACGCCCTCACGAGGAGGATTCCGCCACTGCCGCGCCCTCCGGGGCCGGTGGAGCAGCGGCCGGCTCCGACGCTTCCGTGTCCGCCGCGAGCGCCGCCGCCGCGGCGACCTTCTCCGTGGCCGCCTTGTCCAGCCGCACCGCCTCCGGCACCGGACCCGGCTCCTCGTCCGCCGGGGTCGTGCGGGGCGGGAGCAGGTCGAGGACGGCCTGGCGGTGGGCCTCGCTGGTCGCGTCGTCGTAGGGGTCGGGGGTCGCCGGGACCTGGAGGCGGTGGACCGGGCCCGTGCCGAGGCGGGCGTAGCCGCGTCCGGGCGGCACCTGGTCGACCGGCGTGGTGTGCGGGGGCGCGCCCAGCACGGTCTCGAGCTGGGCGGCCGTGGCGGGGCCGAGCACGACGCGCGCGCGGGTGTGCTGCCGTACCGGGCCGGCCAGGGCGTCGAGGCCGTCGAACTGTTCCGCGACCACCACGGTGACGTTCGCCGCGCGGCCGTGCCGCAGCGGGGCCTGGAGCAGGGACTGCGGGTCGGTGCCGTCCTCCGCCGCGGCCAGGTGGGTGAAGACGCTCGGCCGGTCCAGCAGCAGCCACAGGGGGCGCCGGGTGTCCTCCGGCGGCGGGTCGCCCGCCTGGTGCGCCTTGCTGGCCGCGGTCAGCCGACGCTCGGTCTCGTGGGCCGCCCACTCCAGGCTGGTCAGCGCCCCCGACAGGGCGCACTCGACGGCGAGCACGCCGTCCCGGCCGGTGAGACAGGCGTACTCGCCGGTCCCGCCGCCGTCCACGATCACCACGTCGCCGTGGTGCAGCGCCTGGAGGGCGATGGAGCGCAGCAGGGTCGAGGTGCCGCTGCCCGGCTGGCCGACCGCGAGCAGGTGCGGCTCGGTGGAGCGGACGCCGGTGCGCCACACGACCGGCGGGACGTCGGTCCGCTCCTCGCCGTGCGGGCCGTGGGTGAGCGGCAGCGTCCGCTGCACGCGCGTGGGGTCGGTGAAGCCGAGCACCGTCTCGCCGGGGGCCGTGACGAAGGGCTGCGCGGCGATGTCGGTGGGCAGCGGGGCGAGGACGCGGACGGTGAGCTGGTTGGCCTCCTCGTCCCACGCGAAGTGGTACTCCCGGTCGCGTCCGCACTTGGCGCCGAGCAGGTGCTCGATCCGCGCGCGGGACTCCGGCTCGGCGTCCGTGAAGTAGGCCGGGTAGGCGATCACCAGGTGCGCGAGGCGGCCGTCGCCGTCGAACTCGTACTCGGAGAAGACCTCCCCCCAGTCGCCGCCGCGGGCGTACAGCGGCTCGGGGTCGTCGCTCGCCGAGAAGTACGGCACCAGGGCCTCGTACAGCGACTTCAGGCGCTGTGACTGGCCGGGGGCGGGCCCGGCGGGCGCCGCGGGCGTGCGGTCCCGTCCGTGCCAGGCCGCCGCCGCCATCAGGGCGACGACGGCGAGCAGCGGGCCGTACGGCGCGAGCGCCACGGCCAGCAGCACCGCCGCCAGGCCGAAGAGCAGCGTGCCGCGCCGCTCCTTGGGGGTGTCGGCCCACCTGCGCCGTCCGGCCGAGGCCAGCCGGCGCAGCCCGCGCGTGATGGTGATCAGCGGGTGGAGGACGTCCGTGGCGCTGTCGGCCGCCGTCCTGGCCAGCTCCCGGCTCCGGGCGAGCTGGGCGCTGCCGTTGCTGAGGACGCGGGGAAGGGGACGCCGGGCCACTGCTGTCTCCAGAGGGTGCGTACGGGCGGGCGGGGCGTGGTGGGGCGGGTCAGAACTTGAACCCGCCCAGGAGACCGGCGAGGCTCTCGCCGCCCGCCTTGATGCTCGGCGCGATGGCCGTGCTGGCCAGATAGAAGCCGAACAGCATCGCCACCAGTGCGTGCGACAGCTTCAGTCCGTCCTTGCGGAAGAAGATGAAGACGACGATGCCGAGCAGCACCACGCATGAGATCGAGATGATCATGTGAGTTCTCCTGGTTCGCGGGGACAGTCACCATGAGTCCTTCCCTGATCACAGCATGTGTCTATACGATAAAAGGTGCAACTGGGTGGATATCCGCCCCGAATGCCCGGCGGAGCCCGCGCTGATCATTACCTCGGGCGCGTCAGGTCATGTGCCACCCGAGCCAGTACCCTGGCGATTCACCCGTACGGCTGCCCCACGTGCAGACGTACGCCCTGTTCCCGATGTGTACCCGTGCAGTGAGAGGCGGTCCGGCGATGAGTGAAGCCCCCGACCCCGAGGTCGTGGAGCTGGCGACCAAGATCTTCGATCTGGCCCGGCGCGGCCGCACCGAGGAGCTCGTGGCCTACGTCGACGCGGGCGTCCCCGCCGACCTCACCAACGACCGCGGCGACTCCCTCGTGATGCTCGCCGCCTACCACGGCCACGCCGGTGCGGTGCGCGCCCTGCTGGCCCGCGGCGCCGACGCCGACCGCGTCAACGACCGCGGCCAGACGCCACTCGCGGGAGCGGTGTTCAAGGGGGAGACCGACGTCGTCAAGGCCCTCCTGGAGGGCGGCGCCGACCCCTCCGCGGGCACCCCGTCGGCCGTCGACACGGCCCGCATGTTCGCCCGCACGGAACTGCTCGAGCTCTTCGGTGAGGGCTGAGCGACTCCGCTCCGACCAGCGACGACACGGAAAACGGGGGAGGCGGTACAGGGCCGCCGAAATACGGTCGCGGCAGATGTGACCGCCGGGTCATCATGACGACGTGATTCACGGACGCGATGGCTGGGCAGGTGTTGCCGCACCGCGCGGGCCGTGACGCGGTCCGCACGGGCCACCGACGAGAGGCAGGGAGAGATGGTCTGCAACGAGCAGGAAACGGCGGGCGCCCCGACGTGTTGTCACGCGGCCAGGTGACCCACACTCCCGGTTGCGTCGACGCTTGATGTGAGGCTGTTTCCCATGTTCGATCCGGTCATAGCGCCCAGCGGTACGCTGCTCGGCCTGCTCCAGCGGGGCCGCGGCGACGGCACACTGCACGCGCTCACCGCCCCGCGCTCCGAGGCGCTCGCGGCGCTGAACCACTGCGTGCTGCGCGACCCGCGCCACGACTGGCAGGTGGAGAACCGCTCCCTCTACTACGCCCGCCTCTACCTCGACCTGCACGGCGGACTCGACGTCGTCGAGGCCCACCTCTTCGATCCCGAGGACGTCCTCGACACCGACGAGTCACGCACCGGACTCGCCCTCGCCGTCCTCGGCCACCTCGCCTCCTACGGCCGGCGGGACGCCCTGCACCTGTTGCGCAGGTACGCCGCCCAGGGCACCAACTGGGCCTGGGCCCTCGACGAACTGGCCCTCCGCGACGACGACGCGGGCCTGCGGTCCCTCGCCGGCCCGGTGCTCGCGCGCTTCTCCACCGATCCCCAGGGCGAGGCCGAACTGGCCGCGACCGTGCGGGACGCCTTCGAACCACGTCCCTGGCGCCTGTGGGCCGACGACCCGCGCCCGGCCGTCGCCACGCGCGTACGGGCCGCCCGGGAGGCCGGCTCCTTCGACCGCTGGCAACGGCAGATGCGGCCCGCCGGACCACGCCCCGGCTGGAGCGTCCAGGCCGTGTTCGACTGGGCCCAGCAGGGTCTGGACCGCGGCGCCGCCCTGCACGTGCCGGCCGCCCGCTGTCTGTCCGCCGTGGCGGGCCCCGAGGACCGGCCGGAGATCGTCCGCGCCGCCCAGGACGGCACCGACGGAGCCCGGTGCACGGCGCTGCGCTATCTCGCCGACACCGGGGACCCCAGTGCCCTCGACCTGATCGAGGGCGCCGTGACCGACGGCTCGACGGCCGTCGTGGACGCCGCCGTCGACGCCTTCGAACGCATGCGCGGCACGGCCGCCGTCGACCGGGCGCGCGGCTGGGCCCGCCGGCCCGACGCGCTGGGCGAGGCCGCCGCACGCGTGCTCGCCTGCCGGGGCGGGGCGCGCGACCGCGACCTGGTCCTCGCCGCACTCCGCGAGGCCGTACGGGGCGAGGGCCCCGACGCGACGACCCTGTGGACCCTCGTCGACGGCGCCGGGCGCCTCGGCATCGCCTGCGCCGCACCCGTACTGCGGCACGTCTACCGCGAGACCGCCTCCTCCCATCTCCGCGGCCGCGCCGCCCGCGCCCTCGCCGCCACCGACCCGTCCTTCCCCACCGGCTTCGCCGTCGAATGCCTCTGGGACTGCGAGGAGACCACCCGCGAGATCGCCGCCCGCCACGCCGAGACCGGCGACGCCCGCGTGGTCGACCGTCTCCGCCGCCTCGCCGCCGACCCGGCGGAAGAGGCCGAGGTCCAGACGGCGGTCCGCAGCAGGATCGGCCCCGAGGAAACGGCGGTGTGATGTCCGGGGTCCGCCAGGGCCGGCGAGGGGGGCCCGGGGGCGCGGCCCCCAGGCGCCTCAGCGACCCCGGCGGGCCCGCGCGGCGACGAACCGCACCGGCGTCCCCGGCCGGGCCTGCGCCGCCGCGGACAGATCCGCCGCGTGCACCACGGCGATGACCGGATAGCCGCCGGTCGTGGGGTGATCGGCAAGAAAGATCACCGGCGTCCCGGCGGGCGGCACCTGGACCGCCCCCAGGACCATTCCCTCACTGGGCAGCTCATCGCACCGCGCGCGCTCCAGCACCGGACCCGTCGTACGCAGTCCGATGCGATTGCTCGCCGGCGAGACGAAGAACGTGCCGGACAGGAAGCGCCGCAGCGCCTCCGCGGTGAACCAGTCGTCGCGCGGCCCCGGCGTCACGCGCAGGACGAGTTCGGCGGGCGGCGCCGCCTGCGGCGCCACGTCCACGCGCGCGTGGCGGCCCGTCGGCGCACCGAGCGGCAGCACCGTCCCGTCCGCCAGCGGCGCCGGACCGAGACCGGACAGCAGGTCCGTGGAGCGGCTGCCCAGCACCGGCTCCACGGCGACCCCGCCGGAGACGGCGACGTAGGCGCGGACGCCGAGGACCGCCGGCCCGACGTCCAGCACGGCCCCGGCGCGCACCCGCACCGGCGCGCCCCAGGCGGCGGGGCGTCCGTCCACCCTGACCCGGCAGGGCGCCCCGGTGACCGCCACCGTGACGGCGGAGCGGGGCCGCAGGGAGCAGCCGCCGAGGGTGGTCTCCAGGACGGCCGCGTCCGGGCCGTTGCCCACCAGGCGGTTGGCGAGCGCGGCGGCCGGGCCGTCCAGCGCGCCGGAGCGGGGGACGCCGAGGTGGGCGTGGCCGGGGCGGCCGCGGTCCTGAACGGTCGTCAGGGCCCCCGCCCGTACGACGGAGAGCGCGCGGTCCGTCATGCCGCCGGCCCCGTCGGGGTCACCGGGACGAACCGCACGCGCGTGCCGGGGGAGAGCAGCGCCGCGGGTTCCCGGGTGTGGTCCCACAGCACCAGGTCGGTGGTGCCGATGAGCTGCCAGCCGCCGGGGGAGGAGCGCGGGTAGACGCCGGTGTACGGTCCGGCGAGGGCCACCGAGCCCGCCGGGACGGACGTGCGCGGGGCGGACCGGCGGGGCACCTCGTAGCGGGCGGGCAGACCGGTGAGGTAGCCGAAACCGGGGGCGAACCCGCAGAACGCGACGCGGTACTCGGCGTCCGCGTGCAGGCGGGCCGCCTCCGCCGGCGTGACGCCCCAGTGCGCGGCCACGTCCGCCAGGTCCGGGCCGTCGTAGCGCACCGGGATCTCGACCGTCCCGGCCGGACGCGGCGGGGCGGGCGGCACCGGGCGCGAGGTCAGTTCGGCGGCCAGGCGGGCAGGATCGGGCAGGCCGTCGAGCAGCACCGTACGCGCCGCCGGGACGATCTCACGGGCCGTCAGCTCCCCCTCCGCGCGGCGGCGCAGCAGCTCCGCCAGGAGCGCCTGTGCTTCCTCGCCCGTGGCGACCTCGACGAGCAGCGCGTCCTCGCCGACGGGCAGCGTCCTCATGCGAACGCCTCCACCCGGACCCCGGACGCCTCCAGGGCGTCCCGCACCCGTCGCGCCAGGTCCACCGCGCCCGGCGTGTCGCCGTGCAGGCACAGGGAACGGGCCCTCATCCGGATCCGCCGCCCCGAGAGCGCCACGACCTCCCCGCTCCGGGCCAGGCCCACCGAACGTTCCAGAACGGCCCCCGGATCGGTGACCAGGGCGCCCTCCTCGCCGCGCGGCACCAAGGTGCCCTCGTCGGTGTACGCGCGGTCCGCGAACGCCTCCTCGACCGCCGGCAGCCCCGTTCTGGCGGCCACCTCCAGCAGCCGGGAGCCGGGCAGCCCGAGCACGGGCAGCGCGGGGTCGGCGAGGACCACCCCGTCCACCACCGCGCGGGCCTGCTCCTCGTCGCGCACCACGCGGTTGTAGAGCGCGCCGTGCGGCTTGACGTACGCCACCCGGCTCCCCGCCGCGCGGGCGAACACCTCGAGGGCGCCGATCTGGTACGCCACCTCGGCCGCCAGTTCGGCGGGCGGCACGTCCATCGCGCGCCGCCCGAACCCGGCCAGGTCGCGGTAGGAGACCTGGGCGCCGATCCGCACCCCGCGCGCGGCGGCGAGTTCGCACACCCGGCGCATGGTGGGAGCGTCCCCGGCGTGGAAGCCGCAGGCCACGTTGGCGCTGGTCACCACCGACAGGAGCCGCTCGTCGTCGGTGAGCCGCCAGTGGCCGAACCCCTCGCCGAGGTCGGCGTTCAGATCGATCGAGGTCATGAATCCTTCGTTCCTTCGTGCGGGTGAGGGCCGGCGGGCGCCGTGCGGGGGCCGGTCAGACCACGCGGAACTGCTCGTCCCGCGCGTCGCCCACGAACATCCGGCCCGGCGCGTGCGTGAGGGCGAACGGCGGCCGGGAGGCCATGACCGCCGCCTGGGGGGTGACCCCGCAGGCCCAGAACACCGGGATGTCGTCCGGTGCGAGGTCCACCCGGTCGCCGAAGTCGGGACGGTCCAGGTCGTCGACGCCCAGCGCGGACGGGTCGCCGCAGTGCACCGGACCGCCGTGCACGGCGGGCATCAGACTGCTCTCCCGGATGGCGGCGTCGAGGTGTTCCGGCGGCACGGGCCGCATCGACACCACCATCGGGCCGCTCAGCCGCCCCGCCGGGCGGCACTGCCACGTCGTCACGTACATCGGGACGTTCCGGCCCTGCTCCAGGTGGCGCAGCGGCACGCCGGCCGCCGCGAGCGCCCACTCGAAGGTGAAGCTGCAGCCGATGAGGAACGACACCAGATCGTCCCGCCAGTACGCCCGCACGTCCGTCGGCTCGTCCACCAGCTCGCCGTGCTCCCACACCCGGTAGCGCGGCAGGTCGGTGCGCAGGTCGGCGTCCGGGGCGAGCACGGTGGTGGCGGAACCGGCGTCGGTGACGTCGAGGACCGGACACGCGCGCGGGTTGCGCTGGCAGAACAGCAGCATGTCGTACGCCCAGTCGGCGGGCACGGAGACCAGGTTGGCCTGGGTGTACCCGGCGGCCACGCCGGCCGTGGGCACCGCCAGGCCCTCCCGGAAGCGGGCGCGGGCCGTCCGCGGGCTCCACGCGCGCGCGGTGTCGTCGGCGAGGTGGCCGGCGGGCACCACAGGGCGCTCGTCCACGGCGGTGCGGACGGTGTCGTCGGCGGCGTTCACTCCAGCTCCTTCCCGCGCGTCTCCGGCAGTCCCAGCAGCGCCAGCGCGGCCAGGCCGTAGCCGATCGCGCCGAAGACCAGGGCGCCGCCGACGCCCCAGCCGTCGGCGAGGAAGCCGACGGTGGTGGGGAAGACGGCTCCGACGGCGCGGCCGGTGTTGTAGGTGAAGCCCTGGCCGGTGCCGCGCACGGCCGTCGGGTACAGCTCGCTCAGGTAGGAGCCGAAGCCGCTGAAGATCGCCGACATGCAGAACCCGAGCGGGAAACCGAGGACGAGGACCAGGGTGTTCGCGCCGTCCGGGATGTTCGTGTACGCCACGATGCACACCGCCGACAGCAGGGCGAACAGCCAGATGTTGCGCCGGCGGCCCAGCCGGTCCGTGAGGTAACCGCCCGTCAGGTACCCGAGGAACGCGCCCGAGATGAGGAACGTGAGGTAGCCGCCGGTGCCCACGACCGACAGGCCGCGCTCGGTCTTGAGGTAGGTCGGCACCCAGGTGGCGAGGGTGTAGTAACCGCCCTGCACGCCGGTGGAGAGCAGGACCGCGAACAGGGTGGTGCGCAGCAGACCGGGAGAGCCCGCGCGGGCCGGCTGGAAGATCGCCGCGAACGATCCCTTGTGCACGCTGTTCTCCCGGGCGGCGGCCGCCTCCGGCGCGTCCTGCACGCTGCGCCGCACCCACACCACGAGCAGCGCGGGCAGCGCGCCGGTCCAGAACATCACGCGCCAGGCCAGGTCGTCGTCGACCAGGGAGAAGATCGCCGTGTAGACGATCACGGCCAGGGCCCAGCCGACGGCCCAGGAGCTCTGCACCGCGCCGAGGGTGCGGCCCCGGTGCCGGGCGCCGGCGTACTCGGCGACCAGGATCGCGCCGACCGCCCACTCGCCGCCGAAGCCGAGGCCCTGCAGGGCGCGGAAGACCAGCAGCGTCTCGTAGTTGGGGGCGAAGCCGCAGGCCACGGTGAACACCGCGTAGGTGATCACCGTCAGCAGCAGCGCCCTGACCCGGCCGATGCGGTCCGCCAGCACACCCGCGAGGGCGCCGCCGACCGCCGAGACGAGCAGGGTCACGGTCGTCAGCAGACCGGTCTGGCCGCTGTTCAGGCCGAAGTACGCGGACAGCGCCACCATCGTCAGCGGCAGCGTGAAGTAGTCGTACGAGTCCAGGGCATAACCGCCGAACGCGCCGCCGAACGCGCGCCGGCCGCGCGGACCGAGTGCGCGCAGCCAGCCGAACGCCCTGTCCTCGGACGGGGGTTCGGGCTTGGCGGGGGGTGGGGAGCCGGTGAGGGCGTGGGGCGGAGAAGGGGTCGTGCTCATGGGCACCTCGCAGAAAGGACGGGGGTGCAGGAAAGGAGTGAGCCGTGCCGGTGCCCAGCAAGGTAGAGGATCGTTGAACGATCCTTCAATACCCATGTTGTCTCGTTCTTCCGCGTGCGCTTGAATTCAGGCATGGCAGAGCAGACGAGCGGACTCGCCGACGACCGCGCCCTGTTGGGCCGCACCAGCACCGCCGAGCGCGTCGCGGACATCCTCAGGAGCCGCATCGCCGAGGGGTTCTTCCCGCCCGGCACCCGGCTGTCGGAGGACAGCATCGGCGGCGCCCTCGGGGTCTCCCGCAACACGCTGCGCGAGGCGTTCCGGCTGCTCACCCATGAACGGCTGCTCGTCCACGAGCTCAACCGGGGCGTGTTCGTCCGGGTGCTGACCGTCGAGGACGTCGAGGACATCTACCGCACCCGCCGGCTCGTCGAGTGCGCCGTCGTCCGCGGGCTGGGCGAGCCGCCCTACGCCCTCGACGGGCTCGCCGGGGCGGTCGCGCAGGGGCAGCGGGCGGCGCGCGAAGGTGACTGGAAAGCGGTGGGCACGGCCAACATCCACTTCCACCAGGAGCTGGTCGCCCTCGCCTCCGGCGAGCGCACCGCCGAGCTGATGCGCAGCGTCTTCGCCGAACTGCGGCTCGCTTTCCACGTGGTGGACGAGCCGCAGCGGCTGCACGAACCGTACATCGCGCGAAATGTCGAGATTCTCCAGGCTCTTCAGGCGGGCGACCGGGACGCGGCCGAGCGCCTGCTCGCGGCCTACCTCGACCTGTCGTTGGAACGGGTGGTGGAGGTCTACCGGCGCCGGGTCGGGGACGGGGAGTAGGACCGCGGGGAAACCGGCCGGTGCGGGTGGTCCGCAGGCCGCGGGAACGGGGCGCTTCTGCCTCGTTTGGGCCGTTGTCGGACCGAGGACCTAGTCTGTGCACCGTGACTTCGCCTGCATCGACGGACAGCGTTCCGCCCCAGCTCAGCGCGGGGCCGCGCCCCGCGCCGGGCCCGGCCGCCGACGAAGGACTGGCGCGGCGGCTGCGCGCGCTCGCGTGCACCGCGCCGCTGCACGACCTGGACGCCCGCAAGGCCAATCTCGCGGGCGAGTACTCGGTGTACGGCATGGCGGAGATCGCCCTCGCCGCCATCGACCTGGTCACGCTCACCATGGACTTCGACACCGGCGCCGACCACGAGCAGATCGTCGCCCGGCTCGTCCCGCGCGCCGCCGCGCAGGCCCCCGACCGCCCCGCGGCCGAGCACGAGCGGGTGGCCCGCTGGGTCCTGGAGAACCTGATCAACGTCGGCAGCGTCGACCGCGGCTTCCGCGCCGTGTACGGCGTGTTCGGCCCGGACGGCACGTACGTCCGCCGCGACTACGACTTCAAACTGATCGAAGAGGTCCCGGGACCCGGCGGCACGGTGTACCTGCGCACCACCGACGAGGCGGTCAACGTCCTGGTCGGCGCCCTCGACACGGACGTCACCAGCGCCCAGATCGCCGCCGAGGTCAAGCTCGAGGTGCTGATCAGCCGGGGCAGGCTCGCCGACGCCCAGCTCGCCGCCGAGCAGGCCCGCTACCGCACGGTGCAGTACTCCGAGACCCTGCGCCGCGCCCTGGAGGCCACCCGGCGCAACGTCCGCGCGGTGGACTGGCTCAGCGCCGTGCCCGACATGATCGCCGAGGCGCTCGACCACGTCGCCGACCGCTACCGCCACGAGAACGCGATCCTCACCAACATCCGCAAGGCCCGCGACGAGTCCGAGGACCCCGGGCACAAGCGCCGCGCCGCCGAGCTGGTGGACATCGTCAAGGACTGCATCCGCCGTCACACCCAGCTGCAGTCCCGGCTGCTGGAGGCCGGCCCGCTGTTCCGCGCCGAGCAGGACCGGCAGGCCTTCGCCACCCCCGCCGCGGCCGCCGGCACCGACCTCTACGGCCAACTCCTCGCGCCCCTGCTGCCGCTCCCCGTGGAGCAGGCGTCCCGGGTCACCGACGCGTTCTTCGCCCACGGCACCGGACTGCGCACACCCGTGTCCGTCCGGGTCGCCGACCTCGTCGAGATCCTGCTGACCCCGCCCGTGGAGCGGGAACACCTCGGTGCCGAGATGCCCGAGCCGGACCTCATCGCCACCCCCGACGACAGCCGCTTCAGCGAGGAGCAGCTCGCGGCCGCCACCGAACTGCTGGACCTCCCGGCCGACGCGCCGCGCCGGCTGTCCGGGCTGCTCGCCGAGGCCCGCCGCAAGGACCCCGAGCTGCCCTACCTGGTCGCCCTGCTGGCGGTCCACGCCGCCAGCCCGCCGGTCGGCACCGCCTACCGCCAGGGGGAGCGGAAACTGCTGTTCGCCGTGGACGACGGCACCGCACTCGACGACCCCGAGTTCGGCGGCGCCGACCTCATCGTGGGCACGGCCCTGCTGGACGCGGCGGGCATGGCCGCGGACCGTGCGGAGGCGGCGTGACCGCGACCCGAGCAGCCCGCGGCGACACCCCCCGCACCGGGACCGTCCGCACCGATTTCGCCCGCACCGATTTCGCCCGTACCGATTTCGCCCGTACCGAGGAGCCCCGACCGTGACCGAGCACGCCGACCGGAGCGAGCCGGAGCCCGCGGCGACGCCGGCGAGCACCGTCGTCACGCCCGCCGACGCCGCCGACGCGGCCCGGCTCGTCGCCTTCGGCCTCCAGCCCAAGCTCCAGCCCGCCCGCGACCAGGAGTACGCCGACCTGCTGCGCCGCTACCGGGAGGACCCGCCGTTCGCGCGGCTCGCCGACGCCGTGGCCACCGGCCTCGGACTCGTCGTCCTGGAGGTGTCCCCGCGCGCCGGCATGGCCGTCACCGCCGCCGAGGACTCCGTCTTCGCCGTCCGCATGGGCGACTACGCGCGCCGCGCCTCCGCCGACGGCGGCGACCGCTTCCTGCACGGACTCGCCCACCTCGCCGTCGCCGCCATGGCCTTCCCCCGCCCCGAGGACCTCGCCGACGACGGCTACATCGGACGCGTCACGGTCAACGGCGTCGACGCCTTCGTCCGCCAGGCCTGCCACCGCCTGGAGGAGCGGGCCGCCGAACAGGGCGAGAACACCGACCCGGCCACCGACGCCCCCGGACTCGAGGCCGCCTGGCGGATCTGGTCCCGGCGCAGCGCCACCGGCGCCACCAAGGACGCCCGCCGCCTGGCCGGATCCACCACCGGCATCGTCGCCAAGGCCGTCTCCTTCCTCACCGACTCCGGCTTCCTCCAGCGCACCGGCGACGACAACGGCGGCACCTACCGCACCACCGCCCGCTACCAGCTCCAGGTCCGCGACATGGCGGGCAGCGCCGCCATGGCCGAACTGCTCGACCTCGGCGTCGTCCCCGTCACCGACGGCACCCCCACCCTGCTGCCGCCCGAGGACGGCGACGACCTGGACCTGGTCGCCGACGCCGGCCTCCCCTTCCACTCCGTCTGACCCCCACCCCACGAAGCCTCACGAGAGTCCGCCATGTACGAGCTGTCCCGGGTCCGCCTCTACTCCATCGGACCGGCGGGCGCACGCTACGCCGACACCGTGCTCGACCTGCGCGGCGTCGGCGCCACCGTGCCGAACCCGGCACCGACGCAGGCGGAGTTCTTCGCGGACGAGCCCGTCGGCCCGCCCCGCAGGCCCGCGCCCGCCGGCGTGCTCTTCCTGGAGAACGGCGGCGGCAAGTCCGTCCTGCTGAAGCTGATCTTCTCCGTGATGCTCCCCGGGCACCGCAACACCCTCGGCGGCGCCAGCTCCGGCGTGCTGCGCAAGTTCCTGCTCGCCGACGACTGCGGCCACGTGGCGCTCGAATGGCAGCACGTGCAGACCGGCGAGTGCGTCGTCGTCGGCAAGGTCAGCGAATGGCGCGGCCGCCAGGTCTCCAACGACCCGCGGAAGTTCGCCGAGGCCTGGTACTCCTTCCGTCCCGGTCCCGGCCTCAGCCTGGACAACCTCCCCGTCGCCGAGGCCACCTCCGTGCGCCCGCCCGTCGAGGGCCAGTCCGGTGCCCGTGGCCGGCGCCGCACCATGAAGGGTTTCCGTGACGCCCTCACCGAGGCGGGCAAGACCTACCCGCACCTGGAGGTGCACTGGGAGGAGATCCACGAACGCTGGACCGAACACCTCGGTGACCTCGGACTCGACCCCGAACTCTTCCGCTACCAACGGGAGATGAACGCAGACGAGGGCGAGGCGGCCGGTCTCTTCGCGGTGAAGAAGGACTCCGACTTCACCGACCTGCTGCTGCGCGCCGTCACCGACACCCGCGACACCGACGGACTCGCCGACCTGGTCAGCGGCTTCGGCAACAAGCTGGGCCGGCGTGCCGAACTCATCGCCGAACGGGACTTCACCGCCGGGTCCGTCGACCTGCTCGGCCGCATCGTCGAGGCCGCCGACGCCCGCACCCGGGCCCGGGAGATCCACGCCTCCGCCGAGCGCCGCACCCGCGCCCTCGCCCGCCGGCTCTCCGCGCGGGGCGCCCAGGAGCGGGAGCGCGCGGCCGACCTCGCCCACCGCGTCACCGCCGCCGCGCACGCGGTCGCCCAGGCCGAGACCGCCCGCGGGCACAGCGCCCGTGTCTCCGCCGAACTCGCCTACCGCCACGCCTCGTTGGCGCTCGCCGCCGCCGAGAAGTCCGCCGCCGCCCAGAAGCGCGAACTGGCCGACGCGCGCACACTCCACTCCGCCTGGCAGGCCGCCGAGTCCGTGCTACGCCACCGGGCCGCCGCCGACCGGGTGGCGCGGGTGTCCGCCGCGATCCAGGAGGCCGAGCGGGACGCCGCCCCGGCCCTCGCCGCACGCGCCAAGGCCGCCGTCGACCTGGTCCGCGCCCTGCACGCCGCCGCGCAGAAGGCCGAGAACCACGCCAACGAGGAGGAGGCGCGCTCCGCCGCGCTCCAGGAGGCCGGCGACGGCGCCCACCGCGACTCCACCGCCGCCGCCACCGAGGCGCAGCGCGCCCGCAGCGAGATCGGCCACCTGCGGCAGCGGCTCGCCGAGGTCGAGCAGGAGACCGCCGAGGCCGTCCGGGCCGGCTGGCTCGACGACAGCGCCCCCGATGCCGACCCGGCCCGCGCCGCCCTCGCGGCCAGCGACGCCGAGAAGACCGCCGTCGCCGCCTGGGACACCGCCCGCGAGTCCGCCCGCCGGGCCACCGAGCACGCCCGTGAGACGGCCGCCGCCGAGAGCCGCGCGGAACTCACCGCCGCCCGCGCCGCCGACGCGGCCACGGCGGCCGAGCGCGCCCACGACAGCGAGCGGCGCACCGCCGAGTCCCTCGCCGCCGAACAGCGGCTGGCGGAGCTGCTGAGCCTGCCGGGCGCCTCCGGCAAGCGCCGGGCGGCCGTGCCGGGCCGGCGCACGGACACCGACACGGCGGGGAGCGGTCCCCGCGAGGGCGGGCTGAGCGCGGAGGAACTCGACCGGTTCGCCGACGAGCTGCGCGAGCTGCTCGACGACGCCGTGTCCTCCGCCGAGCGGCAGCTGTTCGAGCTGCGCACCGCCGCCGCGGACGACGCCCGCGTCCTCGGTGCCCTCGGCGACGGCGGACTGCTGCCGCCCGGCCCCGACGTACTGGCCACCGTCGAGTTCCTCGGCGAGCACGGCATCCCCGCCCTCCCCGGGTGGCGCTACCTCGCCCAGGCCGTCGACCCCGCCGACCACGCGCGCGTGCTGGCGGCCCGCCCCGAACTCGTCGACGGCGTCGTCATCACCGACCCCGACTCCCACGCCCGCGCCCGCGAGGCGCTCGGCGACGCCGCCCTGCTGCCCCGGTCCGCCGTCGCCGTCGGCACCGCAGCCGCCCTGCTCGCGCCCACGCCCGCGTCCGACTCCGGCGACGTGTTCCTCGTACCGCCGAACCCGGCCATGCACGACGAGCACGCCGCCGACGAGGAGCGGCAGGCGCTGCGCGCCCGGGCCGCCGAGCGGGACGAGGAGATCCGGACGCTCGCCGCCCGGCTCGGCAAGGACCGCGAACTCGCCGCCCGGCTCGCCTCCTGGCGCACCGGCTGCCCGGCCGGACGCCTCGCCGAACTGGCCGCCGCGGCCGAGCAGGCACGGACCTTCACCGAGGAGGCCGAGGCCGAACTCGCGGAGGCGCGCGGCCTCCGGGCGGAGGCCGAGGAAGCGGCCGCCGAGGCGGTCCGGGTCCGGGACGAACGGCAGGAGGCCGCCCAGAAGGCCCGGCGCGCCGCCGACGCCCTCGCCGGGCTCGCCTTCCGGCTGCGCGAACGCGCCGGATGGCAGGCCAAGCTGCGCGAACTGGCCGACGACGCCGCCGAGGCGGAGGCCCGCGCCCAGTCCTGCCTGGAGCGGGCCCGTGCCGCGGACGAGGACCGGCGCGCCGCCCAGCGCGCCGCCGACGACGCCCGGCGCACCGCCCGCGCCCTGCGCGCCGAGCGCGCCGAGATCGCCGGCGCCCCCGACGACCTGCCCGAGGACGGCGACGGCGCCCCGCAGGCGTCCCTGCCCGCCCTGCGGGAGGCCTACCGCGCCGCGTCCCAGGTGTACGAGAAGGTCGGCGTCGGCGCCGACCTGCGCGCCGAGCAGGCCCGCGCGGAGAGCGACGAGAGCGCCGCGCGCGCCGAACTGGACCGGCTCAGCAACAAGGTCCGCACCCGCGCCGAGCAGCTGCTGGAGTCGCCCGACGGGGCCGACGGGCCCAGCCGGCAGGCCGCCGCGGCCCGCGCCGAGGAACTGGTGCAGCTGCTGGAGACCCGCATGTCCGGCGCGAGCGAGCAGCTCGGCCGGCTCCGCGGCGAAGCCGAGCGGCTCGCCCCGGCGGACGGCGAGGCGCACACCGAGCTGCCCGAGGAGCTGGTCCCGCGCGACGCCGAGCACGCCCAGGCCCTCCTGCGCACCGCCACCGCCGAACTCGCCGCCTGCGAGGAGCAGTTGCGCCAGGCCCGGGAGGCGCACGCCGAACTCCTCGCCGCCCACCGGGCCGCCGAGGACGCGGCCGGCGGCTTCGACGAGATCGCCGTCATGCTCCGCGACCTGCTGCGCGAGCACGCCGCCGAGGAGGAGCAGGAGCAGCCCGAGGCCTACCCCGGCGGTCTCGACGACGCCCGGCGGTCCGCCGCCGAGGCACGCCGCTCGCTGCGCGGCTGCGCCGCCGACCTGTCCGCCGCCGAGGCCGCGGTGCGCGAGGCCGGCGACGTGCTGGTGCGGCACGCCAACTCCACCCGGTACGAACAGGTCCGCACCCCGGCCCGCCAGCAGATCCGCGAACTGCCCGCCTCCGCGCTGCCGGAGCACGCCAAGAAGTGGGCCGACGCCTTCGCCCCCCGGCTGCGGGTGCTCACCGACGAGCTGGAGCAGCTGGAGCGCAACCGCGACTCGATCGTGGACCGGCTGCGCGGCCTGGTCGAGTCCGCCCTCGCCACCCTCCGCTCGGCCCAGCGGCTGTCCCGGCTGCCGGAGGGCCTGGGGGAGTGGTCCGGGCAGGAGTTCCTGCGCATCCGTTTCGAGGAGCCCGACCAGGCCACCCTCACCGAGCGCCTCGGCGAGGTCATCGACGAGGCCACCCGGGCAGCCGTCAAGAAGAACTCCGACCTGCGGCGGGACGGCATGTCCCTGCTCCTGCGCGGGGTCGCCGCCGCCCTGCGGCCCAAGGGCGTCGCCGTGGAGATCCTCAAGCCCGACGCGGTGCTGCGCGCCGAGCGGGTGCCGGTCGGGCAGATGGGCGACGTCTTCTCCGGCGGGCAGCTGCTCACCGCGGCCATCGCCCTGTACTGCACGATGGCCGCGCTGCGCTCGAACGACCGGGGCCGCGACAAGCACCGGCACGCGGGGACGCTGTTCCTCGACAACCCCATCGGCCGGGCCAACGCCACCTACCTGCTGGAGCTCCAGCGGGCGGTCGCCGACGCGCTCGGCGTCCAGCTGCTGTACACCACCGGCCTGTTCGACACCACGGCCCTGGCCGAGTTCCCGCTGGTCATCCGCCTCCGCAACGACGCCGACCTGAGGGCGGGCCTGAAGTACATCAGCGTGGAGGAACACCTCCGCCCCGGCCTCCCCCAGCCGGACCCGGGCCAGGAGACCCACAGCGAGATCACCGCCACCCGCATGTTCAAACGGCCGGCCGCGACGACCTGAGCGGCGGCCGCGGAGCACCTCGCGGCGCCGTGACCGCCGGTCGCTTCGGCTGCGGGGCCGGGGCTGCCACGCCCCGCCACGCACCGGGTCCCGCTCCCCGGTGCCGGCCGCTCGCGTTGGCGTGACCGGCCGGTCTGCGCTCGGGGCCATGGGGGAAACGTCCCGGGCGCGCCGGACGGTCCGTGCTTGAGCGGGCCGCCCGCCCGCCCCGACCGCCAATCACACGGTCCCCGGCGGCATGACCTTCGACGCCGTGGTCCCCGACGCGTCGAGCCTGACGACCCGCGCGGCGCCGCCCAAGGGCGTGACGTGCCGCCCCGCCCCGCTCGGGTGCGCGGTGGCGCCGGCCGTCCGCCGCCGCCCTCGCCGCGTTCGGCGCCTAGAAGCCGTACCCCATCCGCCGCGACAGCTCCTCCGCTGCGGCCGCCGTCCTGGAGCCCAGCCGGGGCAGGCGATCCGGCGTCATCCGGAACACCGGGCCCGAGACGCTGATCGCGGCGATCACCGCGCCGTCGTGCGCGTGGACCGGTGCCGCGACGGCGACGAGTCCCAGTTCGAGCTCCTCGCGCGTCGCCGCGTACCCCCGCTCCGACACCCGCTCCAGCTCGTCGCGCAGCACGGACGCCTCCGTGACGGTGTGCTCCGTGAACCGGCGCAGCGGGCGGGCCAGATGGTCCTCGCGCAGCGCGGGCGCCATGTGGGCCAGGAACACCTTGCCGCTGGACGTCGCGTGCAGCGCTGTGCGCCGGCCCAGCCAGTCCTGCGCGGTCACGGCGGCCGTACCGCGCGCCTGCATGATGTTGACGGCGGCGTCCTCGTCCAGCACCGCGGTGTTCACCGTCTCGCCCAGCTCGTCGGCGAGGTCCCGGCAGACCGGGACGGCCTCCTGCGAGACGTCCAGCCGCACGGCCGCCGCGCCCGCGAGGCGCAGCACACCGGCCCCGAGGTGGTACTTGCCCCGGTCGCCGGCCTGCGCGACCAGACCGCGGTTCTCCAGAACGCCCAGCAGCCGGAACGCGGTGGAGCGGTGCACGCCCAGTTCGTCGGCGATCTCCGTGACCCCGGCCTCACCGCGCCGGGCGAGGATCTCCAGCACGCTCACCGCGCGGTCCACGGACCGCACGGCGCCGTTCGCGCTCTTCTCCCGCTCTGCGGGCCGTCCCGCAGGGGTCATGGCCGGCCCCGTCCCTCCGAACGCCCGGTGCGCGCGGGCCGCCGGGCCGTCGCGCACCGCACTCACCTGTGCGTCGTACGGAACGCCACCCTACCGACGGCGCGTCCTACGGGTGCGACAACTGCCCGGTGCCGCCCCGCCGACGTATGCGGGTCCGCTCGCGCTCGGCGGCCCGCTGCTGACGGCGGGCCTGCCGCCGCTCGCGGCGCAGCGCCCGGGCCGTGCTGCTGGGCGTGGACACCACGCCGTGCCGCTGGTTCCACACCTGGCGGGTCACCCACACGTCGAGCGCCGCCCAGGTGGCCGCGATGGTGCTGACCACGCTGCTGACGACCATCGGGAAGGCGAGCCAGGACCCGGCCAGCGTGCACAGCAGGGCCACCATGGCCTGGATCAGCGTCACCGCGATGACGAGCACCGATCGCACCGCGGCCGTCCGCACCGGATCGGGCATGCGGCGCCGTTTGGCCGGCTCCTCCACCCACAACGGCCGGTACGC
The DNA here is from genome assembly GCF_044763335.1 of Streptomyces sp. NPDC096105. NCBI lineage: Bacteria > Bacillati > Actinomycetota > Actinomycetes > Kitasatosporales > Streptomycetaceae > Streptomyces > Streptomyces sp. NPDC096105. The sequence goes on from NZ_JBIWGC010000005.1 coordinate 383,908, forward strand.
CGGCCGGTCCTCGGCCGCTTCCCGGACGGGGCCGTCGTCCGCCCGCCGCCCGGCCGCGTCCGTCACACGCTCCGCCACCGCGGCGCCCCGCCGCGTCACATCCCGCGCCGCAGTGCCGTCCTCGGACGTCCCGCGCCGCTCCGCCGTGCCCATCACCGTGTCACTCCCCACCGCCGCCAGCCCACTGCCCATGTCCGAAGACCCGGCTCCCCATTGGCTGCCCGGCTTGCGCTGTTTTACGCTGCCCAGGTGCGGGACACGGCTCCTGTGGCCGATTCCGCCCCCATGTCCCACAGGTAAGGACGTGCGGAGCGTCGTGAAGATTCCCGGTCGGGAAAGTTTTCGGCCAACAGCCGCCCGTAACCCGGTGGAAAGGGCCGGGAAACCCGTCCCGGGCTCCGGGAGGCAATCTCCCGCAATGGGCGGACAACTCAGCCTGTACCGACCGCCTGCCGGAACCCAATCCTCCGGCAGGGTCTTCGAGTTGACCCCGATGCGGTAGTAGGCTCGCGCCGTTTGTTGACGCACATGCGTGCCCCCGGTCACCCGGGGGGCCGAGCTGGGGGAGGCCATGCGCTTTCGCGGGAAGTCCATCCGCCGGAAGATCGTGGCGCTGCTTCTCGTGCCGCTGGTGTCCCTGACCACGCTCTGGGCCTTCACCACGGTGATCACGAGCCGCGAGGCGAGCCACCTGTTCGACGTGTCGTCCGTGATGGAGGAGGTCGGTTACCCGGTCGAGGACACCGTCCGCGTCCTCCAGCAGGAGCGCCGGCAGACCCTCGTCCATCTCGCCGACCCCCGTGCCGCCGACGGGCTCTCCGCCCTCAGGCGCAGCCGTACGGCCACCGACAAGGCCGTGGCCGCCGTCCGCAGGAGCGCGTCCGCCGACGGCGTGCGCGAGGCCATGCACGGCGGCTCCGACAAACTCGACGCCGTCCTCGACTCGTTCGAGGGCATCCAGTCCCTCCGCCGCAGCGTCGACGACGGCACCGTCGACCGCCGCCAGGCCCTCGACCTCTACAACCGCCTCGTCGACCCCTGCTACGTGCTGCTGGCCGACCTGCACGTGGTCGAGGACGTCGGCCTCGACAAGGAGTACCGCGCCCTGGTGAACCTGGCCCGTGCCCGCGAACTGCTCGCCCGCCAGGACGCCCTGCTCGGCTCCGCGCTGATCGTCGGCGAGCTGGCCCCCACCGAGGTGCGGGACGTCTCCGACCTGATGGCCCAGCGCACCCTGCTGTACGAGTCGGCGCTGCCGCAGCTCCCCGCGGACGAGCGCGACCGCTACGAGACGTTCTGGTCGAACGCCGCCACCGCCCCGCTGCGGGTCGGCGAGCAGGCGGCCGTCTTCGCCGAGAACGGCACGCCCCGCGGGGTCACCGCCAAGACCTGGGACACCGCCGCCGGGGAGGTGCTGGAGGAACTCGCCACCCTCAACGACCAGGCCACCGACCGCTACCAGGAGCGGGTGCGGCCCGTCGCCATGGGCGTCATCGCCAAGGCCGTCGCCGCCGGTGTGCTCGGCCTGGCCGCCCTGCTCGTCTCCCTGTTCCTCTCCGTGCGCGTGGGCCGCAAGCTCATCCGCGACCTCAGGCAACTGCGCCTGGAGGCCCACGAGGCGTCCGGGGTGCGGCTGCCCAGCGTGATGCGCCGCCTCTCGGCCGGCGAACAGGTCGACGTCGAGACCGAGGTCCCGCGCCTGGAGTACGACAAGAACGAGATCGGGGAGGTCGGCCAGGCCCTCAACACCCTGCAGCGCGCCGCCGTCGAGGCCGCGGTCAAGCAGGCCGAACTGCGGGCCGGCGTCTCCGAGGTCTTCGTCAACCTCGCCCGCCGCAGCCAGGTGCTGCTGCACAAGCAGCTCACCCTGCTCGACGCGATGGAGCGCCGGACGGACGACACCGAGGAACTCGCCGACCTGTTCCGGCTGGACCACCTGACCACCCGCATGCGCCGGCACGCCGAGGGCCTGGTCATCCTGTCCGGCGCCGCCCCCTCCCGCCAGTGGCGCAAGCCCGTGCAGCTCATGGACGTCGTACGCGCCGCCGTCGCCGAGGTCGAGGACTACGAGCGCATCGAGGTCCGACGGCTGCCCCGGATCGCCGTCACCGGACCGGCCGTCGCCGACCTCACCCACCTGGTGGCCGAACTGCTGGAGAACGCCACGGTGTTCTCCCCGCCGCACACCGCGGTCCAGGTCGTCGGCGAGCGCGTCGGCAACGGCTTCACCCTGGAGATCCACGACCGGGGCCTCGGCATGGCCGCCGACGCGCTGCTCGACGCCAACCTCCGGCTCGCGGAGACACCGGAGTTCGAGCTGTCCGACACCGACCGGCTCGGCCTGTTCGTGGTCAGCCGGCTCGCCCAGCGCCAGAACGTCCGCGTCTCCCTCCAGCCGTCCCCGTACGGCGGCACCACGGCCGTCGTGTTCATCCCCGACGCGCTGCTCACCGACGACGTGCCCGACACCAACGGCGTCGGATTCCGCCTCGACCGCCCGCGCCGTACGGAGAAGGAACCGGCCGACAGCCGCCGCACCGCGCTCTCCCAGGTGCCCGTGGCCCTGCCCGGGCTGCCCGCCTCCGTGCTGGACGGACCGGTCGAACTGGAGGCGCCCGTCGACCTGGACGCCCTCGACGGCTTCCCCGCCCTGGACGACGAGGACCGCGAGCACGGCGGTCTGTTCCGGTCCCGCCGCTCCCGCACCGACGACGAGCGTCCCGGCCGCGACACCTCCGGACACGACGCCCCCGGACACGACACCGCACGGCACGATCCCGCCCCGGACGACCGGGACGGGACGACCGGCGAGCGGGTGAGCGGCCCCGTGCCGCTCACCCGCCGGGCCGCCCCCAAGCTGGTCAGCTCCCACGGCCGCCCGGTCCGCGACCCGCGGGCCCGGGACGGACGGACGGACGACGACACCGCGGCCCCGCACACCCGCCCCGATGCGGACGAGCCCCCGCCGCTGCCCTCCCGGCGCCGCGGCGGCACCGGCCGACGGGCCATCGGCCGGACCGGCGCGGAGCCCGTGTCGGAGCTCCCCGCGCGTGACCCGGAGCAGCCGGGCACGGGGACACCGCCGCCCCTGCCCGCCCGCCGGCGCACCACCGGCCCCGCCCGGCCCGGCTCCGGCACGGGGAAGCGCGACGACACCCCCGCGCCCGCCGGTCCCGCACCCACCGGCTCCTCCCGCCGCCCCGCGACCACCGGCGGCGGCCCCGACGACTCCCCTCCGGTCACCGGCGACGCGTACACCGGCGACACGTGCGCCGAGGACACGGACACCGGCACACCGCGGCCCGACGGCACACCGCGGCCCGACGGCGCAGCACTGCCCCGGCGCGTGCGGCAGGCCAGCCTGGCCCCGCAGCTCAAGCGCGACGCCGCGGCCCGGAAGACCGACCGGGCCCGGCCCGTCGAACGGGACGCGGACGAAGTACGCAGCCGCATGGCCTCGCTCCAGCGCGGCTGGCAGCGCGGCCGGGAGGAGAACGCCGCGGGCGACGACGCCGGCAGCGGCACAGCACCACGACGAAGGACTAAGGGGGACGGTCGATGACCGAACCGAGCGCCACCGGCCACACCGCGAACGACAAGGGGGAGCTGAACTGGCTCCTCGACGACCTGGTGGACCGCGTCGCCAGCATCCGCAAGGCGATCGTGCTCTCCGGCGACGGCCTGCCCACGGGAGCGTCCAAGGACCTCACCCGGGAGGACAGCGAACATCTGGCCGCCGTCGCCTCCGGCTTCCACAGCCTCGCCAAGGGCGTGGGCCGCCACTTCGAGGCCGGCGAGGTCCGCCAGACCGTCGTCGAGCTCGACGAGGCGTTCCTGTTCGTCACCGCCGCCGGGGACGGCAGCTGCCTCGCCGTCCTCGCCGACGCCGACTCCGACGTCGGCCAGGTGGCCTACGAGATGACCCTCCTGGTGAAGCGGGTCGGCGCACACCTGGGCGCCGCGCCACGCACCGATCTGCCCTCGAGCGGGTAGTGAACCTGCATGAGCGCTCACGGTCAGGGGAGAAGCCACTGGTTCGACGACGAGGCCGGACCGGTCGTCCGTCCGTACGCCATGACGCGGGGCCGCACCACCAGTGCGGCCCAGCACCGCCTCGACCTGATCGCCGTGGTCGTCGCGGAGCCGCACGCGGACGACCCGGAGGAGGACCCCACCCTCTCCCCGGAACACGTCGACATCGTCGGACTGTGCCGCGAGATCCCCCAGACGGTCGCCGAACTCGCCGCGGGACTCGACCTGCCGGTGGGCGTGGTCCGGGTCCTCGTCGGTGATCTCGTGGACGCGGAACTCGTCCATGTGAACCGGCCCGTCCCCCCGGCCGAGCTGCCGGACGAGAGTATTCTGCGCGACGTGATCAACGGCCTCCGGGCGCTGTGACCGGCGCGGAAGCGGGGTAGTGGCGTGACAGGCTGGCAGTTCTGGGTCGACCGAGGCGGCACCTTCACCGACATCGTCGCGCGCCGCCCCGACGGTCGGCTGCTCACCCGCAAGGTCCTCTCCGACCACCCGGACCCGGGACGCTCGGACCCGTCCGGCGCCGACGCGGCGGTGGCCGGCGTCCGCGCGCTGCTGAACGGCTCCGGCGACCCCGTCGACGTCGTCCGCATGGGGACCACCGTCGCCACCAACGCCCTCCTCGAGCGCAAGGGCGAGCGCACCCTGCTGGTCATCACCCGCGGCTTCCGCGACGCCCTGCGCATCGCCTACCAGAACCGCCCGCACATCTTCGCGCGCCGCATCGACCTGCCGTCACCGCTCCACGAGCGGGTCGTCGAGGTGGACGAACGCGTCGCCGCCGACGGCACCGTGCTGCGCGCCCCCGACCTCGACGCCCTCACCGGTCCGCTGCGGCAGGCGTACGACGACGGGATCCGGGCCGTCGCCGTGGTCTGCCTGCACAGCGACCGCCACCCCGCTCACGAACAGGCCGTCGGGGAACTCGCCGCCCGCGTCGGCTTCCCGCAGATCTCGCTGTCCAGCGAGGTCAGCCCGCTGATGAAGCTGGTGCCGCGCGGGGACACCGCCGTCGTCGACGCGTACCTCTCACCCGTGCTGCGCCGCTATGTGCGCCAGGTCGCCGACGCGCTCGAAGGCGTACGGCTGATGTTCATGCAGTCCAACGGCGGGCTCACCGAGGCCCGGCAGTTCCGCGGCAAGGACGCGATCCTGTCCGGACCCGCCGGCGGGATCGTGGGCATGGCCCGCATGTCGCGGCTCGCCGGCTTCGACCGGGTCATCGGCTTCGACATGGGCGGCACCTCCACCGACGTATCCCACTTCGCCGGCGAGTACGAGCGCGTCTTCACCACCCGGATCGCGGGGGTCCGGCTGCGCGCGCCGATGCTCGACATCCACACCGTCGCCGCGGGCGGCGGCTCGGTGCTGCACTTCGACGGCTCCCGCTACCGCGTCGGCCCCGACTCGGCGGGAGCGGACCCCGGCCCCGCCTGCTACCGGCGCGGCGGCCCGCTCGCCGTCACCGACGCCAACGTCATGCTGGGCCGCATCCAGCCGGCCCACTTCCCGGCCGTGTTCGGCCCCGGCGGCGACCGGCCGCTCGACGCGGACGTGGTCCGCGAACGCTTCACCGCCCTCGCCCGCGAGATCCACGGGAGCACCGGCGACGACCGCACCCCCGAGCAGGTCGCCGAGGGCTACCTCCAGATCGCCGTCGCCCATGTCGCGGCCGCGGTCAAGCGGATCTCCGTGCAGAAGGGTCACGACATCACCCGGTACGCCCTCACCACCTTCGGCGGGGCGGGCGGCCAGCACGCCTGCATGGTCGCCGACTCCCTCGGCATCCGCACCGTCCTCGTGCCCCCCATGGCGGGCGTGCTGTCCGCGCTCGGTATCGGCCTCGCCGACACCACCGCCATGCGGGAACGCTCCGTCGAGGCCCCGCTGGAGCCCGCCGCCATGCCCGCCGTCCACGGGACCGCCGACGAACTGGAGGCGGCGGCCCGCGCCGAGCTCCTCGCCGAGGACGTCCCCGAGGAACGCGTCGAGGTCACCCGCCGGGCCCAGCTCCGCTACGACGGCACCGACACCACCCTCACCGTCGAGCTCACCGAGCCCGACACCATGCGGCGCGCCTTCGAGGACCGGCACCGCGCCACCTACTCCTTCACCCTCGACCGCCCGATCGTCGTCGAGGCACTCTCCGTCGAAGCCACCGGCGCCACCGAACCCCCTGATCTCTCCGCCCTGGCCACCTGGTCGGGACGGCCCGCCGCACCCGCCACCGTCCGCCTCCACACCGGCGGCGCCTGGCGCGACGTGCCCCTCCACCGCCGCGAGGACCTCCCTCCCGACGAGACCGTCACCGGCCCCGCGATCATCGCCGAGGACGGTTCCACCACCGTCGTCGACGACGGCTGGCGGGCCGCGACCACCGACGACGGGCACCTGGTCATGGAACGCGTCGCGGTCACGGAGAGTTCCGACGTCGGCACGGAGGCCGACCCGGTCCTGCTCGAGATCTTCCACAACCTCTTCATGTCCATCGCCGAACAGATGGGCGCCCGCCTGGAGTCCACCGCCCAGTCCGTCAACATCAAGGAGCGACTGGACTTCTCCTGCGCCCTCTTCGACCCCGACGGGAACCTGGTGGCCAACGCCCCGCACATCCCCGTCCACCTGGGCTCGATGGGCACCAGCGTCAAGGAGGTCGTCCGACGGCGCGGCTCCGCCATGCGCCCCGGCGACGCCTACGCCGTGAACGACCCGTACCACGGCGGCACCCACCTGCCCGACGTCACCGTCATCACCCCCGTCTTCGGCACCGCACCCGAGGACGGCACGCGGCGGGACCCCGAGGTCCTCTTCCACGTCGCCTCCCGCGGCCACCACGCCGAGATCGGCGGCATCGCCCCCGGCTCCATGCCCGCGAACAGCCGCACCATCGACGAGGAGGGCGTCCTCTTCGACAACTGGCTGCTCACCGAGAACGGCCGGTTCCGCGAGGAGGAGACCCTGCGCCTGCTCACCGAGGCGCCCCACCCCTCCCGCGACCCGGCGACCAACCTCGCCGACCTGCGCGCCCAGATCGCCGCCAACCACAAGGGCGTCGAAGAGGTCGGCCGCATGATCGACACCTACGGCCTCGACGTCGTCCAGGCCTACATGCGGCACGTGCAGGACAACGCCGAGGAGGCGGTGCGCCGCGTCATCGACGCCCTGGACGACGGCGCGTACGCCTACGAGACCGACTCGGGCGCCGTCCTGCGCGTCACGGTGAGCGTGGACCGCGCCGACCGTTCCGCGACCATCGACTTCACCGGCACGTCCCCCCAGCTCGCCACCAATTTCAACGCGCCCTCCTCCGTCGTCGACGCGGCCGTCCTGTACGTCTTCCGCACCCTGGTCGCCGACGACATCCCGCTCAACGACGGCTGTCTGCGCCCGCTGCGCATCGTCGTCCCGCCCGGCTCCATGCTGGCGCCCGAACCCCCGGCCGCCGTCGTCGCGGGCAACGTCGAGACCTCACAGGCCGTCACCGGCGCCCTCTACGCGGCGCTCGGCGTCCAGGCCGAGGGCTCCGGCACCATGAACAACGTCACCTTCGGCAACGCCCGCCACCAGTACTACGAAACCGTGGCGTCCGGCTCCGGTGCCGGCCACGGCCACCCCGGAGCCCCCGTCGTCCAGACGCACATGACCAACTCCCGGCTCACCGACCCGGAGATCCTGGAGTGGCGGCTGCCGGTCCGGCTCGAGGAGTTCGCGGTGCGCCGGGGCAGCGGCGGCGCCGGGCGGTGGCGCGGCGGTGACGGAGCCGTCCGCCGCATCCGCTTCCTGGAGCCCATGACGGTCTCCACGCTGTCCCAGCACCGCCGGGTGCCGCCCTACGGCATGGCCGGCGGGGCCCCCGGCGCGACGGGCGCCAACCGGATCGAGCGGGCCGACGGCACGGTCACCCCGCTCGCCGGCAGCGACTCGGCGGACGTCGGCCCCGGCGACGTCCTCGTCATCGAAACCCCCGGCGGCGGGGGATACGGCCCGCCGCCCGACCCTCGTCGAGCAGGAGAAGAGACCGATGATCCTCGGGCGTTCTGAGCGCGGCAAGCCCCCGGTCGAGCCCGTCACGCTCAAGATCCTGGTGGCCGGCGGCTTCGGCGTGGGCAAGACCACGCTCGTCGGCGCGGTCAGCGAGATCCGGCCGCTGCGCACCGAGGAGCTCCTCACCGAGGCCGGGCGGCCCCTCGACGACACCAGCGGTGTCGAGGCGAAGAGCACCACCACCGTGGCCATGGACTTCGGCCGCATCACGCTGCGCGAGGACCTGGTGCTGTACCTCTTCGGCACCCCCGGCCAGGAACGCTTCTGGTTCATGTGGGACGAGCTGTCCGAGGGCGCCCTCGGCGCGGTCGTCCTCGCCGACACCCGACGCCTTGAGGACTGCTTCGCCGCCGTCGACTACTTCGAGCGGCGCTCCATACCCTTCCTGGTCGGCGTCAACTGCTTCGAAGGCGCAGCCCGTTACCCGGAGGACGCGGTACGGCGGGCCCTCGACCTCGACGACGACGTGCCGCTGGTGCTGTGCGACGCGCGGGACCGCGAGTCGGTCAAGGAGGTCCTGGTCGGCGTCGTCCAGCACGCCATGACCCAGGCCGCCGAGCGGCGCCGCGCGGTCGCCACCTGACCGCGGCCGGACGACGCGGCCCGTGCTCCCGCCGGCCGGAGCACGAGCCGCGGTACGGCGGACCGGTCACCACGCGCGCGTGGCTCAGTCCCCGCCCTCCTCGACCCGGACGAGGCTCTTCTCCACCGCCTTCCGCCGGTTGCGGTACTCGCTCCCGCACGGACGACGACATGGCGGCGTCCACTCGGCGTCCTTCCGCCAGTGCGACTTCAGTCCGTCGGGACCGCTCCACACGCCCGTGGCGAGTCCCGCCGCGTAGGCGGCGCCCAGGCAGGTCGTCTCCGAGACCCGGGGCCTGATCACCGGCACGTCGAGCACGTCCTCCTGGTGCCGCGTCAGCTGGACCAGCGCGCCCGTGAGGGCGGTCGACCCCTCCAGGCCGTGGACCGGCCCTCGTCGCCGGTCCTGCAGCCCAGGGTGGTGAGCAGCCCGTTCTTCGACGGCACGGGCCGGGCGCCGGTGTCGAGCGGCAGGAGACTTCCGGTGCCGCAGGTGTTCTTGGCGGTGCCGGCGTCGTGGCGGGCCTGCCCGAAGACCGGGGCCTGCCGGTCGCCCAGTGCGGAGGCCACGGGCACCCCGGCGAGCCGGCCCACGGCGGTGCCGTGGACCTCGGCGGAGGACCTGATCTCCGGGAGCAACGCCTCCGGGACGCGCATCGCGGACAGGACGGACGGGTCCCACGGGAGGGTCTCCAGGCTCACCAGCACGGTCCGTCCGGCACTGGTCACGTCGGGGACGTGCCGTCGCAGCCGCACCGCCCGTGGGGAAGTCCTGGCGTCGGTGGGACGCCGGCCGCGGCGCGCCGAATTGCGCCGGGACGTACGAGGATGCCGACGGACGCCGGAAGTGTTCACCGGTGCCCGGGAAGCGTCAGGGTCCGCGGCGGAACGGGCCGGGGCGCCTGCTTCCGTACAGCCGTCCCCGTCTGATAAATGCAAAGGACATGACATATGTGCCGCGCGCGGTACGCGCCCTGGTCACCGCCCTCGCCGCCCTGCTCACCGCGACCACCGTGGCCGCGCCCGCCCGGGCGACGCCCGAACCCAAGGCGCCCCGCGACTTCGTGGCCCTCCACAGCGTCGACCCGACGATCCTGCACGAGATCCGCTACGTCACCCCGCACACCTTCGTCGGCGAGCCCGTCGACGGCTACCGGCAGCCCCTGTGCATCCTCACCCGCCCCGCCGCCGAGGCCCTCCGCTCCGCCCAGCGACGGCTGCTGCCGCAGGGCTACTCCCTGAAGGTCTACGACTGCTACCGCCCGCAGCGCGCCGTGGACCACTTCGTGCGCTGGGCCGAGGACCTCGACGACCAGACCATGAAGGCCGAGTTCTACCCGAATGTCGACAAGACCCGCCTGTTCGCCGACGGGTACATCGCGGAGAAATCCGGCCACAGCCGCGGCTCCACCGTCGACCTCACCCTCGTCGAGCTCCCCGCCCGCCCCACCCGGCCCTACCGCCCGGGCGAACCCCTCACCCCCTGCTTCGCGCCGAAGGACGAGCGGTTCCCCGACAACTCCGTCGACATGGGCACCGGTTACGACTGCTTCGACACCCTCAGCCACACCCTCGACCCGCGGATCACGGGCGAGCAGCGCGCCCACCGAATGCTGCTCAAGAACACCCTGGAGGACCTCGGCTTCGTGAACCTCGCCGAGGAGTGGTGGCACTACACCTTCAAGCCCGAGACCTACCCGGACACCTACTTCGACTTCCCCGTGGCCCGCAGGTCCCTCGCCGGCCACCGCTGAACCGCCCTCCCGAAGACGCCCCTTCCGCCATCGGATACAGTCCCGCGCGTGTCCGATACCCACGTTCTCAACTCCGCGGCGGATTCCCACTGTTCGTCCTGCGGCACGCCCTACGGAGAGGGCGTCTCCGGCTGGCCGCGCACCTGCCCCGCCTGCGGCGCCGTCGCCTACCGCAACCCGCTCCCCGTCGCCGTGGCCCTCCAGCCCGTGTACGACACCCAGGGCACGGCCCTGGTCGTCGTCACCCGGTCGATCCCGCCCGCCCAGGGCGGCACCGTCCTGCCCGGCGGCTACATCGACCACGACGAGGACTGGCGCCAGGCCGTCGTCCGCGAACTCAAGGAGGAGACCGGCCTCGAGGCGGCCGGCCGCGACGTCCGGCTCGCCGACGCCATGAGCGCCCCCGACGGCCACCTGCTGCTCTTCGGGCTGCTGCCCGAGCGCCCGGCGGACGACCTGCCCGCCTCCGCGCCCACCGACGAGACCGAGGGCACGCACCTGCTGCGCCGCCCCGAGGAACTCGCCTTCCCCCTGCACACCGTGGCCGTGCGCGCCTTCTTCGAGGGCCGCTACCTCTGATCCGGGGCCGCTACGTCCGGCCCCCCGGACCGGCCGAGCCCGCGGACGCGTACCGGCCGGGACGGCTCCCGCGCGCCGTCCTCCCCCTCCCGGCGGACGACGACCCGCGGGCCCGACCAGGTCACCGAGTACCGCTCGACCTCCGGCTCCGCCCCCTCGTCCCCGCCGTCCGGCACCACCGGCCCGCCCCCGCTCCGGCCCGGGGCGGGCGCCCACACCTCCAGCACCGTCCCCCCGTCCTCCCCGCGCACCGGGACCACCGCGCCCGCCCGCGCGAACACGGGTATCCGCTCCAGCGGGGCGTCGGCCAGCACCTTCGCCGGCCCCTCGTACACCCGCTCCGTCGCCGTGTCGTACCACCGCCCGCGCGGCAGCCGCACCTCCCGCCGCTCCACGCCCGGCTCCAGCACCGGCGCCACGAGCAGCGCGTCCCCCAGCAGGAAGACGTCCTCGCAGTCCCGCAACGCCCGCTCCTCCGGCGCCGCCCACCACAACGGCCGCACACAGGGCGCCCCGGTCCGCCGCGCGAGATGCGCCAGCGTCACGAAGTACGGCAGCAGACGCCGCCGCTCGTCCAGCGCCGCGCGAGCGTGCTCCAACACCCTCGCGCCGCACTCCCACGGCCGGTCACCCGCCGCAGTGGCCGCAACCGTACGCAGCAACGGCAGATACGCGCCCAACTGCAATCCCCGCACGTACAGTTCGGACGAACCGTCCTTGCCGCCGACGACGACGTCCGGCCCCGAGAACGGCACCCCGCACAGCCCGAGCCCCAGCACCAGCGCGAGCGACGCCCGCAGTCCGGGCCACCCCGCGGCCCCCTCGCCGGACCACACCCCGCCGTACCGCTGGAGCCCCGCCCACCCGGATTGGGACAGCACCAACGGCCGCTCGCCGCCGACCGCTCCGTCCCGCAGCCCTTCGGACGCCGCCCGGGCCAGGCACAGCGCGTACACGTTGTGCGCCTCCCCGCCGACCGGGGCGGGCGAGTCGAGCGTGTGCCACACCCCCGTGAAGCCCTGCTCCGCCCGCTCCGCGTACCAGCCGCCCCACCAGGTCCGCACGCGCGCGTCGGTGAGGTCCGGGAACACCGCCTCGCCACGCCGGTCCGCCGCGCGCACCACCTCCCCGGAGCCGTCCCGCACGAAGGCGTCCCGGCGCGTCCCCTCCTCGTACACCGCGCCGCCCGGCGCGGCCCGCACGGCCGGGGTCACCACCGACACCAGCCGGACCCCCTCGCGCCGCAGCTCGTCCGCGAGCACCGGCAGCTTCGGGAAACGGTCCTGGTCGACGGTGAACGCCCGGCGGCCGTCCAGGTGACCGCACCCCAGATGCACCGCCTCCAGCGGCAGCCCGCCCTCCCGGTGCACGGCGACGACCCGCCGCACGTCGTCCTCCCCGCCGGCGCCCTCCCGCACATGGTGGTGGCCGAAGGCCCACGCGGGCGGCAGCGCCGGCGCCCCGGTCAGCGACGCCCACGTCAGCAGGACCCGCGCCGGCGTGCCCGCCACCACCCAGCCGCGCACCGGACCGCCCGCCATGCGCAGCTCGCTCGTGCCCACCCGGTCGTGCCCGGAACCGGCGCCCTCCGCCCCCTCCCGCAGCGTCACCGTGCCGTCCCACGGGTTGTCGACGAACAACAGATGCGTGCCCGCGTCGGCCACCACCAGCTGCACGGGCATCGACACCGGGGCCGGGCTCCCCGCGCCCTCGGCGGCCCGCCCGGCGACGCCGTTCCCCAGCCGGTGGGTGCCGTCCCGCAGCCGAGGCCCCTCCGCCCGGCCGCCCAGACCGAAGAAACGGGCGTCCGCCGGCACCTCCGCGCGCTGCATCCAACACGCCGGACCCCCGTCCCCCGGCTCCCACCACCGCGGCGGCAGATCCCGCCGCAGCATCACACCCCCGGGCGTGAGCACCTCCAGCGCACCGTGCCGTGACACCGCGACCGTCACCCGCTCGGCCACCACACGCCAGCCGCCGTCCGTGTCCGGCTCCAGCGCGGCCCGCGGATCCGGCTCGGGACACGCACCGGCCAGCGCGTACGACGGCTCCGGGCCCGCCCCGTCCCAGCCCCAGAACACCGCGCCGTTCACCGCCACGAGGATCCGCAGCTCCGAGCGGCCGAACCGGATCACACCCCCGCCCAGGCCCGGCTCCGCCTCCCGCACGGTCCCCGGCACCCGCGCCCGCACCGGCCCGGTGGCGTCCGCCCCCCGCCTGCGCCACGCTGCTCGTACGGTACGCAGTCCCCGTGCCGCTCCCGCCCCGCCGACCGACCACCACGAACGCACCAGGTCACGACCGTTCATGTTGCTCACCCTGCCATCGACCGCGCCCCGCAGGCGTGGCGTTCAACTCCCGTTCACCCGTGAACGGACCACATCTTCACGACAGGGACTATGTGGGGGGCGCCCTGGTGCGGAAGTCGATCACATGGCATCGTCCCTGTCAGCCGCGTCACGCGCACACCCCAGCCCGTGCGCGGAGGACGCACACGACGCGCACAGTCCGGGAGCCGCCCCATGTCGACCGTGAACCCTCAGCCGCTCTGGCAGCCGACACCGGAACGTATCGCCGAGGCCCGCATCACCCGGTTCCAGGCCTGGGCCGCCCAGCACCACGGCGCCCCCGCCGACGGCGGTTACGCGGCGCTCCACCGGTGGTCCGTGGAGGAACTGGAGACCTTCTGGAAAGCGGTCACCGAGTGGTTCGACGTCCGCTTCGCCACGCCGTACGAGCGCGTCCTCGGCGAGCGCTCCATGCCCGGCGCCCAGTGGTTCCCCGGAGCGACCCTCAACTACGCCGAGCACGCCCTGCGCGCGGCCGACTCCCGCGCGGACGAGCCGGCCCTGCTCCACGTGGACGAGACCCACGACCCCCGCCCCGTCACCTGGGCCGAACTGCGCCGCCAGGTCGGCTCCCTCGCCGCCGAGCTCCGCGCCCTCGGCGTACGGCCCGGCGACCGCGTCAGCGGCTACCTGCCGAACGTCCCGCAGGCCGTCGTCGCCCTCCTCGCCACCGCGGCCGTCGGCGGCGTGTGGACCTCCTGCGCACCCGACTTCGGCGCCCGCAGCGTCCTGGACCGCTTCCAGCAGGTCGAACCGGTCGTCCTGTTCACCGTCGACGGTTACCGCTACGGCGGCAAGGAACACGACCGCCGCGACATCGTCGCCGAACTCCGCCGCGAACTGCCCACCCTGCGCGCCGTCGTGCACATCCCGCTGCTCGGCACCGACGCCCCCGACGGCGCCCTGGAATGGTCCGCCCTCACCGCCGCCGACACCGAACCGGTCTACGAGCAGGTGCCCTTCGGCCACCCGCTGTGGGTGCTCTACTCCTCCGGCACCACCGGACTGCCCAAAGCCATCGTGCAGTCCCAGGGCGGCATCCTCGTCGAACACCTCAAGCAGCTCGGCCTGCACTGCGACCTGGGCCCCGAGGACCGCTTCTTCTGGTACACCTCGACCGGCTGGATGATGTGGAACTTCCTCGTCTCCGGCCTCCTCACCGGCACCACCGTCGTCCTCTACGACGGCAGCCCCGGCCACCCCGACACCGGCGCCCAGTGGCGCATCGCCGAACGCACCGGAGCCACCCTCTACGGCACCTCCGCCGCGTACGTCATGGCCTGCCGCAAGGCCGGCGTCCACCCCGCGCGCGACTACGACCTGTCCGCCGTGACATGCGTCGCCACCACCGGCTCCCCCCTGCCGCCCGACGGCTTCCGCTGGCTCCACGACGAGTTCGCCGAGAGCGGGGACGACCTGTGGATCGCCTCCGTCAGCGGCGGTACCGACGTCTGCTCCTGCTTCGCCGGAGCCGTCCCCACCCTCCCCGTCCACGTCGGCGAGCTCCAGGCCCCCTGCCTCGGTACCGACCTGCAGTCCTGGGACCCCAGCGGCAAGCCCCTCACCGACGAGGTCGGCGAACTCGTGGTCACCAACCCCATGCCGTCCATGCCGATCCACTTCTGGAACGACCCCGACGGCAGCCGCTACCACGACAGCTACTTCGACACCTACCCCGGCGTCTGGCGCCACGGCGACTGGATCACCCTCACCTCGCGGGGCTCCGTCGTCATCCACGGCCGCTCCGACTCCACCCTCAACCGCCAGGGCGTCCGCATGGGCTCCGCCGACATCTACGAGGCCGTCGAACGCCTCCCCGAGATCAGGGAGTCCCTCGTCGTCGGCGTCGAACAGCCCGACGGCGGCTACTGGATGCCCCTCTTCGTCCACCTGGCGCCCGGCGCCACCCTGGACGACGACCTCACCGACCGCATCAGGAAGACCATCCGCACCCAGCTCTCGCCCCGGCACGTCCCCGACGAGATCATCGAGGTGCCCGGCATCCCACACACCCTCACCGGCAAGCGCATCGAGGTCCCGGTCAAGCGCCTCCTCCAGGGCACCCCGCTGGAGAAGGCCGTCAACCCCGGCTCCATCGACGACCTCGACCTGCTCGTCCCCTACCAGGAACTGGCCCGCACCCGCCCCTGAGCGGCCCCGGACCGGTCACGCCGCGTCTCCTCCTCCGCCCGTTGTCAGTGCCGCCGATTACGGTGAGTGAGCATTGATCGACTGTGCAGAGGGGGAGACATGGCGTACACCGACCACCGGACCCTGCGACGCGTCCTGCGCCGCGAGGTCGCCGGCACCATCGGCGTGCTGACCGACGAACACGACTTCCGCGCCATGCGGCGCTACGACAGCTTCGTCTTCGACGACCACGCCACCTACCTGAAACACGTGGAAGCGGTCCTGCGCACCCGCGCCCTCCAGGGCAGCCACACCACGGTGGCCCTCTTCGACCCCGAGGAGTACGCCGAGTACTGCGCGCACCACGGCCTCGACCCCGACAGCCCCGCCAGCCGCACCCGCTTCACCGCCGAACGCGCGGCCACCGGACCCGCCGTCCCCTACGACGGCCGTCCCCTGGCCGACCTCATGACCACCCTCGTCGACGAGGCCGTCCGCCGCGCCACCTGGGAATACGCCACCACACTCCTCGCCCGCCTCGGTCCCTGCGCCTCCTGCGGCGAGGATCTCGGACACGCGGCCTTCGCCCGCGCCTCCCGCCTCGTCACCCGCATCCTCGACACCGCCCCGCCGGGCGACCGCCACCTCGTCTGCAGCGTCTCCGGACCACCCGAATCACTCGTCGCCGTCCTGCACGCCGACGACACCGACGACGGCGTACGCATCGACGAGACCGAGGCCCTGGAGTTCACCACCGTCCTGGCCGTCGGCCTCGCCACCGCGAGCCCCGGCGGCCTCGTGATGCGTGCCAGCACCCCGGGCGAGCCCGACCGCATCCACGGCTGGCGCCTGCGCTCCCACGGACTCGTCCCGCTCACCGCCGGAGAGGTCTTCGACGCCTACTGCACCGACGCCGAGACGGGCGAGATCATCCCGCCCGAGTCCAACGTCGACTACTGCGCGTCACCCGACCTCACCGACGCCGACCCCGGCCCGGACCACCAGCACTGAGCGAGCGGCACAAGGGGCGCCCCACCGAAGTGGGGCGCCCCAGGCACACAGCGCGCGGGTCCGGGGAGGACTACTCGCCCGACAGCACCGCCTGCGCCGCGTTCCGCGCCTCCTCCGCGCTGTCCGCGGCCCGGGCGGCAGCGGCGGCCCGCTCGCACTGCGCCAGCGTGAACTTCGCCAGCGACGCCCGCACGTAAGGAATCGACGCCGCACCCATCGAGAGCGAGGTGACACCCAGCCCCGTCAGCACACACGCCAGCAGCGGATCCGAAGCGGCCTCACCGCACACACCGCAGCTCTTGCCCTCGGCCCGCGCCGCCTCGGCGGACAGTGCCACCAGATCGAGCAGCGCCGGCTGCCAGGGGTCCTGCAGCCGGGAGACCGCACCCACCTGGCGGTCCGCGGCGAACGTGTACTGCGCGAGGTCGTTCGTCCCCAGCGACAGGAACTCCACCTCCCGCAGCACCGAGCGCGCCCGCAGCGCCGCCGAGGGGATCTCGACCATCGCGCCGTACTTCGCGCGCAGCCCCGCCTCCCGGCATGCGTCCGCGAAGGCCTTCGCGTCGGCCCGGTCCGCCACCATCGGGGCCATCACCTCGAGGTGCACGGGCAGCCCCTCCGCGGCCTTGGCCAGCGCCGTCAGCTGAGTGCGCAGCACCTCGGGGTGGTCGAGCAGGGTCCGCAGACCCCGCACGCCCAGCGCCGGGTTCGGCTCGTCGCCCGGGGTGAGGAAGTCCAGCGGCTTGTCCGCGCCGGCGTCCAGCACCCGCACCACGACACGCCCCTCGGGGAACGCCTCCAGCACCTGCCGGTACGCCTCGACCTGCTTCTCCTCGGACGGAGCGCTCTCGCTGTCGTCCAGGAACAGGAACTCGGTCCGGAACAGACCGACGCCCTCGGCGCCCGCCTCGACCGCCGCGGCCACGTCGGCCGGCCCGCCGATGTTCGCCAGCAGCGGCACCTTGTGCCCGTCCGCCGTCGCACCCGGCCCGGTCGCCGCCGCCAGCGCGGCCCTGCGCTCCGCGGCCGCGGCCTCCAGAGCGGCCCTGCGTTCCTCGGTCGGGTCCACGAAGAGCTCGCCCGAGCTGCCGTCGACCGCTATCAGCGTGCCCTCGGCGATCTCACCGGCCCCCGGCAGCGCCACGACCGCCGGCACACCCAGCGCACGCGCCAGAATCGCGCTGTGACTGGTGGGCCCGCCCTCCTCGGTCACGAAGCCGAGCACCAGCGTGGGGTCCAGCAGCGCGGTGTCGGCCGGCGCGAGATCCCTCGCCACCAGCACGTACGGCTGGTCGCTGTCCGGCACACCCGGCATCGGCACGCCGAGCAGCCGCGCCACGATGCGGTTGCGCACGTCGTCCAGGTCGGCCACCCGGCCGGCCAGGTACTCGCCCGCGTTGGCCAGCAGCTCGCGGTACGCGGCGAACGCGTCGTAGACCGCGCGCTCGGCCGAGCTGCCCACGGCGATGCGCCGCTCCACGTCGGCCATCAGTTCCGGGTCCTGCGCCATCAGGGCCTGCGCCTCGAGCACCGCCTGCGCCTCGCCCCCGGCGAGGTTCCCGCGCGCGGTCAGGTCGGCCGCGACCGCCTCCACAGCCTGACGGGCGCGCTGCTGCTCGCGCTCCGCCTCCTCCGCCGGGATCTGTTTGGCCGGCGGCTCCAGCACCGCCGTACCCATGTGCCGAACCTCGCCGATCGCCACACCGTGGCTCACGCCGACGCCTCGCAGCGTTGTCTCCATCTCACCCGTCTCCGGTAAAGCGGCGGGTCGCGCCGCAGCGTCCGATGTTCCTGCGCCGTCGTGGGGACGGCGTCACGTCACTTCCAGAGGAAGAGCGCGTCGCCCGCCTTCACGTCGCCCTCTTCACGGAGCTCGGAGAGGGCGTCCGCCGTGGCCTCCAGCGCCACGACCGGGCACACGGGGGACTTGCCGGCGGCCTCGACGGCGGCCGGGTCCCAGCGCACGATGCTCTGTCCGCGCGTCACGGTGTCGCCCTTGTTGACGAGCAGCTCGAAGCCCTCGCCGTTGAGCTGGACGGTGTCGATGCCGAGGTGGGTGAGCACGCCGTGCCCGCTCTCGTCGACGACGACGAACGCGTGCGGGTGCAGAGAGACGATCACGCCGTCGACGGGGGAGACGGCCTCGGAAGGCTCCCGCACGGGGTCGATCGCGGTGCCCGGGCCGACCATGGCCCCGGAGAAGACCGGATCGGGCACGGACGACAGTCCGATGGCGCGTCCTGCAAGCGGGGACGTCACGGTGGTCATGGGAAGCCTCCCAAGAAGTGGAGATCTGTACGAGCGCCGTCACTGGCTGTCTCCGGCGTGCTGTTCAGCAGGGTATGTCATGAGACGTACCGGTTCCGGGGGACAGGTCCAGATCCGTGATCCAGACAAGAGGTCTAGACCACGCACCTTAATCGATTTGCACGTGGTCGGCGACCCCGTGTACAGTCTTAAACCTGCCTGGGGCTGAGGGATGCGGTCACGCGTCCTGGGCCCGGCAGCAATCCAACTCGTCAGATCCTATCTCTGGGTCGCCCTCCGTATGCCTACGGAGCGGTGGTCAGAGGGCCGGAAAAACACTGATAGAGTCGGAAACACCGAAGGGAAGCGCCCGGAGGAAAGCCCGAGAGGGTGAGTACGAAGGAAGCGTCCGTTCCTTGAGAACTCAACAGCG
>NZ_JBIWGC010000006.1:0-3905 GCF_044763335.1 Streptomyces sp. NPDC096105
TTGCGCTCGTACACGGCCTCCTTGCGGTAGCCGACCACGACGCCGACCTCGGTCAGCCCGATCTCCGCGAAGTTCCCGAGCGTCAGGTCCAGGACGGTCACGGCGTCCGGGTCGCCCTCCGCGCCCACCGGCACCAGGGCCTTGGGGAGCGTGTCGGTGTAGGGGCGCAGACGCCGGCCGGCGCCGGCCGCGAGCACGAGGCCTATCATCGCGGTCTTTCTCCTTATGGAACACAAAACGTGTGGTCCTGCCCCACGGGGGACAGGACCACACAGCGTAGACGTCCGGTCAGCTCTCTTCGGCCGCGGCCGTGACGGAGGACGGCGCCTGCTGCTCGGCAGCGGCCGTCTTCTTCGCCGTGGCCTTCTTCGCCGTCGACTTCTTGGCGGCGGTCTTCTTCGCCGTCGTCGTCTTCTTGGCGGCGGTCTTCTTGGCCGTGGTCGTCTTCTTCGCGGCGGCCTTCTTCGCCGTGGCCTTCTTGGCCGCCGACTTCTTGGCGGCGGTCTTCTTGGCCGGAGCGGCCTCCTCGGCGGCCGGTTCCTCGACGGCGTGCGCGGTGGCCTCAGGCTCGGCAGCGGACTCCTCGGCGGCCGGCCCGTCGGGCTTCTGCTCCTCCGCCGGGGCGGACGGCAGGACCACGACGGCCATGTCCTCGGACGCGGTCGAGGTGCTCGGCTTGCGCACCGCGCGACGCCGCGGACGGGCCGGGGCCGGGGCCGGCGCCTCGGGCGCGGGCTCCGGGGCGGCAGCCGCCTCGGCCGGGGTCTCCTCCTCGGCCTTCGGCGCCTCCTCCGTCCTCGCGGACTCGGCGACGGTCACCACCGCGGCCTCCGCGCCCGCCGGGGAACCGGCCGGCGCGGACACCTTGCGGGTGGCCCGGCGGCGGGTACGGCCCTGCGGAGCGGCCTCCTCGGCGGCCTGGGGCACCACGGCGTCCTCGGCGGCGGCCGGCTCGGCCAGCGCCTCGGCGGCCGACTCGGGCTGCACGGGACGCTCCGCCGCCTCGGCGGCCGTCACGTCCTGCGCCGTGGGGACCTGCGCCTCCTCGGCGACGGGCGTCTCCTCCCCGCGCTCCTCGGCCACTGCCTGCCTGCGGCCGCCCCTGGCGCTCTCGCGCTGCGGCGAGCCCGTGGGCGCGGACGCCCGACGGCTCCCCCGGCGGCGCGTACGGCCGCGGGAGGCCGCGGCCTCCGCCTCGGCGGCGCTGCTGTACAGCTCCTCGTCCGGAGTGAACTCGGGCGCGGGCAGCGCGGCCGGCTCGGCCACCTCGGCGGCGACCTCGGCCGGCGTCTCCGCCTCCGCCTCGGCCTCCTGCTCGGCCGTCTCCACGACGGCGGCCTCGTGCTCGTGCGGCTGGTCCGCCGCGCCGGCCCGGGCCCTCTTGCGGCGCTTGCCGCCGCCGGAGGAGGACGGCTGGTCGAGGTGGACGATCACACCGCGGCCGTTGCAGTGGACGCAGGTCTCGGAGAACGACTCCAGCAGGCCCTGTCCGACCCGCTTGCGGGTCATCTGGACCAGGCCCAGCGAGGTCACCTCGGCGACCTGGTGCTTCGTACGGTCCCGGCCCAGGCACTCCAGCAGGCGGCGCAGCACCAGGTCCCGATTGGACTCCAGCACCATGTCGATGAAGTCGATGACGATGATGCCGCCGAGGTCGCGCAGCCGGAGCTGGCGCACGATCTCCTCGGCCGCCTCCAGGTTGTTCCTGGTGACGGTCTCCTCGAGGTTGCCGCCCTGACCGGTGAACTTGCCGGTGTTGACGTCGATGACGACCATCGCCTCGGTGCGGTCGATCACCAGCGAACCGCCGCTGGGCAGCCAGACCTTGCGGTCCAGCGCCTTGGCGAGCTGCTCGTCGATCCGGTACGTGGCGAAGACGTCGACCTCGCTGGTCCACCGCTGCAGGCGGTCGGCCAGGTCGGGCGCGACGTGGGAGACGTAGCCGTGGATGGTCTGCCAGGCCTCGTCACCGCTGACGATGACCTTGGAGAAGTCCTCGTTGAAGATGTCCCGGACGACGCGGACGGTCATGTCCGGCTCGCCGTACAGCAGCGTCGGGGCGGTGCCGCCGTTCTTGGACTTCTTCTTGATCTCCTCCCACTGTGCCTGGAGCCGCTCGACGTCGCGGCGCAGCTCGTCCTCGCTGGCGCCCTCGGCGGCGGTGCGCACGATGACGCCCGCGTCCTCGGGGACGATCTTCTTGAGGATGGTCTTCAGCCGGGCCCGCTCGGTGTCGGGCAGCTTGCGGCTGATGCCGGTCATCGAGCCCTCGGGCACGTACACGAGGTAGCGGCCCGGGAGGGAGACCTGGCTGGTGAGGCGGGCGCCCTTGTGGCCGATCGGGTCCTTGGTGACCTGGACCAGCACCGGCTGGCCGGACTTCAGCGCGGACTCGATGCGGCGCGGGCCGCCCGACATGCCGAGTGCGTCGAAGTTGACCTCGCCGGCGTACAGGACGGCGTTGCGGCCCTTGCCGATGTCGATGAAGGCGGCCTCCATCGACGGCAGGACGTTCTGCACCTTGCCGAGGTAGACGTTGCCGACGTACGAGGTGGCCTGCTCCTTGTTGACGTAGTGCTCGACGAGCACGCCGTCCTCCAGGACGCCGATCTGCGTGCGGTCGCCGTGCTGGCGGACCACCATGACGCGCTCGACGGCCTCGCGGCGGGCCAGGAACTCGGCCTCGGTGATGATCGGCACACGCCGGCGGCCCTGCTCGCGGCCCTCGCGGCGGCGCTGCTTCTTGGCCTCCAGGCGGGTGGAGCCCTTGATGGACTGCACCTCGTCGGACGGCTCGGCCTTCGGGCGGGGCTCGCGGACCTTGACGACCGTGCGCTCGGGGTCGTCGGCGGACGGCTCGGTCTCCCCTCCGCTGTCCCCGGCACGGCGACGGCGGCGGCGCCGGCGCCGGCTGCTGCTGGAGCCGCCGTTGTCCTCGCGCTCCTCGCGCTCCTCGGCGTCCTCCTCGGCCTGCTCGGCGGTGTCCTCGGCGTCCTGGGCGGCCTGCTCGGCGGCGCTCGGCTCGGCACCGTCGGTGTCGCCGTCCTGCTGCTCCCCCGTCTCGGCGTCGGCGTCGGCGGAGTCACCACGCCGGCGGCGACGGCCGCCCCGGCGACGGCGGCGGCGCGAGCCGGACGACTCGTGGTCGTCGCCCTCGTCGGTGTCGGCGTGGTCGTCGCCCTCGTCGGTGTCGGCGTGGTCCTCGGTCGGCTCCGTGGCGTCCTCGGCGTCGGCCTCGGGGGCCTCCTCGACGGCGGCCGGGGCGGCGGCCTCGGGCTCGTCGGACGCGCCCCTGCGGCGACGGCGACGGCGCGAGGCGGCGGGCTGCTCCTCCGGGAGCTCCTCGGTCTCCTCCTCCGGCTCCGCGGCATCGGCGAGTCCGGCGGCCTCGGCGGCGGCCCGCTCCGGGGTCTGGAAGCGCGGCTCGGTGAACACCGGCGGCTGGAACACGGCGACGGCGGGGCGGGCGGGACGGCGCGGGGCGCCCTCCTCGTCCTCGTCCTCGGCGGTGCGGGCGGGACGCGCGGGCTCGGCGAAGCCGGCGGCGGCCTTGCGGACGACGCGACGGCGGCGGCGCGGGGCGGCCTCCTCGGCGGCCTGCGCGGCGGGGGTGTCGTCCTGCTTGTCGTTCTCGCTCACCGGGGCCTCCTCGGCGGTCGGGGCGGCCTGCTCGGTCTCGTCGTCGCTCTGCCCGGCGACGGCCTCGGCCGCCTCGGCGGGAGCGGGAGCACCGGCGGGCGCGGAGGCGCGCCGCGTGGCACGACGACGGGTACGGCGCGGGGCAGCATCCTCCGTCGTGCCGCCGGCCGACTCCTCCGCGGGCCCGGCGGCCGGAGCGGCCTCTTCCGCGGCGGCCTCGACGGAAGCCTCAGCCGCAGGAGAGGTCACGGTGCGCGTCGCACGCC
>NZ_JBIWGC010000006.1:4004-100685 GCF_044763335.1 Streptomyces sp. NPDC096105
AGGAGCGGCGGCCACGGCAGTCTCCTCGGCGGCCGGCGTCTCCGCGGTCGCCACAGGAGAGGTCACGGTGCGCGTCGCACGCCGACGAGTACGACGCGGGACGGCGTCCTCGGTGGCGTCGGCGGCGGGCTCCTCCGCGGGCCCGGCGGCCGGAGCGGCCTCTTCCGCGGCGGCCTCGACGGAAGCCTCAGCCGCAGGAGAGGTCACGGTGCGCGTCGCACGCCGACGAGTACGACGCGGAGCGGCGTCCTCCGTCGTGCCGCCGGCCGACTCGGCCTGGGCCTCAGGAGCGGCGGCCACGGCAGTCTCCTCGGCGGCCGGCGTCTCCGCGGTCGCCACAGGAGAGGTCACGGTGCGCGTCGCACGCCGACGAGTACGACGGGGAGCGGCGTCCTCCGTCGTGCCGCCGGCCGGAGCGGCCTCTTCCGCGGCCGACTCGGACGCGGCCGGTGCCGCCGGTACGACGGTCTCGGCGGCCTCCGCGGACGCCGCCGCACCGGCGGGCGCGGCCGCGCGGCGGACCACACGGCGACGCCGGGGCGCGGGGGCCCCGGTCTCCTGCTGGGTGTCGGTCGTGCCCTCGGCGGGCTCGGGCGTCTTCGCCGCCTCGGCGGGCGCCTCGGTGGCCGGTATGGCCGGCGTGACGGTCTCCGCGGCGCTGCCGTCGGCGGTGGCGGGCGGGCCCGCCGGCCGGGACGCGGCCCTGCGTCGCCGGCGGGGCGGCAGGGTGTCGCTGGGGGTCTTCGGTTCGGAGCCCTCGGTGGACTCGGTCGGTTCGAGCATGCGGGCGGTTCTCCCGTCAGGCTCCCGGGCGCCGCGCCTGGTCCGGCGATGCCGGTGACGTCCGCGGCCCGCGCGGTGCGCGGTGGCCGCCGTCCGGGGCGCGGGCGCCGCTCGGAAGCTCTCTGTAGTCCTGTCTCGCCGGTTCCGTACGCCGAATGCGCACGGCCTGGCGAAAGTCTTCTGGTCGGTGCGCTGCCCGACCCAGGTGGCTCCCGAGTTCGAGGGCGGCGCTTACGACGTCCGTCCCTACGCGGGACCTTCCTTACGCCGGCGCCGTCGCGGCGGCAGTGGCGGCGGCCGTGTGCGGCTCGGTCGCTGCTGCCTCGCGGTCGGGCGCGAGCGGGTCGGTCACCGTGCCGGTCTCTTCATCGAACAGCCCCTGCGCCAGCCTGGTCACCGCTACGGGGACCGGCGGCGCCAGGTCGGCCACGGCGCGGAGACCGGACAGGACGTCGTCGGGTCGTACGGCAGGCGTCACGTGCCGAACAACCAGCCGCAGTATCGCACAGGGCCGGTCGGTCGGCCTATCAGCCGGCGAGGGATCCGTCCCGGCGCCTTCCTCGACGGTGTCGAGGGCGACGACCGCGGAACGGGCGTCGAAGGTACGGATGCCGTTCTTGGTGCGGCGCTGGACCTCGACGGTCTCGGCCGCCTCGAAGGCGTCCACCGCACGGCGGGCGTCCTCGGGGGCGACGCCGTCCAGCCGCAGCTCCCAGACGGAGGCCGTGAGCCGGTCGGCGAGCCCGGAGGTGCGGGCCTCGACCGCGTCGACGACGTCGAGCCCGGCGGGCAGCGACTCGTCGAGCAGGGCCCTCAGCCGCTCGGGGTCCCGCGGCTCGGTGAGCGCGATCTCCAGGTACTCGGCCTCGCTGCCGGTGCCGGTGGGTGCGGCATTGGCGTACGACACCTTCGGGTGCGGCGTGAAACCGGCCGAGTACGCCATGGGCACCTCGGCGCGGCGCAACGCGCGCTCGAAGGCACGCTGGAAGTCACGGTGGCTGGTGAACCGGAGGCGGCCGCGCTTGGTGTAGCGCAGTCGGATGCGCTGCACCGCGGGTGCGGGCGGCGGGCCTTCGGGCTGTCGCTTGCCCAGTGGATCTTCTCCTTGTCGCAAGGGGGCGCGGGGCGCGCCTCCCCTTCCAGGGTACGGCCGTACGACGACGGCCCCGGCTGTGCCGGCCGGGCACCAGGGCCGTGGTCCCTTTCAGGGTACGTGCAAGCAGGCACCCCGGTTCCCCGGTGCCCGCCCTTGTGGCCGCCGCCGTACGGCGGCCACCAGCCGGCGGGACGGTCTCCCTGCGCTCCGGTACCCCAGGCGGCCCCGGGCATGCCGTCCCCGCGCGGGCCGGCGGGGGCGCCGAGGAGGCGTACGTCCCGGAGGCGGCCGTGGGGCGCGAGGCTCCGGCGGGTCCGCCCACGGGGAGGCCGGGGGTGTCCGCGGCGGGCTCGTCGCCCGCGATGAGCAGCGGGCCGAAACCGCGTCACGGACGGCACGTCCGACCGGGGTGAGCCCTCCACCGCCACAGCGCCACGAACGGCCGCACGACCCGATTCCGGGTGCTTCATACGCTGAAAAGCCCATCGAAAAAAAGGAAACTCGGAGCCTTCGACAAACCCATTGTCCCGACGGGTGTTCACTCATTCGCCGCGCATCCAAGTGAATGTGCCGCCGTTAGTCGCTGTATGAAGGCAAGCAGGTCAGGTCCGCTCCAACTGCACTGCACACGCCCGCTGTTGAGCGCGCTCACCGGCCCGATGAATCAATCCTGACATGAATGATGAACGCTACGACCCGCTCTGGTACAACACCGAAGCACCGGACCCGTTCAACGAAGCGGGAACCGGCCGGCACCGGGCCGGAGCCGTCTACGCGGAACCCGTCGAACCCGCCGTGCCCCCCTGGGACCCGGCCGAGGAACTGGCCTACCTCCTCCAGGAGGCCCGCGGCGAGGAATACGCCCCCACCGTGCCGCCGCCGCGGGAGGAGATTCCGGTCACCGCTCCCCCGGCCGGCAGCCCCCTGGACAACCTGCAGGAGATCACGGCCGAACTGCCGCCCCTGCGCTCCGCACCGCGAGGCCACCGCAAACCCCCGCGACCGCGCCCCGACGCCCTGCGCGTCGCCAGCTACGCCATCGCCGCCATGGCGGCCGTCACCGTGTCGATGGTGAGCGTCTTCAGCGGCGTGGTCACCTACGAACCCCTGCTCCTCGTCACCACGGCGCACAGCAGCGGCGACTCCTCGTCCTGGTGGCCCATCCTGGTGTACGGCCCCTGGCTGGCCGGCTCCCTCTCCATCCTCCGCGCGGCCCTGCACCAACGGCGCGCCCTGCACTCCTGGTTCGTCGTCCTGCTCTTCTCCTCCGTCGCGGTCCTGCTGTGCGTGGCCCAGGCGCCCCGCACCGTCACCGACACGGCGGCCGCGGCCCTGCCGGGCGTCGCCGCCCTGGCCTGCTTCCAGCAGCTGGTCCGCCAGATCACCCTCACCCGCCCGCCCCGCCGCACGGTCAGCCCCCGCCACCGCGTCCGCCCGTACGACGGCCGCCAGATGCCGTGACGGCACACCCCCGCACGACAACGGAGCAGCGGCCCCCCGCCGAAGAGGCCGCTGCTCCGTTTCTCGTGTTCGCGTGCCGCCGCCCGGCCGTCCGGGCCGCGCTCAGTGCGCGTGGCCGCTCGGCACCGGGCCCGCGTTCTTGACCGTCAGGGGCAGGAGCTTCTTGCCCGTCGGGCCGATCTGGATGCTCGTGTCCATCTGCGGACAGACGCCGCAGTCGAAGCACGGGGTCCAGCGGCAGTCCTCGACCTCGGTCTCGTCGAGGGCGTCCTGCCAGTCCTCCCAGAGCCAGTCCTTGTCCAGGCCCGAGTCGAGGTGGTCCCAGGGCAGGACCTCCTCGTAGGTGCGCTCGCGGGTGGTGTACCAGTCGACGTCCACCCCGTACGGGGCCAGCGCCTTCTCCGCGCACTGCATCCAGCGGTCGTAGGAGAAGTGCTCGCGCCAGCCGTCGAAGCGGCCGCCGTCGTCGTAGACCGCGCGGATGACCGCGCCGATGCGGCGGTCGCCGCGGGAGAGCAGGCCCTCGACGATGCCGGGCTTGCCGTCGTGGTAGCGGAAGCCGATGGAGCGGCCGTACTTCTTGTCGCCGCGGATCTTGTCGCGCAGCTTGGCCAGGCGCTCGTCGGTCTCCTCGGCGGACAGCTGCGGGGCCCACTGGAACGGCGTGTGCGGCTTGGGCACGAAACCGCCGATGGACACCGTGCAGCGGATGTCGTTGGAGCCGGAGACCTCGCGGCCCTTCTGGATGACGCGCGTGGCCATGTCGGCGATCTGCAGCACGTCGTCGTCGGTCTCGGTGGGCAGCCCGCACATGAAGTACAGCTTCACCTGGCGCCAGCCGTTGCCGTAGGCCGTGGCGACGGTGCGGATCAGGTCTTCCTCCGAGACCATCTTGTTGATGACCTTGCGGATGCGCTCCGAGCCGCCCTCGGGCGCGAAGGTGAGGCCGGACCGGCGGCCGTTGCGGGTCAGTTCGTTCGCCAGGTCGATGTTGAAGGCGTCGACGCGGGTCGAGGGCAGCGAGAGGCCGATCTTGTCTTCCTCGTAGCGGTCCGCGAGGCCCTGGGCGATGTCGCCGATCTCCGAGTGGTCGGCGGAGGAGAGGGACAGCAGGCCGACCTCTTCGAAGCCGGTCGCCTTCAGGCCCTTGTCGACCATCTCGCCGATGCCGGTGATGGACCGCTCGCGCACCGGGCGCGTGATCATGCCGGCCTGGCAGAAGCGGCAGCCGCGGGTGCAGCCGCGGAAGATCTCCACCGACATGCGCTCGTGGACCGTCTCGGCGAGCGGCACGAGGGGCTGCTTCGGGTAGGGCCACTCGTCGAGGTCCATGACCGTGTGCTTGGACACGCGCCACGGCACGCCGGAGCGGTTCGGCACGACACGGGCGATGCGGCCGTCGGGGAGGTACTCGACGTCGTAGAAGCCGGGGACGTAGACCCCGCCGGTCCTGGCCAGGCGCAGGAGGAGTTCCTCGCGGCCGCCGGGGCGGCCCTCCTCCTTCCAGGCGCGGATGATCCGCGTGACCTCGAGCACGGCCTGCTCGCCGTCGCCGATGACCGCGCAGTCGATGAAGTCGGCGATCGGCTCCGGGTTGAAGGCCGCGTGACCGCCGGCCATGACGATCGGGTCGTCCTCCGTGCGGTCCCGGGACTCCAGCGGGATGCCGGCCAGGTCCAGCGCGGCGAGCATGTTGGTGTAGCCCAGCTCCGTGGAGAAGCTCAGGCCGAACACGTCGAAGGCCCGCACCGGACGGTGGCTGTCGACGGTGAACTGCGGCACACGGTGCTCGCGCATCAGCGCCTCGAGGTCCGGCCAGACGCTGTAGGTGCGCTCGGCCAGGACGCCGTCCTGTTCGTTGAGGACCTCGTAGAGGATCATGACGCCCTGGTTGGGCAGTCCGACCTCGTACGCGTCGGGGTACATGAGTGCCCAGCGGACGTCGCAGGCGTCCCAGTCCTTGACCGTGGAGTTGAGCTCTCCGCCGACGTACTGGATCGGCTTCTGCACATGCGGGAGCAGAGCTTCGAGCTGCGGGAACACAGACTCGGCGGCTTCGGCAGGCATCTCGCGAACCTTCGTGTGGTGACTGCGGGTCCCCCGGGCCGGTGCCTCAGGGGCGGGTGACCATCCAGCCTAACCCGCCCGGGGGGGTCTCCCGCACGGCGTTCAGAACGGGAACGTCCGGCTGATCGAGCTCCACGCCTCGGGAAGCGCCTCCTCGTCGCTGCGGGCGCGGTGTGCCTCACCGGCATGCAGGACGCCGTAGGTGAAGTCGCTCTCCCCCGCCGCGTGCGCCACGGCGGCCAGCTCGCGCAGGGTGCGGCGGGCCATGACGCTGTCCTGGTGGTCGCCGAGCAGGCCCTGCAGCGACTTCATGTCCCTGACCGCATTCTCGGCGGGCTCGCCCAGCGCGGGGGCGGCGGCCTCGGCGGCGTACCGGGTGCGCTTGGTCTTCTTGCGTGCCTCGTGCAGCGCGGTGTCGCGTTCCGGACCGGGCGCCAGCTCCAGGGCGTGCTCGACGAGCCCGGCCAGCTTGGCGAAGTCCTTGCGCACGGCCTTGGCGAGCACCTTGTCCGGGCCGGCGCCGGCCTTCTTGCGCAGGGGCGGGTCGGCGAGCAGGGCGTCCAGGGTGTCGAGCAGGGTGAGGTGGCGGCGGGAGTCGAGGACGGCGACGAGCTGGTGGTGGGCTCCCTTGTGGCGGGCCTCGGACCAGGCGGCGAGGCGGTCGGCGACCGGGCCGGTGATCTGGTCGTCGGGCAGCCGGGAGAGGGCCTGGGTGAGTCGTTCGGCGAGGACCTCCTGGTCGCGGTCCGCGCCCAGCTGGGCGGCCAGCCATTTCAGGTCGGCGGCGACCGGGTCGGTGGCGGCGCGGTCGAGGACAGGGCGGAAGCTGCGGAAGGTGCTGCGCAGCCGGCGGGTGGCGACCCGCATGCGGTGGACGGCGTCGGGGACGTCCTGCCGCACGGCGGGGTCCAGCTCGACGAGGGCGTCGCGCTGGGCGCGGACGTAGGCGAGGACGTGGTCGCCGGCGGTGACGGGCGTGCCGTGCGGGCGGGGGCGGTGCTTGTGCCGGGGGGCGGCCTCGGGGGCCGTGGCGGGGGGTGTGCCGTCGCCTCCGGCGGTTCCGCCGGTTTCGGCGTCCGGCGCGGTCTCGGCGAGGGCGCGGGCCAGTTTCGAGGACGATGCCGACGGCCGCACGCCTGCCTTCCTCAGCCGTTTCTCCACCTTGTCGAGGACGTCCGGGTCGCCGTCGTCGGCGAGTTCCACCTCGATCTCGGTCCACCGCGCGGTGCCGCCCGCGCCGGTGAGGCGTTCGGCGTGCACGGTGTCGACGCTGACCTCGGCGAGCAGCCGGCCCTGGTCGTCGAGGAGGTGCCGGACGTCGCGGTCGGAACGCAGGCGGACCACGGGCCGCAGTTCCCGGTCGCGGACGCGGGAGCGGACGAGGGCGGCGAGTTCGTCCGGGAGGGTGTCGGAGAGGGGGGCGCGGATCTCGTCGCGCACGCCGGGGGCGACGGGGAACTT
This sequence comes from Streptomyces sp. NPDC096105, assembly GCF_044763335.1. NCBI lineage: Bacteria > Bacillati > Actinomycetota > Actinomycetes > Kitasatosporales > Streptomycetaceae > Streptomyces > Streptomyces sp. NPDC096105. The sequence continues at coordinate 10,873 of NZ_JBIWGC010000006.1, forward strand.
GAGGTGCCAGCCGGCGTCGGAGCCGCCGGTGCGGCGGCGCAGGGTGATGGAGGCCGCGGAAAGGCGTTGGTCGGCGGTGTCGTGGTAGGTGGCGTCGAGGTGGGTGACGCCCCGCTCCCGCACGGACGCGACGCCGGGGACGCGGGTCAGGTCGGGCAGAGCTGCGTCGTGGGACTCGTACTTGCGCTCGATCTCGCGTTTGGTGTCCGCCATGCACCGAATCTAGTCGCCGTGGGTGCGGAGCGGCAGTGGGCCGCTCCGCACCGGTGGCGCGCGGGAGTGGGCGGGGCCGGGTGGGACCCGGTCGGAGGCGGGCGGTCAGGCGGACATGGGGCGTTGCATCCGGATCGACTGCAGCAGGCCCACCGCCAGCCATACCGCGAACATCGAGGAACCGCCGTACGACACGAAGGGCAGGGGCAGGCCGGTGACCGGCATGATGCCCAGGGTCATGCCGATGTTCTCGAAGCTCTGGAAGGCGAACCAGGCGACGATGCCCGCCGCGACGATCGTCCCGTACAGGTCGGTGGTGTCGCGGGCGATGCGGCAGGCGCGCCAGAGGATGACCCCGAGCAGGGCGATGATCAGTGCGCCACCGACGAAGCCCAGTTCCTCGCCGGCGACCGTGAAGACGAAGTCGGTCTGCTGCTCGGGCACGAACTGGCCGGTGGTCTGCGAGCCCTGGAAGAGGCCGGAGCCGGTCAGTCCGCCGGAGCCGATGGCGATGCGGGCCTGGTTGGTGTTGTAGCCGACGCCGGCCGGGTCGAGTTCCGGGTTGGCGAAGGCGGCGAAGCGGTTGATCTGGTACTCGTCGAGGACGCCGAGCTGCCAGACGGTGATCGCGCCGGCCGCGCCCGCGCCGATCAGGCCGAAGACCCACCGGTTGGAGGCCCCGGAGGCGAGCAGCACGCCGAGCACGATGACGACCATCACCATGACCGACCCGAGGTCGGGCATGAGCATCACGATCAGCATCGGCACGACGGCGAGGCCGAGCGCCTGGAGCACCGTGCGGTGGTCGGGGTAGGGCTTGTCGCCCGCGTCGACGCGCGCCGCCAGCAGCATGGCCATGCCGAGGATGATCGTGATCTTCACGAACTCCGAGGGCTGGAGGGAGAAGCCGCCGGGCAGCTTGATCCAGGAGTGGGCGCCGTTGATCGTGGAGCCCAGCGGGGTGAGCACCAGCAGGATGAGGAAGACCGAGGCGCCGTACAGCAGCGGTACGGCCGTGCGCAGCCCGCGGTGGCCGAGCCAGACGGCGCCGATCATCAGGGCGACGCCGATGCCGGTGTTCAGCCAGTGCCGGACCAGGAAGTAGTACGGGTCGCCCTGGTTCAGCTCGGTGCGGTTGCGGGTGGCCGAGTAGACCAGCAGGGAGCCGAGCAGGGACAGGGCGAGCGCCGAGAGCAGTATCGGCCAGTCCAGCCGGCGGGCCAGGCCGTCGCGGGCGAACACCCGTGTCCAGCCGGCCCGCTCGGGTCCGTACCCGGAGACCTGGAAGCTGTTGACGCCGCCGGTCATGACGCCGTCCTCTCCGGGCGTGCCGCGCGCGGCCGGGGGCCGCGGCCGCGCGGGTGTCCCCCGCCGCGGCCGGGGCCGCCGCCCCGCCGTCGTCTGCGGCGGGTGTCGCGGTTGGTGTTCTCGGGCGACGGGACCGTGCCGGCCTGCTGCGGGTCGGCCGGGTCGTCGTCCTGCTGCGGGGCCGTGGCCCCGGCGTCCGGCGACGGTGTGGCCCGGAACTCCTCGGCGAAGTCCTTGGCGACCTTCGGCGAGGTGATCGTGCCGTCCGTGCGGACCTTGGGCAGGGCCTTCTGCGGCTTGGGCAACAGCGCCTTCTTGTCGTCGATCTCGCCGTCCTCGGACACGCCGTAGAGGGCGTTGTAGATGTTGCGCACGGCGGGGCCCGAGGCGCCGGAACCGGTGCCGCCCTGCGCGATCGTCATGACGATCGCGTAGTCCTCGGTGTAGGTGGCGAACCACGAGGTGGTCTGCTTGCCGTACACCTCGGCCGTACCGGTCTTGGCGTGCATCGGGATCTCGTCCTGCGGCCAGCCCTCGAACCGCCACGCGGCCGTACCGCGGGTGGCGACTCCCTCGAGGGCTTCGTCTATCTGCTCGAGCGTCTTCTTCGAGGTCGGCAGCTTGCCGTGCGCCTTGGGCTCGATCTCCGTGACGGTCTTGCCGTCGGGGCTGATGACGGCCTTGCCGACGGTGGGGGTGTACAGGGTGCCGCCGTTGGAGAGGGCCGCGTAGATGGTGGCCATCTGGATCGGGGTGACGAGCGTGTCGCCCTGTCCGATGGAGTAGTTCACCGAGTCACCGGCGCGCAGCCGGTTGCCTTCGAGGCAGTTCTCGTAGGCGATCTGCTCGGCGTAGCTGCCGCCCTTCTTGCCGTACTTGCACCAGGCGTCCTTGTTGGCCTTCCAGTAGTCGGCCTTCCACTGGCGGTCGGGGACGCGGCCGGTGACCTCGTTGGGCAGGTCGATGCCGGTCTCCTTGCCGAGGCCGAACTGGTGGGCGACCTTGTAGAACCAGTCGTTGGCGTTCTTCTTCGGCTTGTTGCCGCCGTCGCGCTTCCACTCCTCGTGGGAGAGGGCGTAGAAGACGGTGTCGCAGGAGACCTCGAGCGCCCGGCCCAGGCTGATCGCACCGTGGTTCTGCGACTCGAAGTTCTTGAAGACCTGGCCGCCGATGGAGTACGAGCTGGAGCAGTTGTAGGGGCCCTCGAAGGAGTAGCCGGCCTTGACGGCGGCGGCCGTCGGGATCACCTTGAAGATGGAGCCGGGCGCCGACAGGCCCTGGATGGCGCGGTTCAGCAGCGGGTAGTTGGACTTCTCGCCGGTGAGCTCGGCGTAGTCCTTGGCGGAGATGCCGCCGACCCAGGAGTTGGGGTCGTAGGTCGGGTTGGAGGCCATGGCGACGACGCGGCCGGTCTTGGCCTCCATGACGACGACGGCGCCGGAGTCGGCCTCGTAGTTCCGGTTGGTGTTGCGGTCGTGCTGCTTGCGGGCCTCCTTCATCGCCTCGTTGAGCTCGTACTCGGCGATGCGCTGCACGCGGGAGTCGATGCTGGTGACGAGGTTGGCGCCGGGCTCGGCCGGGTCGGACTGGGCCTGGCCGAGGACGCGGCCGAGCTTGTCGACCTCGTAGCGGGTGACGCCGGCCTTGCCGCGCAGCTGCTTGTCGTACTGCCGCTCCAGGCCGGAGCGGCCGACCATGTCCGAGCGCAGGTAGGGCGAGTCGGTGTCCTGGGCCTGCTGGATCTCCTCGTCGGTGACGGGCGAGAGGTAGCCGAGGACCTGGGCGGTGTTGGCCTTGCCGGGGCTCGGGTAGCGGCGCAGCGCCTGCGGCTCGGCGGTGATGCCGGGGAAGTCCTCGGCGCGCTCCCGGATCTGCAGGGCCTGCTTGGGCGTGGCCTCGTCGGTGATGGGGATCGGCTGGTACGGCGAGCCGTTCCAGCAGGGCTGGGGGGTCTCGGCGTTGCACAGCCGGACCTTCATCATGACGTCCTGGGGCTTCATGCCGAGGACGCCGGCGAGCTTGGTGAGGACCGCCTTGCCGTCGTCCGGCATCTTCATGAGGTCGGTGCGGGAGGCGGAGACGACCAGCCGCGTCTCGTTGTCCGCGAGGGCCACGCCGCGGGCGTCCAGGATGGAGCCGCGCACGGCGGGCTGGACGACCTGCTGCACGTGGTTGCCGGAGGCCTCCTTGGCGTACTGGTCGCCTTCGCGGATCTGGAGGTACCACAGGCGCCCGCCGAGGGTGCCGAGCAGGGAGATGACGAGGACCTGGATGACGACGAGCCGGATCTGGACCCGTGGGCTGCGGCCGGTCTCGGGGATGTTGGTCACGCGGCTTCCTCCCCTCTCAGAGCGCGTGCGGGTGTGAGCTGACGAGTGGTGAACGGCCGGCCGGTGGACGCGCGTTCCCGCCGCGTTCACTCGTGCTGGTGAAGTTTGGGGAGGTCACAGGCGCTTGACCCCCTTGATGCGTCCGGCGCGGGCCGAGCGGGCGCGGGCCGCCTTGACCCGCAGGCCGTTGCGCTGGCCGCCGATGCGCAGGCCGGTGCCGCCGGAGAGCCAGCCCGAGGAGAGGTCCCCGGCCTTGGGGGAGTTCGTCTCGGCGAGGGGGTCGTTCTCGGCGCGCCGGGCCAGTGCCATCACGCCGGGCACCACGAAGGGGGCGAGCAGCAGGTCGTACAGGGCGGCGGTGAACAGCAGGCCACCGAGGCCGACATGACGGGCCGCGGTGTCCCCGACGAGGGCGCCGACGCCGGCGTAGAGCAGGGTGGAGCCGACGGCGGCGGCGACCACCACGAGCATCGGTCCGGCCGCCGTCCTCACCTGCCCGTTCTCGGGTTTGACGAGTCCGGCGAGGTAGCCGATGACGCACAGCACGAGGGCGTAGCGCCCGGCCGCGTGGTCGGCGGGCGGCGCGAGGTCGGCGAGGAGGCCGGCGGCGAAGCCGACCAGGGCGCCGCCGACGTGCCCGTAGACCAGGGCGAGTCCGAGGACGACGAGCAGCAGCAGGTCGGGGACGGCGCCCGGGAGGTGGAGGCGGGCGAGGACGCTCACCTGGACGACGAGGGCGACGACGATCAGCGAGCTGGAGAGCAGGATCCGGTTGACGCGCATGGGGTGACAGCTCCTACTGCTCTGGCTGGTCGGGACCGTCGGCGGGCGCCGAGGGCGTGACGGTCACGGTCACGGTCGGCGTGGGGGTCGGCTCGGGCTTCCTGGGCAGCACCGTGTCGCGCGGGTCCTTCTTCGGCGCCTGGACGACGACGCCGACCACGTCGAGCTTGCTGAAGTTGACGAACGGCGTGACGTACAGGGTGCGGGTCAGGTCGCCGCCGGAGGGGTCGACGCGGGAGACGACGCCGACCGGGACGCCGGGCACGAACGGCTTGTCGGCCTGCGAGCCGAAGGTGACCAGCCGGTCGCCCTTCTTGATCTCGGCCTTGCCGTTGAGCAGTTCGACGCGCAGCGGGCGGTCACCCTGGCCGGAGGCGAAGCCGAGTTCGTCGGTGGACTCCATGCGGGTGCCGACGGTGAAGTCGGGGTCGCTGGCGAGCAGCACGGTGGCGGTGCTCGGACCGACGGTGGTGACGCGGCCGACCAGGCCGTCGCCGTTGAGGACGGTCATGTCGCGCTCGATGCCGTCGTCGGCGCCGGCGTCGATGGTGATGGTCCAGGAGAAGCCCTGGGCCGCTCCTATGGCGATGACCTGGGCGCCCTTGATGCCGTACTGGCCCTTGCCGGCGACGCCGAGCAGCTTGTCGAGCTGCTTGAGGCGGCTGCGGCTGCGGTCGTCGCTGCCGAGTTCGGCCTTGAGCGCCGCGTTCTCCCGCTCCAGCCGGGCGAGCCGGTCGTGGCGGTCGCCGGACTCGCGGACGGCGGTGACCGCGTTGCCGATCGGGTCGACCGCGCCGGACACGCCGTTCTCGATCGGGCCGAAGACCGACGCCGCCGCCTGCCGGGCACCGTCCACCGGTGAGTCCTCCCCACCGCGGATGTCCACCGTGATCAGCGCGAACGCGATGGCGATCAGCAGCACCAGGAGCAGCCGGCTCTCTTTCGTGTCCCTCACGTGCGGCGGCCGTGCCTTCCTCGTCGAGAACGGGTATGAGGTGGGGTCTGTTCAGGTTGTGGTGCGGGCTCTTCGGGGCGTCACCGCCCGGGCCGTCCCTCGATACCAGCGCTCCGCCGCACGAGAGGCGACGTCTCGTACGGCGGAGTCGTGGCGGTGTGTCATCTGCGGGGCTGGGCGTCCAGCACCTGCTGGAGGGCCTCGAACTCCTCGACGCACTTGCCGGAGCCGAGCGCCACGCTGTCCAGGGGGTCCTCGGCGATGTGGATCGGCATGCCGGTCTCCCGGCGCAGCCGCTCGTCGAGTCCGCGCAGCAGGGCGCCGCCGCCGGTCAGCACGATGCCCCGGTCCATGATGTCGCCGGACAGCTCGGGCGGGCACTTGTCGAGGGTCGTCTTGACCGCGTCCACGATGGCGTTGACCGGTTCCTCGATCGCCTTGCGCACTTCGGCGGCGGAGATCACCACGGTCTTCGGCAGCCCGGAGACGAGGTCCCGGCCACGGACTTCGGTGTGCTCGTCGGTGTCGAGGTCGTACGCCGAACCGATCGTGATCTTGATCTGTTCCGCCGACCGCTCACCCAGCAGGAGCGAGTACTCCTTCTTGATGTGCTGGATGATGGCGTTGTCCAGCTCGTCACCCGCGACCCGGATGGACTGGGCGGTGACGATGCCGCCGAGGGAGATGACCGCGACCTCCGTCGTGCCGCCGCCGATGTCCACCACCATGTTGCCGGTGGCCTCGTGGACCGGCAGGCCGGAGCCGATGGCGGCCGCCATGGGCTCCTCGATGATGTGCACCTGCCGGGCGCCGGCCTGGGACGACGCCTCGATGACGGCGCGGCGCTCGACGCCCGTGATGCCGGAGGGCACGCAGACGACGACCCGCGGACGAGCCAGATACCGCCGCTTGTGGATCTTCAGGATGAAGTAGCGGAGCATCCGCTCGGTGATCTCGAAGTCGGCGATGACGCCGTCCTTCAGCGGACGCACGGCGACGATGTTGCCCGGCGTGCGTCCGATCATCTTCTTCGCTTCGGCACCGACCGCGAGGATGCCACCGGTGTTGGTGTTGATCGCGACGACGGACGGCTCGTTGAGTACGATTCCGCGACCCCTGACGTACACCAGCGTGTTGGCGGTCCCGAGGTCGACAGCCATGTCACGGCCGATGAACGACATTGAGTTCCCCATCAGGATTCGTCTGGCCTTCCCGCGAGCTTTTGAGGGCTTCTCAGGTCGGCGAGGTGGGTGCGGTGACGCGATGGCGTCCATGGTAGACGTGCCTCCGCGAACACTGTGCGAGGGTCTTCGCCATTGTCATCAGACGGCGCGTCGCCCTGCCTGTGGAGACGGGCCAACGGGGGCATCCGTTCCCCCGAACGCCGTGCATATGCCAAAACGGTCCGGGGCAAAGCTCCCAGACCCTCCGAGGCACGACAAATACCCAGGCCGCGGCCGCGACGTGATCGTTATGCGCGGATTTCGTCGCGGTTCCGCGTCCCGCGCGCGACGACACCCTACCGTGTCCGTCCGGCCGCACCGGGTCACCGCCGGATCCGCCCACGACGAGGCGCGCCGGTCACGGCTGCGACCGGCGCGCCTCGGAACGGCCTCAGGCGTGACCCGGGAAGAAGATCTTGATCTCCCGGTCGGACGACTCCTCCGAGTCGGACGCGTGGATCAGGTTCTCCCGCACGATCACGCCGTAGTCACCGCGGATCGAGCCCGGGGCGGCGGCGATGGGGTCGGTGGGGCCGGCGAGCCGGCGCACGCCCTCGATGACCCGCTCGCCCTCGACGATCATCGCGACGACCGGACCGGACGCCATGAACTCCACGAGCGGCTCGTAGAAGGGCTTGCCCCGGTGCTCCCCGTAGTGCTGCTCCAGCGTGTCCTGGTCCAGCGTGCGCAGCTCCAGCGCGGTGATCCTCCAGCCGGCCTTGCGCTCGATGCGGCTGATGATCTCGCCGGTCAGGCCACGACGGACGGCGTCGGGCTTGAGGAGGACGAGGGTGCGCTGGGTCACTGCGGGCTCCTTGTGCGTCAAATGGTGCGGGGCAAAGAGGTTACCGGGCGTGTCGGACGGTCCGTCACGCAGTGTCGGGCTGCTCCGCCTGTGCGGCGAAACGGGCCTTTGCCTCGTCCACCTTTCGCCCGAAGTGCACCGACGCCCACCACAGCAGCGCGAACACCCCGCCCAGGAAGAACATCATCGGGACGAACACGCCGGAGGCGACGAGCGCGATCTGCAGCGCCCAGCCCAGGGCGACCCCGCCCGGCCGGCTGACCATCCCGCACAGCGCGACGGACAGGAACATGGCGATGCCGCAGACCGTCCACACCGTGCCGGTCGACAGGTCGGGCTGCTTCATCGCGACCAGACCGGCGAACCCGATGATGAAGAACTCGCCGATCAGCGTCGAAGAACAGAGCGTACGCACGGGATCTCAGCCCTTCCCCAGGAGCAGCCGGGCCTCGCCGACCGTGATGACGGAACCGGTGACGAACACACCGCCGCCCGCGAACTCGCCCTCCTCCTCGGCCAGCGTGATCGCGGCCTCCAGGGCGTCCGGCAGCCGCGGCTCGACCTGCACGCGCTCCTCGCCGAACACCTCCACGGCGACCGCGGCCAGCGCGTCGGCGTCCATCGCGCGGTGACTGGAGTTCTGGGTGACGACGATCTCGGCGAACACCGGCTCGAACGCCTCCAGCAGCTCACGCACGTTCTTGTCGCCGCTCGCGCCGACCACGCCGATCAGGCGGCTGAACTGGAAGGCCTCCCCGATCGCGGCGGCCGCCGCCCGCGCACCCGCCGGGTTGTGCGCGGCGTCCAGCACGACGGTCGGCGACCGGCGCACCACCTCCAGCCGGCCCGGCGAGGCGACGGAGGCGAACGCCTTGCGCACGGTGTCGATGTCGAGCGATCCGGCGCGCTGGGCGCCGACGCCGAAGAACGCCTCGACGGCCGCGAGGGCCACCGCCGCGTTGTGCGCCTGGTGGGCGCCGTGCAGCGGCAGGTACACCTCGGTGTACTCGCCGCCCAGCCCGCGCAGCGTCATCAGCTGGCCGCCGACGGCGACCTGCCGGTCGAGGACGCCGAACTCCAGGCCCTCGCGGGCCACGGTGGCGCCCACCTCGACGGCCTTCTTCAGCAGCACCTGGGCGGCGTCCACCGGCTGCTGCGCCATGACCACCGTCGCGTCCGGCTTGATCACGCCGGCCTTCTCCCCGGCGATCTCCGCGGGCGTGCCGCCGAGCCGGTCGGTGTGGTCCAGGTCGATCGGCGTCACCACGGCGACGCCGGCGTCGATGACGTTCGTCGCGTCCCAGGCGCCGCCCATGCCGACCTCGACGACCGCCACGTCCACGGGCGCGTCGGCGAAGGCCGCGTACGCCATGCCGGTCAGCACCTCGAAGAAGGACAGCCGGTACTCCTGGGCGGCGTCGACCATCTCCACGTACGGCTTGACGTCCTGGTACGTCTCGATGAACCGCTCGGCGGAGACGGGCGCCCCGTCGAGGCTGATCCGCTCGGTGACGGACTGGACGTGCGGGGAGGTGTAGCGGCCGGTGCGCAGGTCGAAGGCGCCGAGGAGGGCCTCGATCATGCGGGCGGTGGAGGTCTTGCCGTTGGTGCCGGTGATGTGGATCGACGGATACGAGCGCTGCGGCTCGCCCAGGACGTCCATCAGCGCGGAGATGCGGTCCACCGAAGGCTCGAGCTTGGTCTCGCCCCAGCGGGTGGCGAGCTCCGCCTCCACCTCGCGCAGGGCCTTGTCGACCTCGGGGTCGGCGGGGCGCGCGGGGACGTCCGCCTGCGGCGGGCCGCCCTGGGTGCGCAGCGTACGGCTGCCGGCCTCGATCACCGCGAGGTCGGGGTCGCGGCGGGTCTCCTCCTCCACGAGCTCCGCGAACTCGTCGAAGGTGTCGTCCGGGTCGGGACCTGCTGAATCTGGGCGCTCGCTCACGGTCCCCAGTCTACGGAGCGGCGCGGGTTCTCCCCCGCGCACCCCGGCGCGCGGTCAGCCGAGCCACTTCCGCCACCCGGGCCGTCCCCACAGCACGCTCACGGCGAAGGACAGCGCGGCCGCCGCCACCGCCGTCACGGCCAGCGCGACCGGCGCCCAGGGCCCGTCCGGCAGCCGCCCGGCGACCGGCCCGGCCAGCAGCCGCACCCACAGCAGATGCACCAGGTACGTCCCGAACGACGCGTCCGACAGCCGCGCCACCAGCGGCCGGACCCGCTCCGGCACCCGCACCCGGGCCACCGTGCCGAGCACCGCGAGGGTCACGGCGGCCACCGCCACGCTGCCGTAGGCGGCGGGGTGGCGCACCGTGAGCTGGTACACGGCGAGGACGGCGAACGCGACCCCGGCACCCGCGGCCCACAGCGCGCGCGGCCCGAGGCGCGGGGCGGCGAGCAGGGCGGCGCCGGCCACCGCGTACACCACCGTGGACAGCGACACCGACCACCCCCAGTCGGGCGGCGCCCAGCCGGTGATCTCCCGCACGTCGCCGACGAGCGCGGGGGTGACCGCGAGGACGGCGAGCAGTGCCAGGGACCGGCGGGGCAGGGCACGCCGCCGCACCACCAGCACCACGACGCCGAGCAGCAGGATCAGGGGGACGTAGGCGTACAGGTACCAGAGGTGGAAGGAGGCCTCGACGGACCCGAAGAGCGCCCGCACCGCCTCCTCGCCCGTGCCGGCGCCGGACACGCCGGTCAGGTACGCGCCCAGCAGGTAGAGCGCGGTCCACACGGCCATCGGGCGCAGGATCCGGCCGAGCCGGGCGAGCAGCCGGGCCTCGTCGCCCACGGGCGCGCCGGCCAGCGCGGCCCAGCCGGCCATCGCGAAGAACACCGGCACCGCGAACCGTCCGGCCGTGTCGCCGAGGATCCCGGTGGTGCGGTGGCCCGCGTCGATGAACTCGGCGGAGGCGTGCACCAGCACCACGGCGGCGGTGCACAGCACGCGCAGCAGGTCGATGTCGTGGCGCCGCTCCCGGTCGGCGGTGCGGTCCGGTGCTTCCGGCGCGGCGGCGGGGGACACGGGTGAGGACATCGGCGGGGGGCTCCTGGCGGCGGGGCCGGCCGGCGCACGGGGGCCGGGCCGGCGGGGCGGAGCCCGCAGGTTCCCTCTCCCGGGTTACCGGGGCCCCACCGCGACGTGAACGGCCCCCGGCCGGAAGGTACCCGGTCGGGGGCCGTCGGGGCCGCGGGCCTGGGGTCAGGCCTGGGGCAGCCGCTCGAGCTGGGTGCGGATGCGGACGATGTCCTCCTCCGCCTTGGCGAGCCGCGTGCGGATCTTGTCGACCACCTGGTCCGGGGCCTTGGCCAGGAACGCCTCGTTGCCGAGCTTCGCCGTCGCCTGGGCCTTCTCCTTCTCGGCGGCGGCGAGGTCCTTGGCGAGCCGCTTGCGCTCGGCGGCGACGTCGATCACGCCGGACAGGTCCAGCGCAACCTCGACACCGGCGACGGGCAGGGTCGCCGTGGCCGTGAAGGCCTCTCCCTCCGGCTGGAGCCGCAGCAGCTGGCGGACGGCCGGCTCGTGCGCGGCGAGGGCGGTGCCCTCCAGCGTGAGGCGGGCCGGGACCCGCTGGCCGGGCTGCAGCCCCTGGTCGGCGCGGAACCGGCGGACCTCGGTGATCACCGACTGGAGCATGGCGATCTCCCGCTCGGCGGCCTCGTCGCGGAAGCCGCTGTCGGCCGGCCAGTCGGCGATGACCAGGGACTCGCCGCCGGTCAGCGTCGTCCACAGGGTCTCGGTGACGAACGGGACCACCGGGTGCAGCAGCCGCAGCGTGACGTCGAGGACCTCGCCGAGGACGCGCTTGCTGACCTCGGCCGCCTCGCCGCCCGCCTGGAACGTCGTCTTGGACAGCTCGACGTACCAGTCGAAGACCTCGTCCCAGGCGAAGTGGAACAGCGCGTCCGACAGCTTGGCGAACTGGTAGTCGTCGTAGTACGCGTCGACCTCGGCGACGACCGAGTTCAGCCGGGACAGGATCCAGCGGTCGGTGGGCGACATCGCCGACGCGTCCGGCAGCGGGCCCTCGACCGTGGCGCCGTTCATCAGCGCGAAGCGCGTGGCGTTCCAGATTTTGTTGGCGAAGTTCCGCGAGCCCTGGACCCAGTCCTCGCCGATCGGCACGTCGACGCCGGGGTTGGCGCCGCGCGCCAGGGTGAAGCGGAGCGCGTCGGAGCCGTACTTGTCCATCCAGTCCAGCGGGTTGACCACGTTCCCGAAGGACTTGGACATCTTCTTGCCGTTCTGGTCACGGACCATGCCGTGCAGGGCGATGGTGTGGAACGGCGGGGTGCCGTCCATGGCGTAGAGGCCGAACATCATCATCCGGGCGACCCAGAAGAAGAGGATGTCGTAGCCGGTGACCAGGACGGAGTTCGGGTAGAACTTCGCGAGCGACTCGGTCCGCTCGGGCCAGCCCAGGGTGGAGAAGGGCCACAGGCCGGAGGAGAACCAGGTGTCGAGGACGTCGGAGTCCTGGTGCCAGCCCTCGCCGCTCGGCGGCTCCTCGTCCGGTCCGACGCAGACGACCTCGCCGTCCGGGCCGTACCAGACGGGGATGCGGTGGCCCCACCACAACTGCCGCGAGATGCACCAGTCGTGGAGGTTGTCGACCCAGTCGAAGTAGCGCTTCTCCATCTCCTGCGGGTGGATCGTGACCCGGCCGTCGCGGACCGCGTCGCCGGCCGCCTTGGCGAGCGGGCCGACCTTGACCCACCACTGCATGGACAGCCGCGGCTCGATGGTGGTCCTGCACCGCGAGCAGTGGCCGACGGAGTGGACGTAGGGGCGCTTCTCGGCGACGATCCGGCCCTCGGCGCGCAGCGCGGCGACGATGGCGGAGCGGGCCTCCAGGCGGTCCAGGCCGAGGAAGGGGCCGTGCGCGGTGATGACGGCGTGCTCGTCCATCACGGTGATGGACGGCAGGCCGTGGCGCTGGCCGATCTCGAAGTCGTTCGGGTCGTGGGCCGGGGTCACCTTGACGGCGCCGGTGCCGAACTCGGGGTCGACGTGCTCGTCGGCGACGACCGGGATGGAGCGGTCGGTCAGCGGCAGCTTGACGAGCTTGCCGACGAGGTGCCGGTAGCGCTCGTCCTCGGGGTGGACGGCGACGGCCGTGTCGCCGAGCATCGTCTCCGCGCGGGTCGTGGCCACGACGATGGTGTCGTCCCCCTCCCCGTACTTCATGGAGACGAGCTCGCCGTCGTCCTCCTGGTAGTTGACCTCGATGTCGGAGATCGCGGTCAGGCAGCGCGGGCACCAGTTGATGATGCGCTCGGCGCGGTAGATCAGCTCGTCGTCGTAGAGCCGCTTGAAGATCGTCTGGACGGCCTTGGACAGTCCCTCGTCCATGGTGAAGCGCTCACGCGTCCAGGCGACGCCGTCGCCGAGGCGGCGCATCTGGCCGCTGATCTGGCCGCCGGACTCGGCCTTCCACTTCCAGACCCGCTCGACGAACGCCTCGCGGCCCAGGTCGTGGCGGGACTTGCCCTCCTTGGCGAGCTCCCGCTCGACCACGTTCTGCGTGGCGATGCCGGCGTGGTCCATGCCGGGCTGCCACAGCGTCTCGTAGCCCTGCATGCGCTTGCGGCGGGTGAGGGCGTCGATCAGCGTGTGCTCGAAGGCGTGGCCGAGATGCAGGCTGCCGGTGACGTTCGGCGGGGGGATGACGACGGCGTACGGCGGCTTGTCGCTCTTCGCGTCCGCCTCGAAGTAACCCCGCTCCACCCAGCGCTCGTACAGCGGCCCCTCTACGTCGGCCGGCGCGTACTGGGTCGGCAGTTCGGTCGTGGGCGCTGGTGGCTGCTGCTGAGCGTTGTCGGTCACGCGCTCAGTTTAGAGCCGTCACGGTGCTGTCCCGAAACGCGATTCCTTTGTAACGGTGCGACCCCCGCCGGTCTGGAGTCGCCGACTCTGAGCCAGGATGTCAGCACCAGGTAAGCGTCCGGAGGGGAACCCCGTCATGAGTCACGACCAGCCGGGCCCGTACGGCGGGCAGCCGCAGCAGCCCGGTCCGTACGGGCAGCCGGGACCGTACGGCCAGCCGCCGCAGACCCCGCCCGGCCAGCCCGGCTACGGCTACCCCCAGCAGACGCCCCCGCCCGCCCAGCCCGGCTACGGCCACCCGCAGCAGACGCCCTACGGCCAGCCGCCGCAGTACGGTCAGCCCCCGTACGGCATGCCGCCCCAGCCCCCCGCCTCCGGCGGCAAAGGCGGCGGCAAGGTGGCCGCGATCGTCGTCGGCGCCGTCGCGGTCGTCACGGCCATCGGCGTGGGCGCCTACTTCCTCCTCGGCGGCGACGGCGGCAGCGCGGCCGGACTGACGGACGACGGCCCGCACAAGCTGACCACGCCGGAGACCGTGCTGGGCGAGTACGACCGGTTCGGCGACGGCGCCGAGGAGAGCGGCTCCGACACCGCGAAGGACATGGAGAGCAGCGGGGTCGAGAACGGCACCGCCGTCCTCGGCCAGTGGTCCACCGCCGACTTCGGCGACTACGACCCGGCCGACCCCGGCACCGCGGGCGACTTTCCCGACCGTTCCGAACTGCTGACCGCCAAGGGCGTCACCATGGTGGGCGGTTACGGCGAGATCGCCGACCCGGAGAAGACGCTGGACAAGTTCTTCTCCCACATCCAGGAGCAGGTCGAGAAGGCGTCCTCCGGCTCCTCGGGCGGCATGCAGAACGCCGAGCTGGTCGGCGAGCCCGAGGAGGTCGAGATCGCCGGTACGGTGGCGAAGTGCCAGTCGACGAAGAGCACCAACGCGCTCACCGAGAAGGAGTCGACGGACTGGTTCTGCGCCTGGGCCGACCACAGCACGGTCGGCATGGTCTCGCCCGGCGACAACGCCGGCACGGGGGTCGACAAGGACACGGCGGTCGACCTCACCACCCGGCTCCGTGAGCAGATCCGCGTCAAGGTCTGACGGCACCGCAGCAGCGAACACGAGGGGGAACCCAGTCATGAGCTTCAACCAGCCGGGCCCGTACGGCGGGCAGCCCCAGCAGCCCGGCCCCTACGGCCAGCCGGGACCGTACGGCCAGCCGCCGCAGACCCCGCCCGGCCAGCCCGGCTACGGCTACCCCCAGCAGACGCCCCCGCCCGCCCAGCCCGGTTACGGCCACCCGCAGCAGCCCGGCCACCCGGGAGTTCCGCCGCAGCAGCCGCAGTACGGTCAGCCCCCGTACGGCCAGCCGCAGTACGGCATGCCGCCCCAGCCCCCGGCCTCCGGCGGAGGCGGCGGCAAGGTGGCCGCGATCGTCGTCGGCGCGGTCGCGGTCGTCGCGGCCGTCGGTGTGGGCGCGTACTTCCTGATCGGCGGCGGCGGGGGCGCCGGCGGCCTGGAGGACGACGGCCCGCACAAGCTGACCGCGCCCTCGTCGGTCCTCTCGAACAAGTACGACCGTCAGGGCCCGGCGCAGGAGAAGGAGGCCAGCTCCAGCGACGCCAAGGACCTGGCGACGGCCGGCGTGAGCGACGCGACCTCGGTCGGCGCCGTCTACTCCACCATCGACCTCACGCAGCTCGACCCCGAGGACTCGGCCGACGTGACGAAGCTGGAGTCGGCGGAGAACATCACCTACTTCGGCGTCTACGGCAAGGTCGAGGACCCGGAGAAGGCGCTCGACGTGATGTTCACGCAGATGCACAAGAACACCGACGACGAGAAGGTCAACCTGGTCGGCGAGCCCAAGTCGGTGTCCCCCGGCGGGCTGGACGGCGCCGTGATGAAGTGCCAGGAGGCCGAGACCCAGCACCCGGTCACCGAGAAGGACCAGACGACGTTCATGTGCGTGTGGGCCGACTACAGCACGGTCGCCGTGGTCGAGCCGACCGCCGCCGGCAAGACGTACTCGCTCGACGAGTCCGCGGAGCTGGCCGCCGACGTGCGCGAGGAGGTCCGGGTCGCCCAGTAGGCCCCGGACACAGGAGAAGGGCGTCCGGCGCGGTGCGCCGGACGCCCTTTCGTCGTCCTGTGCCCGAACGCCCGGGAGGCGTGCGGACTACGCCGTCTTCTGCTCGCCCGAGCCCCGGCCGCGCGAGTCGCGCGGGATGAGGGTCGGGTTGACGTTGGAGAGCACCACGTCGGCGGTGATGACCACGCGGGCCACGTCCTTGCGGGACGGCACCTCGTACATCACGCCCTGGAGGACCTCCTCCATGATGGCGCGCAGGCCGCGGGCGCCGGTCTGGCGCAGGATCGCCTGGTCGGCGATGGCCTCCAGCGCCTCGCGCTCGAAGTCCAGCTCCACGCCGTCGAGTTCGAAGAGACGCTGGTACTGCTTCACCAGCGCGTTGCGCGGCTCGACGAGGATCTGCAGCAGCGCCTCGCGGTCGAGGTTGTGCACGCTGGTGATGACGGGGAGCCGGCCGATGAACTCGGGGATCATGCCGAACTTGACCAGGTCCTCCGGCATGACCTCCTCGAACTGGTCCTTGGACTCCATCTCCCGCTTGGAGCGGATCGTCGCGCCGAAGCCGATGCCCTTGGCGCCCGCCCGGCCCTCGATGATCTTCTCCAGACCGGCGAAGGCGCCGCCCACGATGAACAGCACGTTCGTCGTGTCGATCTGGATGAACTCCTGGTGCGGGTGCTTGCGTCCGCCCTGCGGCGGCACGGAGGCGGTGGTGCCCTCGAGGATCTTCAGCAGGGCCTGCTGCACGCCTTCGCCGCTGACGTCCCGGGTGATCGACGGGTTTTCGCTCTTTCGGGCGACCTTGTCGATCTCGTCGATGTAGATGATCCCGGTCTCGGCCTTCTTGACGTCGTAGTCGGCGGCCTGGATCAGCTTGAGCAGGATGTTCTCGACGTCCTCGCCGACGTAGCCGGCCTCGGTGAGCGCCGTGGCGTCGGCGATCGCGAACGGGACGTTCAGCATGCGGGCGAGGGTCTGCGCCAGCAGCGTCTTGCCGGAGCCCGTGGGGCCCAGCAGCAGGATGTTGGACTTCGCCAGCTCGATGGCGTCGTCACGGCCCTGGGCGCCGCCGTTCTCCCCGGCCTGGACGCGCTTGTAGTGGTTGTACACCGCGACGGAGAGGGCCTTCTTGGCCGCCTCCTGGCCCACCACGTACCCCTCGAGGAACTCGTAGATCTCGCGGGGCTTGGGGAGCTCCTCCCAGCGGACCTCGCTGGTCTCGGCGAGCTCCTCCTCGATGATCTCGTTGCAGAGGTCGATGCACTCGTCGCAGATGTACACACCGGGCCCTGCGATGAGCTTCTTGACCTGCTTCTGGCTCTTGCCGCAGAACGAGCACTTGAGCAGATCGCCGCCGTCACCGATGCGTGCCACGGTGTGCTTCCCCTTCGCCTGGGAGACGACCGGACGTCCGTGTCCGGCGGCTCCTGGTGCTGCCTTATGTCCGACGGTACCTTGCCTGGCCCCCCGTACGGGCCCCCCTCGGCACGGTTCACTTTGACGTGGACCGTGCCAAACCGTGCCAAGGGGCGGCAGACGTTACACCCCAGCCCCGCCTCAGCGCAGGCTGGAGTTGTCCATCTTCCGGGTGGTGATGATCTGGTCGATCAGGCCGTACTCCAGCGCGTCCTCGGCCGTGAGGATCTTGTCGCGCTCGATGTCCTCGCGGATCTTCTCGATCGGGCGGGTGGAGTGCTTGGCCAGCATGTCCTCCAGCTGCGTGCGCATGCGGAGGATCTCGTTGGCGGCGATCTCCAGGTCGGAGACCTGACCGCGGCCGGTCTCGCTGTACGGCTGGTGGATCAGCACCCGGGCGTTCGGCAGCGCCATGCGCTTGCCGGGCGTGCCGGCGGCGAGCAGGACCGCGGCGGCGGAGGCGGCCTGGCCCATGCACACCGTCTGGATGTCCGGCTTCACGTACTGCATCGTGTCGTAGATCGCGGTGAGCGCGGTGAAGGAGCCGCCGGGGCTGTTGATGTAGACCGAGATGTCCCGGTCGGGGTCCATCGACTCCAGGCACAGCAGCTGCGCCATGACGTCGTTGGCGGAGGCGTCGTCGATCTGCACGCCGAGGAAGATCACGCGCTCCTCGAAGAGCTTCGCGTACGGGTCGTACTCGCGGATGCCCTGGGAGGTGCGCTCGACGAAGCGCGGAATGACGTAACGGGACTCGGCCCGCGGACCGGTGTAGCGGCCCTGCGAGCCGGTGTCCTGCGCGGCCTGCGTACGGTCGTGGATCCCGCTGCCGGGGAATGCGTTCACGGTGTCTCCTGAAAGGGGCTGAGGCGGTCGGCTGGGGCTGCTGGGGCCCCCGGGGCTCTCACGGGCCCGGGTCGGGGTCCCACGGGGCTCGTGGAGCCTCGCGGGGACCGCTCAGGCCCCGGTGCCGCCGCCGCCCGGCATGCCGGCGGCCGTGGCGATCACGTCGTCGATGAGGCCGTACTCCTTGGCCTCGAAGGCGTCGAACCAGCGGTCGCGGTCCGAGTCACGGGTGATCTGCTCGACCGTCTGGCCCGTGTGCTGGGCGGTGAGCTCGGCCATGCGCTTCTTGGTGTGCAGCAGCCGCTCGGCGTGGATCTTGATGTCCGAGGCGGAGCCGGCGAGGCCTGCGGAGGGCTGGTGGATCAGGATCTCGGCGTTGGGCAGCGCGAAGCGCTTGCCGGGGGTGCCGGCGCTGAGCAGGAACTGCCCCATGGACGCCGCGAGACCCATGGCGATCGTCACCACGTCGTTCTTGATGTACTGCATGGTGTCGTAGATCGCCATGCCGGCCGTGATCGAACCGCCGGGGCTGTTGATGTAGAGGTAGATGTCCTTGTCGGGGTCCGAGGCAAGGAGCAGCAGCTGTGCGGTGATCTTGTTCGCGATGTCGTCGTCGACCGGCTGGCCGAGGAAGATGATCCGCTCGCCGAGCAGCCGGTTGTAGACCTGGTCGCCGAGGCCACCACCGATGGAAGGCTCGCCGGCGGCTGAAGGCATCAGATTCGTCACGTATCCACCTGCTCGTCTTACGACGGCGCCGGGCCGTCTCACGTGTTCCCTGCGGGGCGGGAGCCGTATCGGAGACTCCACTGCCCTGGTATTCATGGACCCTAACGCGCGGGTCCCTTCGGGGAATCCCGGAGATGGGGGTGTTCGCCGGGGGCGTAGTCGGCGGGGCCGTGCGGGCTCTCGCCGTGAGGCGTGCGGCCGGTGCCCGGCTGCGGGCGCGTCGTGGCTGATCGCGCGGTTCCCCGCGCCCCTGGAGGTATCGGCCGTTCCGGGTGGTGAGAAGGCCCCGGGGTCTCACCCCGGGGCCTTCTCAGTCGATCACCGTGCCGGGGCTCAGCCCTCGGTCTTCTCCTCGGCCTTCTCGTCGGCCTTCTCGTCGGCGGAGGTCTCCGCGGCCTCGGCCTCGGGGGCCTCGGCGGCCTCGTCCTCCTCGTCGTGGAGGTCGACGATCTCGCCGTTGGTGTCCTTGACCGTGGCCTTCTCGACCACGACGGCCAGGGCCTTGCCGCGGGCGACCTCACCGACGAGCAGCGGGACCTGGCCCTGCTCGACGACGGCCTGCGCGAACTGGTCGGGGGACATGCCGGAGGAGGCCGCACGCCGCATGAGGTGCTCGGTGAGCTCCTCCTGGTTGACGTTGAGCTTCTCCTGCTTCACGAGCTCGTCGAGCACGAACTGGGTCTTGATGCCCTTGATCGCGGCCTCGCGGGTCTCGTTCTCGAACTCCTCCTCGGTCTTGCCCTGGATCTCCAGGTACTTCGCGAGGTCCAGGCCCATCTGGCCCAGCTGGTGGTGCTCGAGGTTGTGCTTGCGGGTGTTGATCTCGTCCTCGAGCAGCTTCTCGGGGACGGGGACCTCGACCAGCTCGAGCAGCTTGTCCAGGACGCGCTCCTGCGCCTGCGTGGCCTGGTCGTACTGCTTCATGTTCTCCAGGCGCTTGCGGCTGTCCGCCTTCAGCTCCTCGAGGGTGTCGAACTCGGAGGCGAGCTGCGCGAACTCGTCGTCCAGCTCGGGCAGCTCGCGCTTGGCGACCTGGGTGACCTTGACGGTGACCTCGGCCTCCTTGCCGGCCGCCGAGCCGCCCTTCAGCTCGGAGGTGAAGGTGGCCTCGCCACCGGCCTCCAGGCCCTTCACGGCGTCGTCGATGCCGTCCAGCAGCTCACCGGAGCCGATCGTGTAGGAGACGCCGTTGGCGACGCCGTCCTCGAGGACCTCGCCCTCGACCTTGGCCTCCAGGTCGATGGTGACCACGTCGCCGTCCTCGGCGGCCCGCTCGACCGGGGAGGTGGAGGCGAAGCGCTCACGGAGCTCCTCGACCGACTTCTCCACGTCCTCGTCGGTGACCTCGACGGCGTCGACCTCGACCTCGATGCCGGAGTAGTCCGGGATCTCGATGGCCGGGCGGACGTCGACCTCGGCGGTGAAGTTCAGCGTCTCGCCGTCCTTCAGCTCCGTGATGTCGACCTCGGGCTGGCCCAGCGGGCTCAGCTCCGCCTCGTTCACGGCGTCGGTGTAGAACTTCGGGAGGGCGTCGTTGACCGCCTCCTCCAGGACCGCACCACGGCCGAAGCGCTGGTCGATGACCCGGGCCGGGACCTTGCCCTTGCGGAAGCCCTTCACCGTGACCTGCTGGTTGATCTTCTTGTACGCCGCGTCGAGGCTGTCCTTGAGCTCCTCGAAGGGCACCTCGACAGTGAGCCGAACCCGGGTCGGGTTCAGGGTCTCCACGGCGCTCTTCACGGTTCGGTCTCCTTGTGGCTGACTTCTCGGGTTCTGCCGGGACCAGAACGGTCCGGCCGATTCGCCGCCCGGAGGACTTCAGAGACACACGGGCGTGCAGCTTGCATAGTAACGGCAGCGACTGCGGCACCCAAAAGGCTGCGATCACCGATGGTGAGGAGATGGCTGGTCGGGGTGGCGGGATTTGAACCCACGGCCTTCCGCTCCCAAAGCGGACGCGCTACCAAGCTGCGCCACACCCCGTCTGGTCGATCCGTAGGGTACATGCACGCGGGCGAAAGGGCCGCCGCCTTCGCCTTCGCGGTGCGGCACCCGGCGGCCGGCCGGACACGGGGTGTGCGTCGAGGGCGTGCGACCCGCTACGATGCCTGTCGGTGCCGCGGTCGCAGACGCGCGGCGCGCACCGTGCGGGCGTAGCTCAATGGTAGAGCCCCAGTCTTCCAAACTGGCTACGCGGGTTCGATTCCCGTCGCCCGCTCCGGAAGGCCGAAGGCCCAGGGGAGAGGGTGTGCACCCACTCCCCTGGGTCTTCGTCGTCCCCAGGCCGCCCCGGTCCTTCGCGCCCGGTCGGGCGGCCCCGTGCCGCCCGGCGACGCCGCGTATCCCCTGTGCGGCCTCCGGCCGCTCCAGCACCATCGTCCCGGCCTCGCGCCCGTCGTGGTGGACGCGCAGCCGCGGCCCCTCGGTGATCAGGCGCAGCTCCGGCAGCGGATGCCGCCACAGCGGGGCGTCGCGCTCCCCCTCTCCATGCTCCGCGTGGTCAGGCGGATCGGGTACCGCGGACCCTCATGGGCGGCCGGCGGGGTGTGCCCCCTGTGGGGGGGCCGGACGGTGCAGGCGCCGAGCACCGTCTCCCCCGGCTCCAGGACCTCGCTGCGGACACCGCGCCGGCGGCCGATCCGCGATCCGGCCGTCGGTCATGGCGTTGCCGCACCCCTTCGGCCGCAGAGGGGGTGGGGCGGGAGCGGCGCGTGCGGCGCGCGAGGCTGATCGGCGCGGCCGGGACGGCCTTCCGGGGCGCTTGCCCGTTCCCGTCGCCCTCCTGACACGGCTCGGGGCCGGTCCGGGCGTGTCCGGACCGGCCCCGAGCCGTGTCAGTGTGCGGACCGCTGCCGCGTGGGGAACGGGGGCGGGGTCAGAAGCTGATCGAGTTGATCATGTCGGCTATCGAGTCCAGGAACCGCTGGATGTCGTCGGCCATGCCCGTCGAGGCGAGGAAGAAGCCGAAGAGGATGGCGACGATCGCCGGCCCGGGCTTGAGGGAGCCCCCTCTCATCAGCACCACCAGGATGATCGCCAACAGCAGCACCACTGACAGTGAAATGGCCACAACTGATCACACCCTTGGTCGGTTCGGCTTCGCCGGCCCGGGCGACGCATCCCCGCGCACCCCGCCAGGACCATCGTGCCACCAACACGACCGGGTCATGCGGAGGCTGACACATCATCCGTCCCACAGCCGTGCCGTCGTCGCCGGCGCGACGGACGGACCGCGGCGGCTCATGGGCCTTTCGAATGCAACATCTGTTTGCCGCACGGCAATTCGAGAGAACACCGGAGCGGGGAATTGGGCGATCCCCTGAGCGCTTATGCGCGACTTGCGGACGTCTCCCTCTCCACACCCTCACCCCGTGTTCGCAGATGATTCGAATGACCCGTATTCCGCCCGGACAAGGCGACATGTCATCGCAGTCGCCCCACGCCCCGATGACCGGATTGGTCCGGGACCATCCTGACAAAAAGGGCCGGAACGGGAGTCAAAGCGGCACACCCTCTCTTGTGTCGCCCCTCACGCCGACGGCATGCGCGCATTGCCGAACCAGGGGTACTCGAACGCGATAACCAGGAATGACGTCGGGCGTTTTACGGATTCCCGAGGACAACGCTAGGGTGCCTGAGATGTTCCACGCTGCTTCGTCCCCCGCAAGCGCAGCGAGCTCCCCGATCGCCTCCCCGCGTCCCCGCCGGGAGGGCCGGTGACGAACTCGCAGCGACCGTACGGCAACAGCAGGACGCCGCTCCCTCCGGCGCAGACCCCGGAGGACTCCCGGTCCGCACCGGGCGGCAGACGGCGCGACGCCTTCTTCGACAACGCCAAGTACCTGGCGATCGTGCTGGTGGCCGTCGGCCACGCCTGGGGACAGATCCTGGACGACGGGGCGGTCGAGACCGCCTACCGGGTCGTGTACACGTTCCACATGCCGGCGTTCATCCTCATCTCCGGCTACTTCTCCCGCAGCTTCGACCTGCGCCCTCGGCACATCCAGCGGCTGGTCACCGGAGTCGTCGTCCCCTACGTGGTCTTCGAGACCGCGTACTCCCTCTTCGCGCGCTACGGCAACGACGAGCCGGAGCGCGGCATCACGCTGCTGGACCCCACCTACCACCTGTGGTTCCTGTGCGCGCTGTTCGTGTGGCGGCTGACCACACCGGTGTGGAAGACGATCCGGCACCCGCTGCCGGTCTCGCTGGTCCTCGCCGCGCTGGGCTCGGTGTCCCCGCAGATCGGCGACGACCTGGAGCTGCAGCGGGTGCTGCAGTTCCTCCCCTTCTTCGTGCTGGGCCTGACCCTGCGGCCCGAGCACTTCCGGATGGTCAAGCGCCGCTCGGTGCGCCTGCTGTCCGTGCCGGTGTTCGTCGCGGTGACGGTCGCGGCCTGGTGGACGATCCCGCACCTGCGGCTCGGCTGGCTGTACCACAGCGACGCCGCCCAGGAGCTGGGCGCCGCCTGGTGGGCCGGGCCGCTCGTGGTGGCCGCCACGCTCGGCTGCTCGCTGGTGACGACCGTCTGCTTCTTCGCCTGGGTGCCGCGCCGCCGCATGTGGTTCACGGCCCTCGGCGCGGGCACGATCTACGGCTATCTGCTGCACGCCTTCCTGGTGCGGGCGGGCAACTACACGGACTTCTACGACCAGCCCGCGCTGCGCGAGCCGCTCGGTGTGCTGGGCCTCACCTTCTTCGCGGCCGCCGCGGTGACGCTGATGTGCACCCGGCCGGTGCAGCGGGCGCTGCGGTGCGTGGTGGAGCCGCGCATGGACTGGGCGTTCCGGCAGGACGCGGGCGGAGCGGCCCGGGTCCGTGAGCGGCCCCGGCCCGCCGAGGTGCGCGCGCCCGGCGAGAAGGTCTCCGTCTAGGCCAGGCCGAGGAGGGCGCGCATCCGCGCGTACTTGGCCGTCAGCCGGGTGCGGGTGGCGTCGTCGAGGACGGCGAGGCGGGCCGGGTCGGCGTTGTGCGCCAGGTCCGCCTCCTTCACCAGCAGCGCGCCCGGGGTGGCCAGGACGCGGGCCGCGTAGTCCCCGGGCGGCTCGCCGGACCGCTTGGTCACGGCGCGCACGATGTCCTTGGTGCGCCGGGTGAGCGCCGCCTCCTCCAGCCACGCGTGGCTGAGCCTGTCGTCCTCCACGGCGTCGTGCAGCCAGGCCGCCGCGATCTGCTCGTCGTCGCCGCCGCGCCGCCGTACGCCCTCGGCGACCGCCTGAAGGTGTTCGGCGTAGGGGCGGCCCGCCTTGTCGGTCTGGCCGGCGTGCGCGGCGCGGGCGGCGGCCTCGACCTCGGCCAGGTCCATGATCGGTGTCCGGTCCACGTCTCCAGTGTGCCCGGCGCCGCTCAGCGGGCGGCGGCCGCGGTGGGGCCCTCGCGGCAGATCAGCAGCAGCGCCCGGTCGTCGTTGACGTCCTTGGCGACGGCCTCGATGAGGTGCCAGGCGGCGCCGTGGAAGCCTCCGGCGACATAGCGGTCGGCCTCGCCGGTGAGCCGGTCGATGCCCTCGACCATGTCCCGGTCGGAGGTCTCCACCAGGCCGTCCGTGAAGAGCATCAGCACGTCACCGGGGCGCAGCGAGCCCTTCACCGGGTCGAACTGGGCGCCGTCGTACACGCCCAGCAGGGGGCCGTCGGCCGCCTTCTCCTCCCAGCGGCCGCTGCCCGCGCTGAGCTGGAGGCCCGGCGGGTGTC
The DNA here is from genome assembly GCF_044763335.1 of Streptomyces sp. NPDC096105. Classification (NCBI taxonomy): domain Bacteria; kingdom Bacillati; phylum Actinomycetota; class Actinomycetes; order Kitasatosporales; family Streptomycetaceae; genus Streptomyces; species Streptomyces sp. NPDC096105. Next base: position 35,094 of record NZ_JBIWGC010000006.1, read on the forward strand.
CCGCGGAGTAGAGCTCGTAGTCGCCGGAGTCCAGGTCGAGGACGAGGTGGATGGAGGTGGCGAACCCCTCGTCCCAGTCCTGGCGGAGGAGATAGCCGTTGGCGGCGGGCAGGAAGTCGTGCGGGGGCAGGCTGCCGAGCAGCCCGCCGAAGGCGCCGGACAGCAGCAGGGCGCGCGATCCGGCGTCCATGCCTTTGCCGGAGACGTCGGTGAGGACGACCTCCAGGGTGCGTCCGCCGTTGGTGCGGGCCGCGACCACGAAGTCGCCGGAGAAGGACTGGCCGCCCGCCGGGCGCAGCGCCATCTCCCGGTGCCAGCCCGAGGGCAGTTTGGGCAGTTTGCTCTGCACCCGGATGCGTTCGCGCAGGTCGAACAGCATGGTGCCGCCGCGCCGCCAGGGCACGCCGACCCGGCTGCGGAACTGCGCGACGAGCAGGCCGAAGAAGCCGCAGGCCGCGACGACCAGGACCACGCCGGGGGTGACCCGGGCCACGCCCTCGGTGTACGGGCCGAGTTGGACGGCTTCCACGATCAGCGCGGTGGCCGCCGCCGCGTACAGTCCGAGCAGGCTGGCCGGGCGCAGCAGCAGGCCGCCCGCGACGATCGGTACGCACAGGGCGGCCGGCGCGCACCACACGGAGTTGGCGAGGGTGCCGGCGGTGATCAGCGGGACGGTGAGGAGCAGCCCGACGAGCGCGATCCAGTCGGAGCCGTCGCCGCGGAACCAGTCGACGGCGGCCCGGCGCACGCCGACGCGGCCCCGGTGCCACTGCTTCTTCACCCGGGCCGTGAACGTCTCGGCCGCCGCGCGCCGCTCTCGTCCTGCTGCCATCAGTTCGGGACCCTATCCATCCAACCGGCCGCTTGGCACGGGAGGTCCAGCTTGTCCCCTCGGACGGGGACCTGACTCACAGTGAACTTCACGCGGGGGCGTCCTGGGACCGGGGCGGCGGAAATTGCCTCGCCCGGATCGCGGAGCCCTGGTAGGCATGCCTCATGACGAACGATCGGACGGGCCGCGCGCCCGAGCTGCGGGCCCTGCGGCCGGACGAGTGGGACATGATGTACGGGAACCTCGTCCGTGCCTTCGGCGGCATCCCGGAGTCGGACGAGGAGCGGGAACTGTGGCGCTCCCTGACCGAGTTCGAGCGTTCGCTGGCCGTCTGGGACGGTGACCGGTGCGTGGGGACCGCGGGCGCCTTCTCGTTCCGGCTGACGGTGCCCGGCGGGGCCTCGGTGCCGGCCGCGGGCGTCACCATGGTGAGCGTGGCGGCCACGCACCGGCGGCGCGGGGTGCTGACGTCGATGATGCGGCGGCAGCTGGACGACGTCCGCTCCTGGGGTGAGCCGCTGGCGGTGCTCACGGCGTCGGAGCCGGCGATCTACGGCCGGTTCGGCTACGGAGCGGCCACCTTCCAGCTGGACGCGGAGATCGACACCGTGCGCGCGGGTCTGACGGTGCCGGACGGCACGGATGACGTACACGTGCGGTACGCGGAGCCCGCCGAGGTGCTGGACGTCTGCGAGGGGATCTACGCCCGGCTGGTGCCCGGCCGGCCCGGGATGCTGGCGCGGCGGCCCGGCTGGGAGCGGGTCGGACTGCTGGACCCGGCGAGCGAGCGGGGCGGTGCGTCGCCGCTGCAGTGCGTGGTCGCCGAGCGCGACGGGGAGAGCGTCGGGTACGCGCGGTTCCGGGTGAAGCCGTCCTGGGATCCGGGCGGGCCCGAGGGCCAGGTGGTGCTGAGCGCCCTGGAGGCGCTGGACCCGGCGGCGGATGCGGCGCTGTGGCGGTTCCTGTTCGAGATCGACCTGACGTCGTCGCTGGTGGCCCGGGGGCGGCCGGTCGACGAGGGCTGGCAGTACCTGGTGTCGGACATACGGCGCTGCAGTCCGGCCCGCCGGGACGCGCTCTACGTGCGGCCGGTGGAGGTCGCAGCGGCGCTGGCGGCGCGCACGTACCGGACCCCCGTGGACGTGGTGCTGGAGGTGGAGGACGCCTTCTGCCCGTGGAACGCGGGGCGCTGGCGGCTGAGCGGGGACGCCAAGGGGGCGTCCTGCGAGCGCACCCGGGACGCGGCCGAACTCGCCCTGTCCGTGCGGGACCTGGGCGCCGCCTACCTGGGCGGGGTGAGCCTGACCGCGCTGGCGGCGGCCGGACGGGTGCGCGAGCTGCGGGGCGGCGCGCTGGCCGAGGCGTCCCTCGCCTTCGGCAGCGACCCGGCGCCGTGGCTGCCGCACGGCTTCTGACCCGGGGCGGGTCAGGGGCGCTGGCAGCCCGGGCACCAGAAGAGGTTGCGGGCGGCGAGATCGGCGGTGCGGATCTCGCCGCCACAGAGGTGGCAGGGCCGGTTCGCCCGGCGGTAGACGTACACCTCGCCGCCGTGGTCGTCGACGCGCGGCGGGCGGCCCATGGCCTCGGGGGTGTGCTCGGGGCGGACGGTGTCGATGCGGTTGGTGCGGACGCCCTCCCGCATCAGCGCGACCAGGTCGTCCCAGATCGCGTCCCATTGCTCCCGGGTGATGTCCTTGCCGGCCCGGTAGGGGTCGATGCCGTGCCGGAAGAGCACCTCGGCGCGGTAGACGTTGCCCACGCCGGCGACGACCTTCTGGTCCATGAGGAGCGCGGCGATCGTGGTGCGGCTGCGGCTGATCCTGCGGTACGCGCGCTCGGGGTCGGCGTCGGGCCGGAGCGGGTCCGGGCCGAGCCGGTCGTGTACCGCCCGCTTCTCGGGTTCCGTGATCAGGGCGCAGGTGGTGGGTCCGCGCAGGTCGACGTACGCGCCGTCGCCGGCCAGGCGCAGCCGCACGGTGTCGGTGGGCGGCGGCGCCGGGGCAGGGCCGAAGGTGACCTTGCCGAAGAGGCCGAGGTGGATGTGCACCCACCCGGGGCGCCCGGGGTCGCCGAAGCCCAGGAAGAGGTGCTTGCCGTGGGCGTCGGTGGTGCGCAGCGGGGTGCGGTCGAGGAGGGCCGCGGCGTCGCTGAACTTGCCCTGGGGGCTGGTGACGCGCAGGGGCGAGTCCGCCGGGAAGGCCTTGGCGTAGTCCTCGGCCAGCCGGTGGATGGTGTGTCCCTCGGGCACGGTCCCCCTCGCTCGCTTCGCTGCCTGCTCGCGGTCCTTACTGCTGCGGGTGGTGCGCCGGGATCGGGGGGAGGTCGCCGGTGGTCTCGTAGGAGGAGAGCATGTCGATCCGGCGGATGTGGCGCTCGTCGCCCGAGAACGGGGTGTTGAGGAAGATCTCGACGAACCTGGTCGCCTCTTCCTGGGTGTGCATGCGCGCGCCCACGGCGACCACGTTGGCGTCGTTGTGCTCGCGGCCCAGGGCGGCGGTCTGCTCGCTCCACGCGAGGGCGGCCCGTACACCCTTGACCTTGTTGGCGGCGATCTGCTCGCCGTTGCCGGAGCCGCCGATCACGATGCCGAGGGAGCCGGGGTCCGCGGCGGTCCGCTCCGCGGCGCGGAGGCAGAACGGCGGGTAGTCGTCCTGGGCGTCGTAGAGGTGCGGGCCGCAGTCGACGGGCTCGTGTCCCGCCTCCTTGAGCCACTCGACGAGGTGGTTCTTCAGTTCGTAGCCCGCATGGTCGGAGCCGAGATACACGCGCATGCGTCGAGTGTGACACGGCCGGTGCGGGGAAGCGGCGCGGGGTGGGGCGCGCGAAAAGCGTGAGCCGCGGACGGCGGGCCGCCGTCCCGGACCGGGACGGGCGCGGGCGGGCCGGCCCCGCCCCTGAAGCGACGGGAGGGCCCGGCGGGCGCCTGTGGAGGCGCCCGCCGGGCCCTTCGGCGTGCGAGGGAGTCGTCAGTGCTTGTCGACGAGCTTCCATGCGGTGGGCAGCAGGCCCATCGCGAGCGCCGCCTTGAGCGCGTCACCGATGAGGAACGGGGTCAGGCCGGCCGCGATCGCGGCGGAGGCGGACATCCCGGTGGCCAGGGCCAGGTACGGCACGCCGACGGCGTAGATGACCGCCGAGCCGAGCAGCATGGTGCCGGCCGTGCGCCAGGCGGAGCGGTCGGCGCCGCGGCGGGCGAGGGCGCCCACGACGACGGACGCCAGCAGCATGCCGAGGACGTAGCCGAAGGACGGCATGCCCATCCCGGACCTGCCCTCCGCGAACCACGGCACGCCCGCCATGCCCACCAGCGCGTACACGGCGAGGGAGGCGAAGCCGCGGCGGGCGCCGAGGGTGGTGCCGACGAGCAGCGCCGCGAAGGTCTGGCCGGTCACCGGCACCGGGGAGCCGGGCACGGGCACCGCGATCTGGGCGGCGAGACCGGTGAGGGCGGCGCCGCCGAGCACGAGGGCCGCGTCCCGGACGCGGGAGGCGGGGACGAGGTCGGCGAGGACCTGTCCGGGCCGGGCGGTGGTGACGGTGGCGGTGCTCATGGGGACTCCCGGAGTGAGGGCAAGGGGAACACGGCGACGCTATACCGGCGCCCCCGCGCCGATCACCAGCAGCGCTCGACAAAGGCGCGAACAGGGAGTTGGTGGGCTCCGGACAAAGGACGGGGGCCACACCTCGCGGGAGGTGACACCGGTCACTGAGGTGACGTGGTGTCGCCGACACGGCCCGGCGCGGCGGCGGCTGTAGGGATCCGCCAACGCGGGCGGCGGTGTCCGGGGGTGCCGTCCCGTCCGCCGGTCACGGTCCGGGCAGCGGTCCGCGCCGTGGTCCGGCCGCGTGGGCCGGACGCCCGGCGTCGCGTGACGGCCACCCCGCAGTGATCGGACCGTGACCCTCCGCTTGATTGCCGTCCATATGCTGGGCGGCCGCCCCGTGATCGCCGGACGGCCGCCCAGACTGGGGGCGTTTTTGTCGTCTCCCCCTTGGACGAGCCGCACCCATGCCCCCCACCACGGTCCAGACGCCCCCGGACGCCGAGGGCGCCTCCCTCTCGCACGGCCTCAAGCAGCGCCACCTGTCGATGATCGCCCTCGGCGGGGTGATCGGCGCGGGACTGTTCGTCGGTTCCGGCGCGGGCATCGCCGCCGCCGGCCCCTCCATCGTGATCGCCTACGCCCTCTCCGGCCTGCTGGTCATGCTGGTGATGCGGATGCTGGGCGAGATGTCGGCCGCGTACCCCTCCTCCGGGTCCTTCTCCTCCCACGCCGAGCGGGCCATCGGGCCCTGGGCCGGGTTCACCGCGGGCTGGGCGTTCTGGGTGCTGCTGTGCACCGCGGTCGGCCTGGAGGGCATCGGCGCCGCGCAGATCGTCAGCGGCTGGCTGCCGGGCACGCCCGAGTGGGCCTGGGTGGCGCTGTTCATGGTGGTGTTCTGCGGGACCAACCTCGCCGCGGTGAAGAACTTCGGCGAGTTCGAGTTCTGGTTCGCCGCCCTCAAGGTCGGCGCGATCACCCTGTTCCTCGTCCTCGGCGTGCTGGCGCTCGCCGGTGTGCTGCCCGGCACCGACTCGCCGGGCGGCTCCCACCTCACCGAGCTGCTGCCCAACGGCGCCGAGGGCCTGGTCATCGGCCTGCTCGCGTCCGTCTTCGCGTACGGCGGCCTGGAAACCGTGACCATCGCGGCCGCCGAGTCGCAGGACCCGGTCCGGGGCGTGGCGCGCGCGGTGCGCACCGCGATGTGGCGGATCGCCCTCTTCTACGTCGGCTCGATGGCCGTCATCGTCGCCCTCGTCCCCTGGGACTCCCCCGAGGTGGTGGAGGACGGCCCCTACGTCGCCGCCCTCGACCGGCTCGGCATCCCCGGCGCCGGCCGGCTGATGGACGTGGTCGTGCTGGTGGCGCTGCTGTCCGCGATGAACGCCAACATCTACGGCGCCTCCCGCATCGGCTACTCGCTGGTGGAGCGCGGCCAGGGCCCGAAGCTGCTGGGCCGCGTGTCGGGCGGGGTGCCGCGCGTCGCCGTGCTGGCCTCCTCGGTCTTCGGTTTCCTGTGCGTGCTGCTGAGCTACTGGCGGCCGGACGACGTCTTCGCCTGGCTGCTGAACATGATCGGCGCGGTGATCCTGGTCGTCTGGATCTTCATCGCCGTCTCCCAGCTGCGGCTGCGCCGCAGGCTGGAGCGTGAGGCGCCGGAGCGGCTGACCGTGCGGATGTGGGCGTTCCCGTGGCTGACCTGGGTGGCGCTGGCCGGCATGGCGACGGTCTTCGTGCTCATGGCCCGGGAGCCGGACACGCGGGTGCAGCTGTACTCGACGGGCGCGATGACGCTGGTGCTCGCGGCGATCGGATACGCCTGGCAGCGGACGCGCGGGCGCCGCTGACGCGCTCCTCCCGACGGCCCCCGCGTGGACACGCGGGAGCCGTTCCCTGTGCGCCCTCCAGCTCACGGAGACCGCTTTCCGCTGGTAGCGTGCAGTTGCAAAAGAGTCGCAACAAGCGTTCGCCCCGTGACCGTCTTCTCACCTCTCACCCGGCGGGCGCGCACGCGGAAGCCCCCGCGAGGACAGGACTCGCGGGGGCTTCCGTGCGCTTTTCCGGTGCGGCGCGACCGGCGGTCACAGGTTGCTGAAGTCCGGCCCCTTCGTGCGGGTGCGCTTGATCTCGTAGAAGCCCGGGACCGAGGCCACCGCCAGGGTGCCGTCCCACAGCCGGACGGCCTCCTCGCCCTGCGGGGCGGGCGTGACGACCGGGCCGAAGAAGGCGATCTCCTCGCCGTCGGGGCCGGGGACCGCGATCACCGGGGTGCCGACCTCCTGGCCCACCTTGTCGATGCCCTCCTTGTGGGAGGCGCGCAGCTGCGGCTCGTACGGGGTGCCGTCCCAGTGCTCCATGAGCGAGTCGGGCAGGCCGACGTCCTTCAGCGCCGCGGCGACCGTCTCCTTGCCCGGTCCCTCGCCCTGGTTGTGGATGCGGGTGCCGAGCGCGGTGTAGAGGTCGCCGAGCACCTGCGGGCCGTGCTCCTCCTGCGCCGCGATGACCACCCGCACCGGGCCCCAGGCCTTGACCTCGAGCATCTCGCGGTACTCGGCGGGCAGCTCGTCCAGCTTGTCCTCGTTGAGGACGGCGAGGCTCATCAGGTGCCAGCGGACGTCCAGGTCCCGCTGCTTCTGCACCTCCAGCACCCACCGGGAGGTCATCCAGGCCCAGGGGCACAGCGGGTCGAACCAGAAGTCGACGGGCGTGACGGGCGTGACGGGAGACTTGTCCGACATGTCGCTCCTCGTGAAGGCAGTGTTCCCCCGTGGCAACGCCGGGGCTCACCCCGGCCATTCCCGGCTGCCCCGCGTCAGGGGCGCATGGCAGGATCGGTGCTGTCCATCCGTGTCGACGACGCATGAGGAGTCCGCCCGTGCCCGGTGAGAACCTGACCCGTGACGAGGCCCGGGAGCGGGCAGCGCTGCTGTCCGTCGACGGGTACGAGGTGTCCCTGGACCTGCGGTCCGCGGTCGGCGCGCACAGCGGCGACGGCCCGCGCACCTTCCGGTCGGTCACCACCGTGCGGTTCCGGTGCGCCGAGCCGGGGGCGAGCAGCTTCGCCGACCTGGTCGCGCCGAGCGTGACGGCGGTGTCCCTGAACGGGCGGGACCTCGACCCCGGCCAGGTCTTCGACGGCAGCCGGATCCTGCTGGAGGACCTGGCCGCCGACAACGAGCTGGTCGTGGACGCGCGGTGCGCCTACTCCCGCACCGGTGAGGGCATGCACCGCTTCGTCGACCCCGAGGACGGCGAGGTGTACCTCTACACCCAGTACGAGCCGGCCGACGCCCGCCGGGTCTTCGCCAACTTCGAGCAGCCCGACCTCAAGGCGCCGTACCGCTTCGAGGTGCGGGCGCCCGAGGGGTGGACGGTGTGGAGCAACGGCGCGGGCGAACTGGCCGACGGGGTCTGGCGGTTCGCGGAGACCAAGCCGATCTCGACGTACATCACGTGTGTCGTCGCGGGTCCGTACCACTACGTGACCGACCGCTACGAGCGGGTCTTCGAGGACGGCACCCGGCTGGAGATCCCGCTCGGCGCGATGTGCCGCAAGGGGCTCGCCCCGCACTTCGACGCCGACAACGTCTTCCTGGTCACCAAGCAGGGCCTGGACTTCTTCCACGACCACTTCGACTACCCGTACCCGTTCGGCAAGTACGACCAGGCGTTCGTGCCGGAGTACAACCTGGGCGCGATGGAGAACCCGGGGATGGTGACCTTCCGCGAGGAGTTCATCTTCCGCGGCAAGGTGACGCAGGCCTCCTACGAGGGCCGGGCCAACGTGATCCTGCACGAGATGGCCCACATGTGGTTCGGCGACCTGGTCACCATGGAGTGGTGGGACGACCTGTGGCTGAAGGAGTCCTTCGCCGACTTCATGGGCGCCTTCTCACTCGTCGGCGCGACCCGCTTCACCGACGGCTGGATCACCTTCGCCAACCGCCGCAAGGCATGGGCGTACCGCGCGGACCAGCTGCCCTCCACGCACCCCGTCACCGCGGACATCCGCGACCTGCAGGACGCCAAGCTCAACTTCGACGGCATCACCTACGCCAAGGGCGCCTCCGTGCTCAAGCAGCTCGTGGCGTACGCCGGCCAGGACGCGTTCCTCGAGGGCGCCCGGCGCTACTTCAAGCGGCACGCCTACGGCAACACCCGGCTCGGCGACCTGCTGTCGGTGCTGGAGGAGACCAGCGGGCGGGACATGGCCGCGTGGTCGCGGGCGTGGCTGGAGACCGCCGGGGTCAACTCCCTCACCCCGCAGGTGCTGTTGCGTGCGGACGGCACGGTCGACGAGCTGGCCGTCGTGCAGGAGGCCGCCGAGTCGCATCCCGAACTGCGCCCGCACCGGGTCGCGGTGGGCCTGTACCGGCGCACGGGGACGGGCGCCCTGGAGCGGTACGCGCAGGCCGAGACGGACGTCGAGGGGCCGCGCACGGTCGTGGCGGAGCTGGCGGGCGCGGACGCCCCGGAGCTGGTGCTGGTCAACGACGACGACCTGACGTACTGCAAGACCCGCTTCGACGACACCTCGCTGGCCACGCTGCGGGAGGCCCTGGGCGACCTCACCGACCCGCTGGCCCGCGCGCTGTGCTGGTCGGCGCTGTGGAACATGACGCGCGACGCGCTGCTGCCGGCCCGGGACTTCATCGATCTGGTGCTGCGGTTCGCGGGCCGGGAGACCGACATCGGCGTGCTGCAGATGCTGCACGCCTGGGCGGAGTCGGCGGTCGTGCACTACACCGCGCCCGAGCGGCGCGAGCAGGCCGGACGGCGGCTCGCCGAGGGCGCGGCGGAGCAGCTCCGGGCGGCCGGCGAGGGCAGCGGGCAGCAGCTGGCGTGGGCGCGGTTCTTCGCCCACGTGGCGTGCGCTCCCGCCGACTTCGAGCTGCTGACCTCGCTGCTGGACGGCACGGTGACGCTGCCCGGCCTGGAGGTGGACCAGGAGCTGCGCTGGGCGTTCCTGGAGCCGCTGGCCGCGCACGGGGCGGCCGACGAGAAGCGGCTGGACGAGGAGCTGGCCCGGGACGACACCGCCTCCGGCCGGCGTCACCACGTCCGCTGTCTGGCGGCCCGCCCGTCGGAGGCGGTCAAGGCGCACTGCTGGGCGCAGGTCGTGGAGTCGGACGCGTTGTCCAACGCGCTGGTGGAGGCGACGATCGCGGGCTTCGCCCGGCCGTCCCAGCGGAAGCTGCTCGCGCCGTACGCGGAGAAGTACTTCGCGGTGATCGAGCGGGTCTGGACGGAGCGGTCCATCCAGATCGGCATGGACGTGGTCCGCGGCCTGTTCCCGTCCTACGAGGACTCCCGGGCCACCCTGGACGCGACGGACGCCTGGCTCACCGCCCACGAGAACGCGGCCCCGGCCCTGCGCCGCCTGGTCCTGGAGGCCCGCGACGACCTGGCCCGCGCCCTGCGCGGCCAGGCGTGCGACGCGGCGGCGGGCTGACAGCCGCGCCTTCCGCCGAGGGTCCCGGGACCATCCGGTCCCGGGACCCTCGGCCCCCTCCGGGAAGCCCCCGGGTTTCCCGGGGGCCCCGCGCAACCGCCGTTACCGAACGCGGGCATTCAGCCCGTAACCCAGCACGCTCACCCGAACGGACCAGGGGGTTTCGGTATCCGAACAGGCGTCCTTTAGTGCGGGCTTGTCCGGATTCGTCGACGAGCCTGTAACAAGGGTTCGGGGGGCGTCCGGAGGCGGGAAATTGCCGGTCATGAACCACAACACCCCCCTCTCCCCGCGCCCCCTGCACCACCTCGCCACCGGCACCGGACGCCGCGTGCTGACCCACACGCAGCTCAGGGCGCACGGGGTCTCCGCCGCGGAGGCCGGTGAGCAGTGCCGTCCGGGCGGTCCCTGGCAGCAGCTGCTGCCCGGCGTCGTCCTGCTGCACCCCGGGCCGCCGACCAGCGAGGAGCGGCTGCACGCGGTGCTGCTGTACGCGGTGCGGGAGCGGACCGTGAGCGTGCCCGCGCAGCCGGGCGGGGCCGAGCCGCCCGCCTCCCCCTACGGCGAAGCGATGATCACCGGGCTGGCCGCGCTGACCCTGCACGGCTTCACGTCCGCTCCCCCGCTGCCGGCCCAGGAGACCCTCGACGTGCTGGTGCCGCGGCTGCGCCGGCTGCGGTCGACGGGCTGCGCCCGGATCGTGCGCGCCGCCGCGCTGCCGGTCCCGGAACAGGTGACGGGCCTGCCGGTGGCCCCGGTCCCGCGGGCGCTGGCCGACGCGGTGGCGGACCTGAAGGACGCGGCCGTGGTGCGCCGGCTGCTGACGGAGGCGGTGCGCGGCAGGCACTGCGAACCGGCGGCGGTGGTGCGGGAGCTGACCGCGGCGAAGCTGCTGAACCGGCCGCACGTGGTGGACGCGGTGGACTCGCTGCTGGCCGAGGGGCGGGCGCTCGCGGAGGCACGCCTGTACCGGATGGTCCACGAGTACGGCCTGCCGGACCCGTGCTGGAACGTGGACCTGCGGCTGCCCGGCGGCCCGCATCTGGGCGGCGTGGACGCGTACTGGCCGGAGCATGCGGTGGCGGTGGAGCTGGACGCCCGCGCGCCCCGGCCGGGCGGGCGGCCCGAGGACGACGCCGAGTGGGCGGAGCACGCCCGCAAGCGCGAGCACCTGGAGCGCCTGGGCATCACGGTCGTCCACATCACGCCGCGCAAACTGCGGGACGCGGCGGAGCAGCAGGCGACGGTGGTCCGCACGGCCCTGATGGCGTCGGCGGACCGCGATCCGGCGGCGTACGTCGTCGTGCTGCCCCGGTAGTGCGGCGGCACGGCGCGCCGGGCGAGGGCGGCGGGGCCGCCGGGGACGGGACCATGCCCCGGCGGCCCCGCCTCACGTCAGTCGCCGCAGTACTCCGCGTCGATCACCGCCTCGGGGTTCCCGTCCCAGTCGCCGTTGTAGTTGAACGCGAGTGAGTGGCGGCCGTTCCGTGTGGTGACGGCCTCGGCCACGGAGCCGTGGATGCCGCCGCCGTGGCCCCAGACGGTCACCCCGCAGCTCAGCTCGGTGCTCATCAGGCCCAGCCCGTAGCCGCGCGTCTCGTCCACGGGCACCGTGTCGGTCATCTTGTCCAGCTGCGCCTCGGGCAGCAGCCGCCCGCCGAGCAGGGCGCGGTAGAAGCGGTTGAGGTCCTTGGAGTCGGAGATCATCTCGCCCGCCGAGGTGGCGATGGACGGGTTGAGACGGGTGACGTCGTGGACGGGCCCGCTGCCGTCCCGCGTCAGCTTGCCGTAGGCCCGGCTGTGGGGTCCGGGCACGCCGGTGCGGGTGCCGGGGACCGAGGTGGCGGTCAGGCGCAGCGGCGCGAGGACGCGCCGGCGGACCTCCTCGCCGTAGGGGCGGCCGGTGGCCTCCTCGATCACCATGCCGGCCAGCACGTAGTTGGTGTTGGAGTAGTTCCACCCGCCGCCGGGCGCGAAGTCCGGCTCGTGGGTCATCGCGATGCGCACCAGCTCCTCGGGGGCCAGGGTGTCGTAACGGTGCTCGAGGAAGCCCTCCTTGAGGAAGTAGGTGCGGCCGAAGTCCTCGTCGGCCGTGTAGTTGTAGACGCCGCTGGTGTGGTTCAGCAGCTGCCGGAGGGTGATCCGGGTGCCGTCGTGGCCGTTGCCGGTGACCAGGCCGGGCAGCCAGGCGTCGACGGTGTCGTCCAGCGACAGCTTCCCCTCGGCCTCCAGCTGCAGCAGCACCGTCGCCACGAAGGTCTTGGTGATGCTGCCGACCCGGTAGCGGTCGTGCGGGGAGCGCGGGCGTTCCGTGCGCAGGTCCCCCACCCCGGCGGTGGTCGTCCAGGCGCCCCGCCGGTCCTCCGCCCGCAGCGTCACGCCGGGCACCCCGCTCCTGACCTCGGCCCGCACGGCCCGGGCGGTCGCACGGTGGTCGCCGGTGTCCCCCGAGCGGTCCGCGCCGGGACCCGCCGCCACCGCGGGGGCCGCCAGGGCCGCCGAGAGGGCCGCCGCCACCACTGCCGCCGCCGTCGTCCGCATCCGCTTCCGCATGTTCGTGCCTCCCCTGTTCGTCATGCGTGGTCGCGGGGAGGGACCGCGTCGGGGGCGTCACGGTTGCCACCGGTCGCGGTGGTTGACCGGCTTTCGGCCGTTCCGCGCGGACGCGTGGGACCTACCCCCGGCCGGGCTCCAGGTGTCCCGTCGCAGGCCGCTCCCGCCACAGCCGCAGGGCGGTGTCGACCAGGCCGACGCGGACCAGGCCGGGTACGGCGTCCAGGGGCTGCCAGGCGGCGAGTTCGGTGGAGCCGCCGATCTCGTGGCGCAGCTCCCCGCCCGCGACGCGGCCCTCGTAGACCAGTCGCAGGCCCTGGTGGTCGACCGGGCGGCGGAGACGGCCGGGCAGGGTGCGGCGGCTGGAGTCGATGCCGAGGAACCCGGTGACCTCCACGAGGTAGCCGGTCTCCTCCTCCAGCTCGCGCCGCACGGTGTCGTAGGGGTCCTCGCCGTGCTCCATGCCGCCGCCCGGCAGCACCCACTCGGGGACGCCGTCCGGGCCGGGCGACCGGGCGAGCAGGATCTGTCCGTCGCGCACCACCACGGCGTAGGCCGCCACCCTCAACGTCCGTCGCATCGCCGGACGGTAACCCGGACCGCCCGGACCGCGCAGGGGAGTATTCGGGCGGGTCCGCACTGTGGACACCCACCCTGCATGAGCATGAGGGACTTGTCCGCTTCGGGCGCGATCTCCCCATACGGGCACCGGGGGTTTTCCCCACACCTCCGACGGCCTTCCGGCCGACCCTCGCCAAACATCGACCCTTTACGCGAAGCTCATCGATCATCCGGTAGTGCACTTCCGGACCTCCGCGACCAGGAACGATCACCCCTGGCCGCTCCCGATCGTTCGCTCCTTGCAAGGGATGCCGATGACCAACTCCCCGCAGCGCTCTCCCATATCGGGCACCAGACGCGCGGCCCGCATCGCCGTCGCCGCCGGTCTCGTCGCCGCGCTCTCCGCGGCCGGGCCGGTCCCGCTGGCCCTCGCCGCCGGCAGCCCGGCCGCCGCGCCGGCCGACGCGGGCGTCAAGTCCGCGCACGACAAGCTCGGTTCGCACGACGCGGAACTGCTGGCCGAGGCCAAGGCCGAGGGCGCCGAGCACGTCACGATGATGATCGCGACGGCCCCCGGGAAGACCGCTCAGGTCACCGAGAAGATCGAGGCGGTCAAGGGCGCCTCGGTCGGCCGCTCCGACGACAGGCTCGGCTACGTCCGCGCCACCGTGCCCACCGGCAAGGCGGACGCGGCCATCGCCGCCGCCACCAAGCTCTCCTCCGTGCACGGCGTCGACCTGCGCGACGAGATCCCCCTCGACGACCCGACCCCGGCCGGCGACACCACCAAGGCCGCCCAGGGCAAGGGCAAGAGCAAGAGCTACCCCGCCCCGGACAGGAAGACGCCGGCGAAGAACCCGTACAACCCGTCCTTCGAGACGGGCGCCGTGGACTTCGTGAAGAAGAACCCGAAGGCGGACGGCCGCGGCGTCACCATCGGCATCCTCGACTCGGGCGTGGACCTCGGCCACCCCGCGCTGCAGAGGACCACCACCGGCGAGCGCAAGATCGTCGACTGGGTGACGGCGACCGACCCGGTCGTGGACGGCGACCAGACCTGGCGTCCCATGGTCACCACGGTCTCCGGCCCGGTCTTCACCTACGGCGGCGCCACCTGGAAGGCCCCGCAGGGCAGTTACCAGGTCAACCTCTTCCGGGAGTCGTACACCGCGGGCGGCGACGCGGCCGGCGACGCCAACCGCGACGGCGACACCACCGACGTCTGGGGCGTGCTGTACGACCCGGCCGCGGGCACGGTGCGCGTCGACCTGAACAACAACCAGGACTTCTCCGACGACACCCCGATGAAGCCGTACAAGGACGGCTTCCAGATCGGGTACTTCGGCACCGACGACCCGAAGACCGACGTCGTCGAGCGCCAGCCGTTCGTGGTGGAGATCCGCGAGGACGTCCCGATGGACCCCTACGGCGGCGACTGGATCGGCCAGAAGGCCGACTTCGTCAACATCGGCGTCATCGAGGGCTCGCACGGCTCGCACGTGGCCGGCATCACCGCCGCCAACGGCCTGTTCGGCGGCAGGATGAACGGCGCCGCGCCCGGCGCCAAGCTCGTCTCCTCCCGCGCCTGCACCTGGTCCGGCGGCTGCACCAACGTCGCCCTGACCGAGGGCATGATCGACCTCGTCACCGAGCGGGGCGTCGACATCGTCAACATGTCCATCGGCGGTCTGCCGGCGCTGAACGACGGCAACAACGCCCGCGCCGAGCTGTACAACCGGCTGATCGACGAGTACGGCGTCCAGCTCGTGATCTCCGCGGGCAACTCCGGCCCCGGCGCCAACACCATCGGCGACCCCGCCCTGGCCGACAAGGTCATCTCGGTCGGCGCGTCCGTCTCCAAGGAGACCTGGGCCGCCAACTACGGCTCCGAGGTGAGGACGAAGTACGCGATGATGCCGTTCTCCTCGCGCGGCCCGCGTGAGGACGGCGGCTTCACGCCGACCCTGGTCGCCCCCGGCGCGGCGGTCAACACCATCCAGACCTGGCTGCCGGGCGCCCCGGTCGCCGAGGCGGGCTACGCCCTCCCGGCCGGCTACGGCATGCTGCAGGGCACCTCGATGGCCTCCCCGCAGGCCGCCGGCGCTTCCGCGCTGCTGCTCTCCGCCGCGAAGCAGAAGCGCATCGAGCTCACCCCGGCGACGCTGCGCACCGCCCTCACCTCCACCGCCCGGCCCATCAAGGACGTGCAGGCCTACGAGCAGGGCGCCGGCCTCATCGACGTCGTGGACGCCTGGGACGCCATCCGCGACGGCGCCGGCGCGCACGAGTACACGGTGAAGGCGCCGGTCGACACCGCGATCGACCAGTTCCTGAAGACCCCGGGCTTCGGCACGGGCCTGTACGACCGTGAGGGCGGCCTGAAGGCCGGCCAGAAGAAGACGTACGACATCACGATCACCCGTACGTCCGGCCCGGACCGCGCCGTCCGCCACGAGCTGGACCTGGCGAACAACGCGGACCGCACCTTCCGCATCGTCGGCGACCGCCGGGTCTCGCTGCCGCTGAACGAGCCGGTGACCGTCAAGGTCCAGGCCCAGTCCCGCTCGGCGGGCCTCAAGAGCGCGATCCTCGAGGTCGACGACCCGCGCACCGAGGGCGTGGACCGGCAGATCCTCACCACCGTGGTGGTCTCCACGCCGCTGCAGTACACCTACTCGGCGAAGGGCACGGCCCAGCGCAACAGCACCACCTCCTACTTCGTCACCGTGCCCGAGGGCGCGAAGACGCTGGAGGTCGCGCTGAGCGGGCTGAAGGCGACGAGCCAGACCCGGTTCATCTCCATCCACCCGTACGGTGTGCCGGCCGACCCGACGTCGACCGTCAACTGCTACCCGAACTACAGCAACCCGGCCAACACCTGCCGCCCCGACGTGCGGTCGTACGCGAACCCGCAGCCGGGCGTCTGGGAGATCGAGGTCGAGTCGCGCCGCACCTCGCCGCTGCTCGACAACCCGTACAAGCTGGACGTCGCGGTGCTCGGCGCGGCCTTCGACCCGGAGACCGTGACCGTCCCCGAGGCGAAGATCGGCACGCCGTCCGCCGTCTCCTGGACGGTGACCAACGAGGCCGCCGCGATCGACGGCACGCTGGCCGGCGGGCCGCTCGGCTCCTCCAGGACCGCCCGCCCGTCGATCGGCACGGGTGACGTCCACACCACCACGGTCGAGGTGCCCGAGGGCGCGTCGTCGCTGGACGTGTCCATCGGCAACGTCTCCGACACCGCCGCCGACCTGGACCTGGCCGTGTACGACGAGGCCGGCAAGCGGGTCGCGCAGTCCGCGGACGGCGACTCGGACGAGTCGGTCTCCCTCGCCTCCCCGAAGGCCGGCACGTACACCATCGAGGTGGACGGCTACTCGGTCCCGGCCGGCACGACGGAGTACGACTACCTGGACGTGTTCTTCTCCGCCACGCTCGGCACCGTCACCGTCGACGGTTCCGCGCCGGTGAAGCTGGGCACGGGCGCCGAGGCCACCGTCTCCGGCGAGGTCACCGTCGCCGCGGCGGCTCCTGAGGGACGCGCGTTCTTCGGCCGCGTGCAGCTGGTGAACGAGCGCGGCACGGTCGCGGGCGTCGGCAACGTGGCGATCGAGAAGGTCGTCCCGTAACCGGCCGGAGGCCATGAACAAGGCCGTGAACAGGGGGCGGGCGTCCGTACGGGCGCCCGCCCCTCGCCGTGCTCAGCCGCAGCTCACGCCCCGTGACGCGGGCAGCGCGGCGACGATGCCGGCCCGGACGGGGGCGATGTCCGCCTCGCCGACGACCATCCGGTCCGGGTGGGCGAGGCCGGCGGGCAGGCCGACCAGCACCTGGTCGCCCGGGCGCAGCGGGACGTCCCCGGCGTCGTCCCGGAGGAAGGTCACCGGTCCGTCCCCCTTGTAGTACCGGTTCGCCCGCAGCGTGACCCGCTGTACGCCGCCGGTGCCCGGCACCTCCTCCAGCGCCGTCACCCGGCCCTCGGCGACGAGGCGTGCGCACGCCAGGTAGCGGGGGGTGCCGAAGGCGTCGCCGGTTTCCTCCTTGGCGTCCGAGGCGGCCCCGCGGTCCGTCGAGCCGGCCGTCGGGCCGCCCTGGGCCGTGAGCCAGCCCAGGGCGAGGACCAGGCCGGCCGCGGCAGCGGCGGCGAGCCCGCCGAGCACGAGCCGCACCGGCCGGTACCGGGGACGCGGCCGCCGGTTCAGTGCGGCGGGCACGGCCCGCGCGGGGCGCGTCCCCGTGTCGTCCCGCGCCGTCCCGGGGTCCGGCCGCTCCCCGGACGGAGCGGCCGTCGCTCGCCCCGCCAGCGCGTCACCGATCAGCGTGAGCTGCTCGCCCAGCACCGCGATGTCCGCGAGGGCGGCGTCCCGCTCCGCGCGGAACGCGGCGTCCCCCCGCGTCCCGTCGGGCGGCTCCTCCCCGAACAGGGCGACCGCGAGGGCGTCCGCGGGGTCGTACGGCAGGTCCTCGCGGCCGGTGTCCGCCCGGGACGGGTCCCGGTCCCCGCTGTTGTCGTGGGCGGTCATGTCACACCACCTCGTCCTCGTGCAGACGGGCGCGGAGCGCCCGTACGGCGGCGTGCAGCCTGCTCTTGACCGTGCCCTCCGGGACGCCGAGCTGCTCGGCGACGGTCCGCACCGGCAGGTCGGCGTAGAAGCGCAGCACGACCACCTGGCGCTGCGCGTCGGGCAGGCCGTCCAGGCCGCGCGCGACGGCCAGCGAGAGCACGCTGTTCTCCTCCTCCGAGGGCGCCTCCGCGGGCCGGAGCGCGGCCAGCCGCTCCCCGAGCCGCTCCTGGCGGCGCTTGGCCCGGTGCCAGTCCATGGCGAGGTTGGAGGCGACGACCGCCGCCCACGCCGAGACGTCCCGCGGTGCCTCCTGCCCGCTCGCGGCGCGTTCCAGCAGCCGCAGGCGGACCTGCTGCACCCCGTCCGGCAGGTCCGCCTGCGGTACCCCGCCCAGTGCGAGCACCGCCCGCACCCGGCGCTCCTGCGCCGCGTCCAGCGGGTCGTCGTCGGCGACGTACGCCTCCCGGCCACGCCGGATCCTTCCGCGCAGCACCGGCCACCCCCTTCACGCTGTTCCTCCTACGACGCCACGCGGGCCGGGAACGTTCGCGCGGGTTCTCCGGGCCGGGCAGAGGCGTATGTCACACCTCCGTGTGAGGGAGGGCGAACCGGGCAGGGAACCTTGCGGCCCACACCCCCCGGTGACCGAATTTCTCCTGGTCAGCGAGGTGCGGGCCGAAGGTCCGCAACCTGCGCGTGCTGTCCCGCCGTCCCAGTGGGCGGGCAGGGCGGCAAAGAACTGGACAGCCGGGCCGTGGTCGGCCGCATGATGGAAGCGGCCTCGGCCAGGCACATCAGGTACGCGAGAGACGCAGTAGGGAGTCGCCGTGAGGGTCGGAATCGTCGGAGCCACCGGTCAGGTGGGCACGGTCATGCGCAGGATCCTCAAGGAGCGGAACTTCCCGGTCACGGAGCTGCGCCTGTTCGCCTCGGCCCGTTCGGCGGGCACGGAGCTGGACGGCGTGACGGTGGAGGACGCGTCCGCCGCCGACTACACCGGCCTGGACATCGTGCTGTTCTCCGCGGGCGGCGCGACCTCCAGGGCGCTGGCCGAGAAGGTCGCCTCGCAGGGCGCCGTGGTGATCGACAACTCCTCCGCCTGGCGCAAGGACCCCGAGGTCCCCCTCGTCGTCTCCGAGGTCAACCCGCGCGCGATCGCGAACCGCCCCAAGGGCATCATCGCCAACCCGAACTGCACGACGATGGCCGCGATGCCGGTGCTGCGTCCGCTGCACGCGGAGGCGGGCCTCCAGGCGCTGGTCGTCGCCACGTACCAGGCGGTGTCCGGTTCCGGTCTCGCGGGCGTCGCGGAGCTGCACGGCCAGACGCGGAAGGTGGTCGACGAGGCCGACAAGCTGACGCACGACGGCGCGGCGGCCGACTTCCCCGAGCCCGACGTCTACAAGCGCCCCATCGCCTTCAACGTGCTGCCCTTCGCGGGCAACCTCGTCGACGACGGTCTGGGCGAGACCGACGAGGAGCAGAAGCTGCGCAACGAGTCGCGCAAGATCCTGGACATCCCCGAGCTGAAGGTCTCGGGCACCTGCGTGCGCGTCCCGGTCTTCTCCGGCCACTCCCTGCAGATCAACGCCCGGTTCGCCCGCCCGATCAGCCCGGAGCGCGCGGCCGAGCTGCTGGCCGAGGCGCCCGGTGTGGTCCTCACCGACATCCCGACCCCGCTGCAGGCCGCCGGCCAGGACCCGTCGTACGTCGGCCGCATCCGCGCCGACGAGACGGTGGAGAACGGCCTGGCGCTGTTCGTCTCCAACGACAACCTGCGCAAGGGCGCGGCGCTGAACGCCGTGCAGATCGCGGAGCTGGTGGCACAGGAGCTGAGCGCCTGACCGCGCACCGGTACGCGAGGAGGCGGGCGTCCCCGAGGGGGCGCCCGCCTCGCGTCGTTCCGCCGTACGGGTGAGCTGCGGTCAGCCCCGCCGGACCTCGTAGAGGAAGCAGCCGTACTCCACGGCCCGTACGTGCACGAGCGCGACGGCCGGGTCGGCGAACGCCTCGCCGAGGGCGGGTCCGAAGTCCTCCGGCGCCTCCACCAGCCGCCCGCCGAGGATCCGGCCGTCGGCGGAGTAGCGGCGCAGGACCCGGTGGGCCCGGGTGAAGGGGAGGCCCCCGCCCTCCGGGCCCGCGCACTCCTGCGCGTGGACGAAGACGGGCCCCCGCTCGTCGTACGCCCCCGGGTCCACGCCCGTCTCCGCCGCCCAGCGGCGCAGGGGCGCGTAGGACACCAGGGCGATCCGCTCGCCCGGGCGGCTGTGGCGCAGGCAGCAGCGCAGCGGGGCGCCGCCCTCGTCGTCGGTGAGGGGAACGGCCGGGCGGCCCGCGTCGTCGAGGGTCAGCAGTTCCTTCACGACCTGCGGGGGAACGGGCCGTGCGGTGGACGTCGTGGTCGTCATGGCCCCAGACTCCCCCGCGCCGCCGCCCGCGGCCGGCGGTATCCGGACGTCGAGGCGCCCCCCTCTCCCCGCACCCGACACAGGGGTATCCCCATGCCTGCTGTTTCGTCGTCGCGTGATCCCGATCCCGCGTGGAAGGATGGCGCAACCCACACATATCGAGGAGATGACCGCGTGCCTGGCACAAACCTGACCCGCGAAGAGGCGCAGCAGCGCGCGAGGCTGCTGACCGTTGACTCGTACGAGATCGAACTCGATCTCTCCGGCGCGCAGGGCGGGGGCGCCTCCCGCTCGGGCGAGGCCGAGAGCGGGGGAGGCACCTACCGGTCCGTGACCACGGTGCGCTTCGACGTCGCCGAGGACGGCGCGGAGTCCTTCATCGACCTGGTGGCCCCCACCGTCCACGAGGTCACCCTGAACGGTGACGCGCTGGACCCCGCCGAGGTCTTCGCGGACTCGCGCATCGCCCTGCCCGGCCTGCTCAAGGGGCGCAACGTGCTGCGGGTGAGCGCCGACTGCGCGTACACCAACACGGGCGAGGGCCTGCACCGCTTCGTCGACCCGGTGGACGAGCAGGCGTACCTGTACACGCAGTTCGAGGTGCCGGACGCCCGCCGGGTGTTCGCCAGCTTCGAGCAGCCGGACCTCAAGGCGACGTTCCAGTTCACCGTGAAGGCCCCGGAGGGCTGGACCGTCGTCTCCAACTCCCCGACGCCGGAGCCGAAGGACAACGTGTGGGCGTTCGCGCCGACCCCGCGCATCTCCACGTACGTCACGGCGCTGATCGTCGGCCCGTACCACTCGGTGCACAGCGTGTACGAGAAGGACGGCCGGTCGGTGCCGCTCGGCATCTACTGCCGGCCCTCGCTCGCCGAGTACCTCGACGCGGACGCCATCTTCGAGGTGACCCGCCAGGGCTTCGACTGGTTCCAGGAGAAGTTCGACTACGCCTACCCGTTCGAGAAGTACGACCAGCTCTTCGTGCCGGAGTTCAACGCGGGCGCGATGGAGAACGCGGGCGCGGTGACCATCCGCGACCAGTACGTGTTCCGGTCGAAGGTGACGGACGCCGCGTACGAGGGCCGGGCCGCCACGATCCTGCACGAGCTGGCCCACATGTGGTTCGGCGACCTGGTCACCATGGAGTGGTGGAACGACCTGTGGCTGAACGAGTCGTTCGCCACCTTCGCCGAGACGGCCTGCCAGGCCGACGCGCCCGGCTCGAAGTGGCCGCACTCGTGGACGACGTTCGCGAACCAGATGAAGACCTGGGCCTACCGCCAGGACCAGCTCCCGTCCACGCACCCGATCATGGCGGACATCCGCGACCTGGACGACGTCCTCGTCAACTTCGACGGCATCACGTACGCCAAGGGCGCCTCCGTGCTGAAGCAGCTTGTCGCCTACGTCGGCGAGGACGCGTTCTTCCGGGGCGTGCAGGCGTACTTCAAGCGCCACGCGTACGGCAACACGCGCCTGACCGACCTGCTGGGCGCCCTGGAGGAGACCTCCGGCCGCGATCTGAGCGCCTGGTCGAAGAAGTGGCTGGAGACGGCCGGCATCAACGTCCTGCGCCCGGAGATCGAGACGGACGAGGCCGGCGTCATCACCTCCTTCGCCGTCCGCCAGGAGGCCCCGGCGCTCCCGGCCGGCGCGAAGGGCGAGCCGACCCTGCGCCCGCACCGCATCGCGATCGGCCTGTACGACCTGGACGAGGCGACCGGCAAGCTGGTCCGCGGGGACAGGGTGGAGCTGGACGTCGACGGCGAGCTGACCTCCGTGCCGCAGCTCGCGGGCAAGCGCCGTCCGGCGGTGATCCTGCTCAACGACGACGACCTCTCCTACGCCAAGGTGCGCCTGGACGAGCAGTCCCTCGCCGTCGTCACCGAGCACCTGGGCGACTTCGCGTCCTCGCTCCCGCGGGCGCTGTGCTGGGCCTCCGCCTGGGACATGACCCGGGACGCGGAGCTGCCCGCCCGCGACTACCTGTCGCTGGTGCTGTCGGGGATCGGCAAGGAGTCCGACATCGGTGTCGTGCAGTCGCTGCACCGCCAGGTGAAGCTCGCGCTCGACCTGTACACCGACCCGGCCGCCCGCGAGACCCTGCTGGCCCGCTGGACCGACGCCACGCTGGCGCACCTGCGGTCCGCCGAGCCGGGCAGCGACCACCAGCTGGCGTGGGCGCGCGCCTTCGCGGCGACCGCCCGCACGCCGGAGCAGCTGGACCTGCTGGAGGGGCTGCTCGCCGGCACGCAGACCGTGGAGGGCCTGGCCGTCGACACCGAGCTGCGCTGGGCGTTCGTGCAGCGGCTGGCGGCGGTGGGCCGCTTCGACGAGGCGGAGATCGCCGCCGAGTACGAGCGGGACAGGACGGCGGCGGGCGAGCGGCACGCGGCCACCGCGCGGGCGGCCCGCCCGACGGAGGAGGCCAAGGCGGAGGCGTGGGCGTCGGTCGTCGAGTCCGACAAGCTGCCCAACGCGGTGCAGGAGGCGGTCATCGCCGGCTTCGTGCAGACCGATCAGCGGGAGCTGCTGGCGCCGTACACGGACCGGTACTTCGAGGCGCTGGCGGACGTGTGGGCGTCCCGTTCGCACGAGATGGCCCAGCAGATCGCGGTGGGTCTCTACCCGGGCATCCAGGTCTCCGGCGAGACCCTCGACAAGACGGACGCCTGGCTGGCCTCCGCCGAGCCGAACGCGGCCCTGCGCCGCCTGGTCTCGGAGTCCCGCGCGGGCGTGGAACGCGCCCTGCGCGCGCAGGCGGCGGACGCGGCGGCGACGTCGGCGTAACGCCGACTCCGTCGAGAAGGGGCGCCCGGCTTCCGGGCGCCCCTTCCGTCATGTCGCGGGCCGGGCGGGGACGCCCGCGACGGCGGCCCCCCAGGCCGCCTCGACCATCCGGAAGATCTCGTCCACCGCGGTCTCCGGGTCGTCCGCCTCCCGGGCCAGCGCGAAGGCGTCCACCACGAACCGGGCGACCGCCCGGCAGGCGGTGCCGCTGCGCGGCGCGCCCGGTTCGGCGGCGAGGGCGGCCGCCAGGGTCTCCGCGTGCCGCAGCCGCATGGAGCCCTCGTACTCCCGCAGGGCGGGCGAGGCGTCGATCATCCGCCAGACGGGCGCGGCCTCGTCGGCGAGGCAGTGGCGCACCAGGGCGTGGATCTCGCGGCGCAGCGCGGGGACGAGCGGTTCGCCGGGCGCGCGGTCGGTCACCGCGCGGGCGAGACGCTGCTCGAAGTCCGCGTCCCGCTCGAACACCAGGGCCTCTTTGGAGGCGAAGTGGGAGAAGACGGTGGTGACGGCCACGTCGGCCTCGGCGGCCACGTCCCGGATGCCCACCGCCTCGTACCCGCGCTCCAGGAAGAGCCGCAGGGCGGTGTCGGCGATCTTCTGCCGGGTGGCGGCCTTCTTGCGCTCTCGACGTCCGGACGACGGTTGCTCGGGCATGACCAGGACGCTACCAGATCCAAAACCCTAACAGTTTCGATCAACTAACCGTTAGCGTTACGGTCGGCGGCATGAAGAAAGTGAGCTACGCCGAGTTCGGCGGTCCCGACGTCCTCCGTCTCATCGACGCCGAAAAGCCCCACGCGGGCCCGGGAGAGATACGCATCGCCGTGCGAGCGGCCGGGGTGAACCCCGTCGACTGGAGAATCCGCGAGGGCCAGATGCGCCCCACCCTCCCGGCCGCACTGCCCGCAGGGGTCGGACAGGACGCGGCCGGAGTGGTGGACGAGGTCGGCGAGGGCGTCGAAGGGGTGGCGATCGGTGACCGCGTGTTCGGCGAAGGCGCCGACACCTACGCCGAGTTCGCCGTGCTGCACGCCTGGGCCCGGATGCCCGAGGGCCTCTCCTTCGAGGAGGCGGCCGGCTATCCGTCCGTCATGGAGACGGCCCTGCGCGTCCTGGGCGAGTGCGGTGTCCGTCCCGGACAGACGCTGCTGGTCAGCGGCGCGTCCGGCGGGGTCGGCTCGGCGGTGCTGCAGATCGCCCGCGACCGCGGCATCACGGTGATCGGCACGGCCGGGGCGGCGAACCTGGAGTACCTGCGCAGCCTGGGCGCGCACGCCACGACGTACGTGGACGGCTGGCCGGAGCGGGTGCGGGCGTTCCGCCCGGTGGACGCGGCTCTCGACCTGGCCGGCGCGGGCGTCGTCCGCGATCTCGTGGAGCTGGTCGGGGACCCGGCCAAGGTGGTCTCCATCGCCGATCCCACCGCCCCGGACCTGGGCGTCCGCTTCTCCAACGTGGCGGGCAGCGTACCGGACGCCCTGACGGAAACGGTCCGCCTCCTCGAACAGGGCAAGCTCCACATCCCGGTGGAGAAGGCCTACTCCCTCACGGAGGCGGCTTCCGCCCACACCGACAGCCGTGCGGGGCACACGAGGGGGCGGCGGGTGATCGCGATCTGACGCGCGTGGCGGGGCCGGCGGCCCGTTGAGTACCGTCAGCCCCCTACGACAGCCCGCCCGGCCGCTTCAGCGCGTCCACGAACACGGCGAAGGCCGGGGCGGGCACGGTGAGGATGCCGCGGGACGGCGCCTTGGAGTCACGGACGGCCATCCGCGCACGGCGCGACGCCACCTCCACGCAGGCGTTGCCGTCACCACCCCCGGAGCAGCGGGGACAGCACCCGGGCGGAGGTCGCCTACGCCCGGTCGCTGGGCAGGCCCGTGCGGTTCACGCACCCCGACGTCGACCCCGGCGGCTGACTCCGGACGCGCAGCCGAGTCGCCGGCGTCCAAGGTGGGCGGAGCGCCCCCGGCGAGGAGCACGAGCGGGGGGCAGCAGGCCGCCCGCGGTCAACTGCCGGCCGGTGAGCGCGAGGAGACCGACGCCCTCGGGGCAGCCCCCTTTCTCGTGAGCACCGTGCCCGCGGAGATCGCCGCCGAGTGCGAGCGGGACGGGACGGCGGCGGGCGAGCGGCACGCGGCCACCGCGCGGGCGTGGAACGCGGCCTGCGCGCAGGCAGCGGACGCGGCGGCGACGTCGGCGTAACGCCGGCTCCCGCCGGGAAGGGGCGCCCGGCTTCGCGGCCGGGCACCCCTTCCGTCAGGTCACGGACCGAGGCGGAACGTGGGAACGTCCCGCTGTGCGACGGTCACTTCGTCCAGGTGTCAGAGGATGCGCAGCCGCGTGATGGTCTTCGGGGTGCCGTCGACGATGCTCTTCTTCTGCCACTTGCCCATGCTGATCGTCTCGCCGTCGGACACGAACCGGATGTTGTTGTTGCCGGAGGAGACCTGCGTGACGTACGGCAGGGTCAGGTCCATCACGCCGGCGTTGGCGAAACAGGTCATGGCCAGTCCCTCGAAGTACGTGACCTTGACCAGGTCGGTGCGATCGCCGCACGGCGTGCCGTTGATGGCTGCTGCCGAACCGGCCGGCAGGGCGGCCGTCAGGGCTCCCGTCGCGAGGGCGCCGACGATGACTCGCTTGAGCGAGCGCTTCATGGATGTGCTCCAGTGGTGCATGTGTTCAGGATCTGAGCCGGGGGTGAGTCCCGTCCCGCATGATCAGACGCGACCTCGCACCGCAGGGTTGACGCCATGTCGGACAAGAGGCGCGTTCCCCGTCCGCTCGCCGCTGTCGCGCTGAACGCCGGAGCCGTGTCGGCCCGTTGGAGACGCGTCAGCCCTCCGTCGAGCGCCGCCCAGCCCACCACCACCGCCGTCAGCGGGGACAGCTCCGGTCCGGTGCGCGCCACGGCCGCGTCCCGTGCGGGACGGGCGGGGACGGACGGCGCATCCCCCGCGAGAGCTACAGGAGTTGTCCCTGCGCGGGTGATTCGCGGACCGGGGCCGATTTCTAGCGTGGTCGTCAGGTCGCGGCAGGTGCGACCACGATCGGGAAGGCCACCATGGGGACGACATCCGTGACACAGCACGCAGCGGGCTCCGGCCCGGACGAGGACCGCGACGGCGGGGGCGGCCGGCTCCGCCGGATCACGCGCTCCCCGCTCGGCTGGATGCTGACGGGCATGGCCGGCATCGGCCTGGTCTCGGGCCTGACGGCGACCGGGCCCGGACCGGTTCC
This sequence comes from Streptomyces sp. NPDC096105, assembly GCF_044763335.1. NCBI lineage: Bacteria > Bacillati > Actinomycetota > Actinomycetes > Kitasatosporales > Streptomycetaceae > Streptomyces > Streptomyces sp. NPDC096105. The sequence continues at coordinate 61,040 of NZ_JBIWGC010000006.1, forward strand.
GGTGCTGGGCGCGGCCGCCGCGGTCGGCGTGTACTGGCTGGTCATGCGCCGGGTGGCACGGCGCTCCACCCCGGAGATCGCCCGGTCCGGGGCCGGCCGGGAGGCGCTGCTGGGCGGCGGCATCGGTCTGGGCTTCGTCCTCGTCTCCGCCCTGCTGATCACGGCGTTCGGGGGCTATTCGTTCTCCTGGGCGGACGACGGCCTCCTGTCGGTCGTGGGGACCGCGGTCGCGGTGCAGGCCGGCGCCGCGGTGACCGAGGAGCTGATGTTCCGCGGTCTCGCCCTGCAGTCCCTGGAGCAGCTGTGGGGCAGCCGGGCCGCCCTGGTCGTCACCTCGCTGTTCTTCGGTGTCGCCCACCTGGGCGCCGAGGGCGCGAACCTGTGGAGCGGACTCGCGATCGCCGTGGAGGCGGGCGTCCTGCTGGGAGCCGCGTTCCTGTGGCGGCGTAGCATCTGGTTCGTCGTGGGGCTGCACTTCGCCTGGAACACCACGGTGCAGTTGCTCGGCATCCCGGTCTCCGGGCACGCCTCCGAAGGCCTGTTCACCGTCGACGTCCACGGCTCCGAGCTCCTGACCGGCGGCGCCTTCGGCCTGGAGGGGTCGGTCGTGCCCGTCCTCATCGGTGTGGCCCTCGCCGCCCCGATGCTCGTCCTCGCCCGCCGCAGCGGCCGGATCACCACCCGCCGGCGCACGAGCCGCTGACACAGCCCGACCGGAGGAGAACGGACATGACGGCCCGTCGGGCGCCCTGGAGCCTCCCCCTGCTCCGGGCGCCGCTCGATCGGTGGCGCGAGCGGGACGCCCTCCTCAAGGACGGCGTCCTCGCCCTGACGCTCACCCTGCTGTCCTTCGTGCCGACCCTGTCGGCCGTCGGCGCGCAGATCGGTGATCTGCCCGAGCGCCCGGCGGACGCGCTGGGCGCCGGGCTGGTCCTGGCCCAGACCCTGCCGCTGGCGGTCCGCCGCAGATGGCCGGCGGCCGCTCTGGCCGTCGTCGCGGGCGCGTTCGCCGCGCACCAGGCGCTGGGCTTCGCGACCACGTTCGCGAGTATGGGGCTGTATCTGGCGCTGTACTCCGCCGGGGCCCACCAGGTGCGCTTCCGCCGTGGTCTGGCCGCCGTGGCGAGTGCGGGCTACGCCGCGCTGGCCGTCGTCCTGGACCGCCTCGGCTCACCGCAGTCACTGCCGGACTACCTCGCGTTCTGGCTGGTGCTGGCCGCGGTCCGGACGGTGGGGAGCACGGTGCGCGGGCGGCGGACGGAGGAGGCGGAGCGGCGGCGGCTGGCCGCCGAGGCGGCCGCGGCCGCCGAGCGGGCGCGGATCGCCCGCGAGCTGCACGACGTGGTCACCCACCACGTGACGGCCATGGTGGTCCAGGCCGACGCGGCGCAGTTCCTGCTCACGTCCGCGCCGGACCGCGCCGGCGAGAGCCTGACGGCCGTCAGCGACACCGGCCGCCGGGCGCTGACGGAACTGCGGTACCTGCTCGGTGTGCTGGAGGCGACCGGCGAGTCGGCGTCCGCGGACCTGGCGCGTGCGGACCGGGCGCCCGCCCCGGGGCGGGTGGGGGACCTGGTCGAGCAGGCGCGCAGATCGGGACAGCCGGTCGAGTTCGGCGAGGAGGGCGAGCGGCGGCCACGGAGCGTGGACGTGGAGCTGGCCGCGTACCGGGTGGTGCAGGAGGCGCTCACCAACGCCATGAAGTACGCGGCCGGAAGGCCGACACGGGTGCTGCTCCGCCACGGCGACCAGCACATCGGGATACAGGTGACCACCGACGGGCCGGTCGCCGGACCGGTCACGCGCGCGCCGGGCCCCGCGGGCGGGCGGGGACTGGCCGGGCTGCGTGCACGGGTGCGGATGCTCGATGGTGAACTGGAGGCCGGTCCCCGGCCCGAGGGCGGGTTCGAGGTCCGCGCCACGATCCCGTCCGAGCCCGTTCAGGAGTGACCCCGTGACCGATGCGCCGCCACCGATCCGTGTGCTCGTCTGCGACGACCAGGCGCTGGTGCGCACCGGTTACGTCACCATCTTCTCCGCACAGCCCGACATGGAGGTCGTCGGAGAGGCGGAGAACGGCCACGAGGCGGTCCTGGCCGCACGGCGGCTGCGTCCCGACGTGGTCGTGATGGACGTGCGGATGCCCCTGCTCGACGGCATCGAGGCGACGCGGCGACTGGCCGGTCCCGACGCCGAGGACGCGCCGAAGGTCCTGGTCGTCACCACGTTCAACGTCGACGCCCACGTCTACGACGCGCTGCGCGCCGGGGCGAGCGGCTTCCTCCTCAAGGACGCGCCCCCCGCGGAGCTGGTCAACGGCATCCGGACCGTCGCCCGGGGCGAGACGCTGCTGGCGGCCGCCGTCACCCGCCGCCTGATCGGCCACTTCGCCCAGCACCTGCGGCCGGCCGACACCTCCGTGCCCGGCAGGCAGGACGTCGTGCGCGCGCTGACCCCCCGCGAGCTGGAGGTGTTCCGGCTGATCGCCGAGGGGCTGTCGAACGCGGAGATCGCCGCGGCGATGTTCATCACGCCGGAGACCGTCAAGACCTACGTGTCACGGATCCTGGCCAAGCTCGGCCTGCGCGACCGCGTCCAGGCCGTCGTCCTCGCCTACCGGGTCGGGCTGGCGTCCGGCACGCCGTGAACCAGCCGGCGCGGCCGTGACGCCGCGCGGGCGTGCGTCCGGCCGCCGCCGCCCGAGCGGTGCGGGCGGTGCGGGCGGTGCGGACACGCCGAAGGACGCCGGCGGATGCCGGCGTCCTTCGGGAAAGCGGGTGCGGACCGCCCGGGCGGAGGCGGGCGTGCCCCGGGGTCAGGCCTTGGCGTCGGCCTTGGTCCGGATGTTGGAGCTCGTCGGGTCCTTCTTCTGGTGGGACTTGTCCAGGGCCATCACCAGACCGGCGATCACCACGAAGAGCCCGATCGGGGCCAGGACGTAGAGGCCCAGCGTCTCGATGACGCTCAGGCCCGGGCCGGGGTCGTCGCCGTCGTCGCGGGTGAGGGCGAGCGCGGGGGACGACATGAGCAGCATCATCAGCGTCGTACCGGCTGCCAGGGCGCCGGCGCGCAGGGCGTTCTTCTTGTCCACGGTCCCCAAAGTATCGAACGCGGTCGGGGGCCGCGCGCCCGGGGTGCCGTACGGGCGCGCGGCCCCGCTCAGCCACCGGGCGCGGCGCCGGCGCGCAGCACGTCGGCCAGCGCCCGCAGCCGGGGGGACGCCGTCAGGTCCTCCAGCGTCACCGGGCGCCCCTCCGCGTCGGCGACGGGCAGCCGCCAGTTCGGGTACTCGTCCGAGGTGCCGGGCAGGTTCTGCGGGCGCCGGTCGCCGACGCCGTCCGGCAGCCACACCCCGACCATGCGGGCCGGGGTGCGCAGCAGGTAGCGGTGGACCGCCTGGACGCCGGCCTCCTCCCGGGAGGCGTCCGCGCCGCCGGCCGTCCCGCCGTCCGGGCCGCCGGCCGTCCCGCCGTCCGGGCCGGGCAGCAGGCCGAGCCGCTCCAGCAGCTCCAGCCACTCCCGCACGTCCGCCGCGGCCTCCGCCCGCTCCTCGGCGAGGGGCCGGGCGAGCAGGCCCAGGCGGTCGCGCAGTTCCACGTGCTCGCCGGTGAGGCGGGCGGCGGTGGACGGGAGGTCGTGGGTGGTGGCCGTGGCCAGGCAGTCGGCGCGCCAGCTCTCCGGCGGCAGCGGCCGGCGGTCGCCCTCCCAGTCCCGCTCGAACCACAGCACCGACGTGCCGTACACCCCGCGGTCGCGCAGCGCCTCGCGCACCCCGGGCTCGACCGTCCCGAGGTCCTCGCCGATCACCGGCGCCCCGGCGCGGGACGCCTCCAGGACGAGCACGGCGAGCATGGCCTCGGCGTCGTAGCGGACGTACGTCCCCTCGGTGGGCGGGCGGCCCTCGGGCACCCACCAGAGCCGGAACAGGCCCATCACATGGTCGATGCGCAGGGCGCCCGCGTACCGGAACAGGCCCCGCAGCAGGTCGCGGAAGGGGGCGTACCCGCTCTCGGCGAGGCGGTCGGGGCGCCAGGGCGGCAGCCCCCAGTCCTGGCCGCGCGCGTTGAAGGCGTCCGGGGGCGCGCCGACCGACATGCCGGGCGCGAAGTGGTCCTGCTGCGCCCAGGCGTCCGCGCCGGTGGGATGCACACCGACGGCCAGGTCGTGCACGATCCCCACCGGCATCCCGGCCTCCCGTGCGGTCCGCTGGGCGGCGGTGAGCTGGGCGTCGGTGAGCCAGACGAGCCAGGTGTGGAAGTCGACGCGGTCCCGCAGTTCCTCGCGGGCGCGGGCGGTCCCCGCCGAGCGGGGGTCGCGCAGCGGGGCGGGCCAGCGGCGCCAGTCGGGGCCGTGCGCCTCGGCGAGCGCGTACCAGGTGGCGTGGTCCTCCAGGGCCTGCCCCTGCTCGGCGCGGAAGGCGTGCAGGGCGGCGGTGCGGCCGGGGCCGAGCGGGACCTTCCGCACCAGTTCGAGGGCTTCCCGCTTGGCCTCCCAGACCGCGTCCCGGTCGATCAGCTCCCCCTTGGCGAGCACCGCCTCCCGCAGCCGGGTGCCTCGCGCCAGCAGGGTGTGCAGCCGCTCGCGGTCCTCGACGTGCGCGAACTCGGGCACGGCCTCGACCCGCAGGTGCACGGGGTCGGGGAAGCGGCGCGAGGAGGGGCGGTACGGCGAGGGGTCGGTCGGGGGGCCGGGGACGGCCGCGTGCAGCGGGTTCACCTGCACGAACCCGGCGCCCAGCGCGCGTCCGGCCCACCCGGCGAGCTCACCCAGGTCGGCGAGGTCGCCCATGCCCCAGGAGCGCCGGGAGAGCAGGGAGTAGAGCTGCACCAGCAGTCCGTACGAGCGTCCCTCGGGGGCGGGCAGCCGGGGCGGCGCGACGATCAGGCGGGCGCGTGCGGTGCGACCGTCGGGGGCGGTGGCGGTCAGCAGGTGCACGCCGGGCGGGAGGCCCTCGGCGGACGGGCGCGTGCCGCCGTCCTCGGTGCGGATCTCCAGCCGGGTGCCCTCGGGCAGCGCGGCGAGCGCGCCGGGCGGGCGGGCGCCCCAGCCGACGAGGGTGGGGGGCAGCAGCCGCTCGCCGATCTCCTGCTCGCGCGCGGCCAGGGCGGCGCGGACGGCCTCCTCGGTGGACGCGTCGACGCCGAGGGCGGCCAGCGCGAGCGTGACGGCGGTCGTCGAGGCCGGGACGGTCGTGTCCGGGGAGGGGCTGTAGGAGGTGGCGACGCCGTGCAGGGCGGCGAGCCGGGACAGCGCCTCGGTGGGGGTCCCGTCCGGCCGTGGCGCGGTCACCCTAGGGCTCCGGGTGGTACTGGGCCGGGAAGGAGTCGAGTCCCGCGGGGTCCGAGGGGTCGGAGAAGGCGTCGGACTCGCTGGTCAGCGGGGTGGCGTCGGCGAGCGGCGGCTCGCTGGTCAGGGGCTCCGCGTCGGGGAGCGGGGGTTCGCTGGTCAGGGGGGCCTCGGCGCCGGTGCCCTCGGCGCCGACGACGCAGTCGTAGGGGTCGCGGGCGGAGTGCTCCGCCACGGGTTTGGACAGGACCGGGGGGAAGACGTATGCCGCTGCAGCCACCAAGGGCCTCCTCGTCGAGCCGGGCGTGCGGGTCATCTCGCAGCCCTACCCAGTGGACGCGAGCGCAGACGCACAAAGTCGTTCAACGTGAACCTGGTCACATTCTTCCCCTCCACCGTCACTCCACAGGGGGACAAACGCATCACAACACCCCCTCTGATTGACACGTTCACTCCGGGAGTGGTGGGGTCGGGGCGTCTCGGTAACGGAATGGACACGGCCGCCGGTCGTAGGCCGGCCGGTCCCGGGGATCAGGAGGGGCCTCGTGCAGTTGTGGCGTGGCAGAACGACGACCGCGCGGAGGGCCGCACTGGCACTCGCCGTGCTCGCCGGATCCCTGGGCGTCGCCCCCGCCGCGACGGCCGTGCCCGCGCCCGGTCCGACCCGGTCGCCCGCCGCCGACCCGGCCGCCGCGGACGTCCCGCCGGTGTGGCCGCGTCCGCACTCCCTGCGCGCGAACGGCGCCCCGGTCCGGGTGACCGAGGAGGTCGCCCTGACCGCGGAGCGGGGAGCGGACCCGTACGCCCTGGAGGCGCTGAAGGACGTCCTGCGGGAGGCCGGCGCGCGCCGGTTCACCGACTCCGGCGCACCGGTGCCCGAGGGAGCGCTCGTGGTGCGCGCCGGCAGCGAACGCGCCTCCGCCGCCCCCCGTCGCGCCCTCCCGGCGGGCGGCTACACCCTCACCGCGGGCGACGGCTCCGTGACCCTGGCCGGGGCGGACGGCGACGGCCTCTTCCACGCCGTGCAGACCCTGCGCCGCCTGGTCCGCCCGGACGGCACGATCACCGCCGCCGTCGTACGGGACTGGCCGGGCACCGCCGTGCGCGGGATCACCGAGGGCTTCTACGGCACCCCGTGGACGCACCGGCAGCGGCTCGCCCAGCTCGACTTCATGGGCCGCGCCAAGCTGAACCGGTACCTGTACGCGCCCGGCGACGACCCGCACCGGCAGGCCCGCTGGCGCGAGCCGTACCCGGCCGAGCGGCGCGCGGAGTTCCGGGAGCTGGCCGAACGGGCCGCCCGCAACCACGTCACCCTCGGCTGGGCCGTGGCGCCGGGACAGGCGATGTGCTTCTCCTCGGACGACGACCTGCGGGCGCTGACCCGCAAACTGGACGCGATGTGGGCGCTGGGCTTCCGGGCCTTCCAGGTGCAGTTCCAGGACGTCAGCTACAGCGAGTGGCACTGCGGGGCGGACGCCGAGCGGTTCGGCTCCGGGCCCGAGGCGGCCGCCCGCGCCCAGGCGCACGTGGCGAACGCGGTCGCCCGGCACCTGGACCGGCGGCACCCGAGCGCGCCGGCGCTGTCCCTGATGCCCACCGAGTACTACGAGGACGGCTCGACCGCGTACCGGCGGGAGCTGGCGCGGGAGCTGGACGACGGCGTCGAGGTGGCGTGGACCGGCGTCGGCGTGGTGCCCCGCACCATCACGGGCCGTCAACTGGCCGAGGCGCGCGAGGTGTTCGCGCACCCGCTGGTGACGATGGACAACTACCCGGTCAACGACTACGCCCCCGGGCGGCTCTTCCTCGGCCCTTACCAGGGCCGGGAGCCCGCCGTGGCCGCCGGTTCGGCCGCGCTGCTCGCCAACGCGATGGAACAGCCCGAGGCGTCGCGCATCCCCCTCTTCACGGCCGCCGACTTCGCCTGGAACCCGCGCGCGTACCGCCCCCGGGAGTCCTGGCGGGCCGCGATCGCCGACCTGGCCGGCGGCGACGCCCGGCGCGAGAAGGCGCTGACCGCCCTCGCCCGCAACACCGCCTCCTCGGTGCTCGGCGGCACGGAGTCGGCGTACCTGCGGCCGCTGATCGAGGAGTTCTGGCGCACCCGGCCCACCGCGCGCGGCGCCGGCGGCACGGCGGCGGCCGGGCGGCTGCGCGCCGCCTTCACCGACCTGCGCGAGCTGCCCGGCCGGCTGTCCGGCACCTCCCTCGCCGACGAGATCACCCCCTGGACCGGGCGCCTCGCCCGGTACGGCGAGGCCGGCACGGCGGCGCTGGACATGCTGCGCGCCCAGCAGACGGGCGACGCGGGCGACGCCTGGGCCGCGTACCGGCGGCTGGAGACCGCGCGCACGGAGCTGGAGCCGGCGCGGGTGACCGTCGCCGAGGGCGTACTGGACCCCTTCCTGAACCGGGCGCGCACGGCGTACGAGAGCTGGGCGGGCATCGCGCACGCGCCGTCCGGGAGCGGCGGCGACGGCGGCGCGCTGCGGCTGGAGCGCGCCCGGGTGCTGGACACGGTGACGGTGCTGACCGACCCGGGCACCATGGGCTCCGTGGAGGTACGGACGGCCGGCGGGACCTGGCGGCGGATCGGCGCGCTGGCCGCGGAGGGCGCCACCGAACTGCGCGCCGGCGGACGGCCGGTGGACGCGGTCCGGGTGGCGGACGCGGACCCGGAGCGGGTGCGGCACGTGGTGCCGTGGTTCGCCGACGTGCCGGACGCCGTGGTGGAGCTGCCCGGCGACCGCGCGGACGCCGACATCGGCCGCACCCGCACGGTGACCGTCACCCTCGGCTCGGCCCGCCCCGAGGACGTACGGGACCGGCTGACCGTGGACGCGCCGGAGGGCGTCGACGTGCGCGTGCCGGAGGAGCCGCTGTCCGTGCCGCGCGGCACGCCGCTGCGGGTGCCGGTCGAGGTGACCGTGGAGCCGGGCACGCCCACGCGGTCCTACGACGTCCGGATCGGCTTCGGCGGCGCGGCCCGGACGCTCACCGTGGACGCCGTGCCGCCCGTCGGGGGCCCCGACCTGGCCCGCACCGGCCGGGCGGAGTCCTCGGCCGACGAGACGCCCGACTTCCCGGCCTCCGCGGCCAACGACGGCGATCCCGGCACGCGGTGGTCGTCGCCGGCCGAGGACGACGCGTGGTGGCAGGTGGAGCTGGACCGTCCGGTGCGGCTGGGGAAGGTCGGCCTGCGCTGGCAGGACGCGCACGCCTCGGCGTACCGCGTCGAGGTGTCCGGGGACGGCCGGTCCTGGCGCACGGCGGCGGAGGTCCGCGACAGCCGCGGCGGCCACGAGACGGTCCGCATGGACGAGCCGGGCGTCCGCCACATCCGCGTCCGGGGCGAACAGCGCGCCACCCGGTACGGGTACTCGCTGTGGTCGGTGGAGGCGTACGCGGTCGCGGAGTGATCGTTCGAAGCCGCACTGCCCCGGAGCGTCACTCAGCGAGACGGTTCCCGGCCCGGCTCCCTGGAGGGGCGCGCCGCCGAGGCGGCCCGCACGGCCCTGCCCCGCGGCGACGGCGTGGCCGCCCGGCCCACGGCGCCCGGGACCGCGTGGACGGCCCGGGGCACCGCGCGGACGGCCTCCGTCACGCCGAGATGCCGTCGATCCGCGCCAAGGCGTCCTCCGCCCCGTACGGCTGGAGGTAGGGCAGCCAGCGGGGGTCCCGGTGACCCGTGCCGATGATGCGCCAGGCCAGGCCGGTCGGCGGGGCCGGCTTGTGGCGCAGGCGCCAGCCCAGTTCGAACAGGTGGCGGTCGGCCTTCACGTGGTTGCAGCGGCGGCAGGACGCCACCACGTTGTCCCAGACGTGCTTGCCGCCGCGGCTGCGCGGGACGACGTGGTCGACGCTGGTGGCGACGCCACCGCAGTACACGCACCGGCCCCCGTCACGGGCGAACAGCGCCCTGCGGGTGAGCGGGACGGGCCCCCGGTAGGGAACCCGCACGAAACGCTTGAGCCGGACCACGCTGGGTGCGGGGACGGTGACGGTCGTGCTGTGCAGATGGGCGCCGGTCTCCTCGAGGCAGACTGCCTTGTTCTCGAGGACGAGCACGAGCGCGCGGCGGAGCGGTACGACGCCGAGCGGCTCGTACGACGCGTTGAGGACCAGGGCATGCGGCACGGACGGCCTCCTTGTACGCCGGCGGCGCGTGGCTCGCGCCGGGACGATCCGTAGTCAGTCTCCCCTCATGCCTGGTGAACGCGCCACCATGTCCCGGTAACGGGCTGGGAGTGTTTTCGACCACACCCGGCGCCTCCCCGGGATCACGGCCTGTTCACGCGCGGGTGAGCGCGGTCTCTTCTTCACACATTCCGCCGGTCCGCTGACAATGCCCCGTTAGTGTGGGGGTTCCGTCCCCACCGGTGACCTGTTCGTGATCTCCCCGACCTTGACGTCCGCACCGGGGACGGGTCGTGCACCTGGAGGTACCCGCCGTGTCCTTGTCCGCCGTCCTGTCGGCCGCCGACCCCTCGCCGACCCCCTCGGAGTCGGAGACGCCAGGAGTCCCCTCGCTCAAGGACGCCCAGGAGAGCGCCACGAACGCGGCCGGCTGGGTCGAGGAGAACTGGTCGACGTGGCTCGCGATCGGGCTGCGGGTGCTGCTCATCGCGGTGATCGCGGTGGTCCTGCGCGTGCTCGTCCGGCGGGCCATCACCCAGCTGGTGGACCGCATGTCCCGCACCGGCCAGTCCCTGGAGGGCGGCGGCCTCGGGGGCCTGCTGGTCAACGCGGAGCGCCGCCGCCAGCGGTCGCAGGCGATCGGCTCGGTGCTGCGCTCGGTGGCCTCGTTCCTGATCATGGGCACGGCCGCGCTGATGGTGCTCGGCACCTTCCAGATCAACCTGGCGCCACTGCTCGCGTCGGCCGGTGTGGCCGGTGTGGCGATCGGTTTCGGCGCCCGCAACCTGGTCACGGACTTCCTCTCCGGCGTCTTCATGATCCTGGAGGACCAGTACGGCGTCGGCGACACGGTCGACGCGGGCGTGGCCACCGGCGAGGTGATCGAGGTGGGGCTGCGGGTGACGAAGCTGCGCGGCGCCGACGGCGAGATCTGGTACGTCCGCAACGGCGAGGTCAAGCGCATAGGGAACCTGTCGCAGGGCTGGGCGACCGCCAACGTGGACGTCACGGTCCGCTCCGACGAGGACCTGGACCGGGTGAAGGCCGTCCTCAGCGAGGTCGCCGAGCGGACGAGCAAGGAGGAGCCCTGGAACGAGCTCCTGTGGAGCCCGGTCGAGGTGCTGGGCCTGGACTCGGTGCTGCTGGACTCGATGGTGGTCCGGGTCTCCGCGAAGACCATGCCGGGCAAGTCGCTGACCGTGGAGCGGGAGCTGCGCTGGCGCATCAAGCGCGCCTTCGACGCGAACGGCATCCGCATCGTCGGCGGCGCCACGGCCGCGGAGGACGCCCCGGCCGCCGACCCGACGGCCGGGATGGCCGCGCCGTCCGCGTACGCCAGCTCGGTGTCGCCGCAGTCGATGGCCGCGTCCCCGCTGCCGGGGCCGAACACCGCCAAGTAGCCGCGGGCCCCACGCGTGCGCGGGGGCGGCGCCCGGGAGGTCCCGGGCGCCGCCCCCGCGCACGTCCGGGCGCCCGCTCTTGACGGCCGCTCCCCGGCGGGCTTACCTTCCCCCCGTCCGACAGGAAACATTCCTGACAGTCACCGGAGGCCCCCTCGGGACGGACGTCCCGGGCGGCCCGCCGAGAAGCTGTGCGGTCGACGAAGGGCAGGTGGCGCACCCCGTGGCAGGAACAGCCGGCACGCCGGGCACCCCCCGCGTCCTGCGCGCCATGAACGACCGTGCCGCCCTGGACCTCCTGCTGGAGCACGGCCCGCTCTCACGCACCCGGACGGGCGAGCTCACCGGCCTGTCCAAGCCGACCGCCTCCCAGCTCCTGGCCCGTCTGGAGGCCGCCGGACTGGTCCTCGCCACCGGCACCACCGAGGGCCGCCCGGGCCCGGGCGCCCAGCTCTACGCCGTGAACCCGGCCGCCGCGTACGCCGCCGGGCTGGACGTGAGCCCGCACCGGATCCGCGCGGCCGTCGCCGACATCACCGGCCGCACCGTCGGCCACCACGAACTGCCCACCCCCGGCCGCCGCCCCGCCGTGCCGGTCGTCCAGCAGGTCTTGGACGCCCTGGACGGCGCGGTGAAGGCGGCCGGGCTGACCCGCGCGGACGTCCACCGCACGGTGATCGGCACACCCGGCGCGTTCGACCCGAACACCGGCCGCCTGCGGTACGCCTCCCACCTGCCCGGCTGGCACTCCCCCACGCTGCTGGAGGAGCTGGCGGCCGCCCTGCCGATGCCGGTCGCGTACGAGAACGACGTCAATCTCGTCGCCCTCGCCGAGCGGCGGCTGGGCGCGGCCCGCGGCCACGGCGACTTCGTCCTGCTGTGGAGCCAGGAGGGCCTGGGCGCCGCCCTGGTGCTGGGCGGCCGGCTGCACCGGGGCTTCACCGGCGGCGCCGGCGAGGTCGGCTTCCTGCCGGTGCCCGGCACCCCGCTGGTCCGCCAGGTCACCCAGGCCAACAGCGGCGGCTTCCAGGAGCTGGCCGGCGCCCAGACGGTGCCCCGGCTCGCCCGCGAGCTGGGCGTCGAGGACGTCCCGGAGGGCCCGTACCCCGAGGTGGCGGCGGCCCTGCTGGAGCGTGCCGCGTCCCGCCCCGGCGAGGAACCGCACCGCGCGCTGCTGCGCACCTACGCCACCCGGCTGGCGACCGGCCTGGCCTCCCTGGTCGCCGTCCTCGACCCCGGACTCGTCGTGCTGAGCGGCACCGCCCTCACCGCCGGCGGCGAGCCGCTGCGCGACCTGGTCCGGGGCGAGCTGGCGGAACTGGCCGCCTCCCGGCCGCGGCTCGTGACGGCCGGCGTCCGTGAACACCCCGTGCTGCGCGGCGCACTGGAGAGCGCGCTCGCAGCCACCCGCGACGAGGTCTTCGACACCTCGCGCTGACCCCGCCCCGTCCGAGGGCGTCACCCGCACCGGAGGCAAGGGAGAGCACATGAAACTCACCGTGGTCGGCGGAGGCTCGACCTACACCCCCGAACTCATCGACGGCTTCGCGCGGCTGAGGGACGTCCTGCCCGTCACCGAGCTGGTCCTGACCGACCCGGCGACGGACCGCCTCGACCTGATCGGCCCGCTGTCCCGCCGCATCTTCGCCCGCCTGGGCCACCCCGGCCGCATCGTGACGACCGCCGACCTGGACGCGGCGGTGGACGGCGCCGACGCGGTCCTCCTCCAGCTCCGGGTGGGCGGCCAGGCGGCCCGCCTCCAGGACGAGACATGGCCCCTGGAGTGCGGCTGCGTCGGCCAGGAGACCACCGGCGCGGGCGGCCTGGCCAAGGCGCTGCGCACGGTCCCGGTCGTCCTGGACATCGCGGAACGGGTCCGCCGCACCGCCCCCGACGCGTGGATCATCGACTTCACCAACCCCGTCGGCATCGTCACCCGCGCCCTGCTCCAGGCCGGCCACAAGGCCCTGGGCCTGTGCAACGTGGCGATCGGCCTCCAGCGCAAGTTCGCCGCCCTCCTGGACGTCGCCCCCGCGGAGGTCCGCCTCGACCACGTGGGGCTCAACCACCTCACCTGGGAAACGGCGGTCCACGTCGACGGCGAGAACGTCCTCCCCCGCCTGCTGGCCGACCACGGCGACACCATCGCCGCGGACCTCCGCCTCCCCCTCCCCCTCCTGAACCGCCTGGGCGTGATCCCCTCCTACTACCTCCGCTACTTCTACGCGCACGACGACGTCGTGCGAGAGATGCGCACCAAGCCCTCCCGGGCAGCCGAAGTGGCCCGCGTGGAAAGGGAACTGCTCGCCCTCTACGCGGACCCCGCCCTCGACGAGAAGCCGGCCCTGCTGGCCGAGCGGGGCGGCGCGTACTACTCGGAGGCGGCCGTCGACCTGGCGGCGGCCCTCCTGCGCGACGCGGGCCCGAAGCGCCAGGTCGTCAACACGGTCAACAACGGCGCCCTCCCCTTCCTCCCCGACGACGCGGTCGTGGAGGTCCCCGCGACGGTCACCACCAAGGGGGCGGAGCCCCTCCCCGTGGCTCCGCTCGACCCCCTCTTCGCGGGCCTGGTGGCGAACGTCACGGCCTACGAGAACCTCGCCCTGGAGGCGGCCCTGCACGGCGGCCGCGACCGGGTCCTCCGCGCCCTCCTCGCCCACCCCCTGATCGGCCAGTACGCGTACGCCGACCGCCTGACCGACGAGCTGATCGCGCACAACCGGGAGCACCTCACGTGGGCCTGACCGCGGCCGTCCTCGCCGTCGACGCGGGCAACAGCAAGACGGACGTGGCGGTGATCGCCCCCGACGGCACGGTGCTGTCCACGGCCCGGGGAGGGGGCTTCCGCCCGCCCGCGGACGGCCTGGAGGGGGCCATGACCGCCCTCTCCGCCACGGTCACCGAGGCCCTGGAGACGGCAGGCGTCCCCCGAGCGGCCCACGTCTCAGCCTGCCTGGCCAACGCGGACCTCCCCGTCGAGGAGAAGGAACTCACCGAAGCCGTCGCATCCCGTGCCTGGTCGGACACGGTCACGGTCCGCAACGACACCTTCGCCGTCCTGCGCGCGGGAGTTCCGGAACCCCGGGGCGTGGCCGTGGTCTGCGGCGCGGGCATCAACTGCGTGGGCCTGCGCCCCGACGGCCGTACGGCACGCTTCCCGGCGCTCGGCCGCATCTCGGGCGACTGGGGCGGCGGCTGGGCCCTGGCCGAGGAGGCCCTGTGGCACGCGGCCCGCGCGGACGACGGCAGAGGCGAAGCGACAGCCCTGACCACCGCTCTCCCCGCCCACTACGGCGTCCCCGGCATGCCCGCCCTGATCGAGGCCCTGCACCTCCACCGCATCCCGCCCCACCGCCGCCACGAGGCAGCCCCCGTCCTCTTCGCGACGGCGGCCCAGGGCGACCCCGTGTCCCGCGCCGTCGTCGACCGCCAGGCCGGCGAGATCGTCACGATGGCGACAGTGGCCCTCACCCGCCTGGACCTCCTGGACGAGGAGACCCCGGTCGTCCTGGGAGGCAGCGTCCTGGCAGCCCGGCACCCCCTCCTCATGGAGGGCATCCGCACCCGACTGGCGACCGCGGCCCCCAAGGCCGTACCCCACGTGGTCACGGCGAGCCCCGTCCTGGGGGCGGCCCTCCTCGGCCTGGACGACGTGGCGGCTCCCCCGGAGGCGCACGAACGCCTGCGGGCGCACTTCCCGTAGACGGGCTGCCGCCGCGTACGGCGGGAAGGGGACGGGGCGGGCACCCCGCCGGCAGCCGCGACCTCCCGAAACCGAACGGATTTCCCGGACGTCTTCCTGGGCAGGGTGGGGTGCGGCGGCCGGAACGTCCGGCCGTCACGCCGCAAGGGCACCAAGATCGTGCCAAGGCCGGTGCGGATGTCGCGCCCGACGGCGATACTTGCCGCGGAGGATGACCCTGGGGGAGGTCAGATGACACACACACCGCACACGGGCGCACCACCGACGCTGCCCGCGATCCCGTCGCAGCCGCCGGCCCCCGCGGCATCCGCCGTCCCCACCGCACCCGGCCGCGCCACCCCGCCGGCACCGCCCCCCGCACGCCGCCGCACCGCCTTCGCCGAGGGCGTCGACCAGCTCCGCCACGCCGCCACCACGGAACCCGGCCGGCTCCGCGTCATCGGCGCGTTCCTGGCCTCCCTCGTCGTCGCGTTCGGCGCGGTCACCGCCTGGCAGACGACGGACAGGGCCGCGGCCGCCGACGCCGTCCTCACCAGCAGCCAGCCCCTCACTTCGGACGCCGCGGACATCTACCGCTCCCTCGCGGACGCCAACACCGCGGCGAGCAGCGGCTTCCTCGCGGGAGGCCAGGAGTCCGCGGCCACCCGCGAGCGCTACGAACGCGACATCGCGACCGCCGCCGCGAAACTCGTCAACGCCGCGGCCGACGCGGCCCCCGGCTCCCCCTCCACGGAGACGATCACCGAGCTCAACCGCCTGCTCCCCGAGTACAAGGGCCTGGTCGAGCGCGCCCGCACCTACAACCGTCAGGGATATCCCGTGGGCGGCGCCTACCTGCGCTACGCGAACGAGAAGATGCAGCAGGAGATGCTGCCGGCCGCGCAGGACCTCTACACCAAGGAGAACCGGCGCCTCCGCTCGGACTACGCGGACGCCACCCCTCCCCCCTGGCCGGCGATCGTCCTCGGCCTGGCCACCCTCGCCGCCCTCGCCTGGGCCCAGCGCCGCACCTACCTCCGCACCCACCGCGTGCTCAACCCCGGCCTGGTGGCGGCGACGGCGGCAGCGGGCGTCGTCCTCCTCTGGCTGACCGCCGGTCACGTCCTCGCCCGCTCGCACCTCGACGCGTCGTACGACCACGGCGTCCGGTCCCTCGACGTCCTGCACGACGCCCGCATCGCCTCCCTCAAGGCCCGCGGCAACGAGAACCTCACCCTGGTCGCCCGCGGCGCGGAGACGAGGAAGGTCGGTGACGAGACCCTCGACGCCTACGACCACGACTTCACCCGCGACATGGACGCCCTCGCCGAGGGCCTGGCCCACGCCCGGCGTCTCGCGGACGACGACACCGGCGCGCAGCCGGTGACCGCCGCGCTGGGCGGCATGACGGAGTGGCGGAAGCGTCACGCGGCGGCCCGCGCGCAGGACGAGAACGGCAACTACCAGCAGGCGCTGGACATGGTGATCGGCGCGAAGGGCACGACGGGCGAATGCTTCGACGCCGTCGACGAGAGCCTGGCGCGGGCGCTGGAGCACGAGGAGGCCGAGTTCGCGGCGGCGGCCGGCGCCGGCCGGGACGCGCTGACGGGTCTGCCGACGGGGGCGGCGGTCCTCGGCGTGCTGGGCGCGGCGGGCGCGGTGCTGGGCATCGGCCGCAGGCTGTCGGAGTACCGATGAGGGAGCGGCGGACGACGAAGCCGGAGGGGGCCATGACCATGCGCGTACGACACCTGCGGGCCCGTCTGAAGGGCTGGGGCGGAGTGGGCGCGATGGCGGCGGCCTGCGTCGTCGCACTCGTCCTGGCGCTCGTCCTGACCTGCACGGGCTCGGCCGCCTCGCGGGCGGACGCATCCCACCGGGCGGGCGACCGCACCACCCGGGCCCTGACCGCCGACGCCCGCGCGGCCGACGACTGCGAGGCCCCCGAGAAGCAGACCCTGCCGCCGTCCCGCGCCGACGGCCCCGCCATCGCGGCGATCAAGGCCCGCCCCGGCGAGAAGCGCAAGCTGGTCGTCGGCGTGGACCAGAACAGCTACCGCTGGGGCTACCGCGACCCGAACAGCGGCGAGAGCGGCCGCCTCGAGGGCTTCGACATCGACCTGGTGCACCGCATCGCCAAGGACGTCCTCGGCGACCCGGACGCCGTCCAGTTCAAGGCGATCCCCACGGACCAGCGCATCCCGGCGATCCAGGACGGCCGGGTGGACCTGGTCGTCCGCACGATGACGATCACCTGCTCGCGCCTGGAGGACGTGGCGTTCTCCGCCCCGTACTTCAAGACGGGCCAGCAGGTGCTGGCGCCCAAGTCGTCCCCGGTCGAGGGGTACGACGAGACGCTCGCGGACCGGAGGATCTGCACGGCGAAGGGCTCGACGGCCCACGCGAAGCTGGAGGAGGACAAGAAGAGCGGCGTCCTGCCCGCGTCCACGGACATCTCCACCACCGTGCCCAACCAACTGGACTGCCTGGTGCGGCTCCAGCTCGGCGAGGTGGACGCGGTCGTCAACGACGGCGCCCTCGCGGCGAGCCAGGCCGCACAGGATCCGACGGTGGAGCTCAAGGGCGAGGCGTTCACGACCGAGTACTACGGCGTGGCGATGAAGAAGGACGCGGACGACCTGGTCCGCCGGGTCAACCAGATCCTGGTGGACTTCCGGCAGGACACCGCGGCCGGCTGGCAGGCCTCGTACACGAGGTGGCTCTCCGCCACGCTGGACGACGACCCGTCCGCGTCGAGGCCCCCGGCCCCGGAGTACCGGCGCCGCGGCTGACCACGCCCGACCCCGACTTCGACCCCGACCCCGACTTCGACCCCGACCCGAGCCCTTTGAACTCCCCTTGAATTCCCCCGCAGCGAAAGGTGATCGATGGCCGACACGGATTCCGCCGGGCCGGTGCTGGACCGGGACGAGGTGGACCGTGCGCTGGCGCGGCTCGGCGCGGAGCACGAGGCGATCGAGACCTCGCTCCTCGCCCTGCAGGACCACGCGGGCCGACGGTTGCTGGAGGGCGCCCGGCTCACCGGCGTCACCGCCGAGCGGTGGGCGTCCACGGAGGCGGCGATCACGCTGCTGTGGACCTACTTCGACGCGTACACGGACGTGTTGCGCACCGCACGGGACATCCGCGCCCGCCGCCGCTGGTCCAGCCGCGAGGACCTGGTGGAGCTGACGGAGCTGCTGCGCGGCGAGCCGGTGACGGTGGCCGGCAGCGCCGCGGCGGCGGCCCCGCACGGCGGTCAGGCCGGTCCGGGCGTGCTCAGCGAGCGCTACTCCCTCGCCGCCCTCGTCGACCGCATGAACGAGCTGTACGCGTCCTCGCTGGACATGGTGGTGGCCGCGGACGCGGTGTGGTCGGCGCTGCCCGCCCGGATCGATCTGCTGTCGGCGGAGCTGCGGCGCACGAGCAGGCTGGCGCACTCGGTCGGGGTACGCCCGGGCGAGCACCCGGCGGGCGACGACCTGGCGCGGATCACCCGCACGCTGACCAGGCTGCGCGAGCAGGTGGTGTCGGACCCGCTGGCGTTCTGGACGCCGGCGGAGGGCAGTTCGGCGCCGGGCGGCGGGAAGCCCGACACGACGGTGTACGACCGTGAGGCCCGCGCCCTGGAGGACGTGCGCCGCGAGATCGACGCGGTGCTGGCGGTCCGGCAGGACGCGGAGCAGCGCATCGTCCGGCTGCGGGACGTGCTGTCGCGCGCCGACCGCACGCTCGCCGAGGCGCGTACCGCGCGCGGCGAGGTGCTGGCGAAGATCGCGGCGACGGAGGTGCCGGTGGTCAGCGGCCCGCCGACGGCGCTGCAGGAGCAGGTGGCGACGGCGGCGGAGTACCGCAGGCACGCCCAGTGGCACCGGCTGTCCCCGCTGCTGGAGTCGCTGGAGCAGCAGGCGGAGGACGAACTGCTGCGCGCCCGCGAGTCGTTGACGGCGGTCACGGCGCCGCTCGCGGTGCGGGCGGAGCTGCGCGGCCGGCTGGACGCCTACAGGGCGAAGGTGTCCCGGCACGGGCTGGCCGAGGACCCGTTGCTGGTGGAGCGGTACGAGAAGGCGCGCCGCATGCTGTGGAGCGCGCCGTGCGACCTGCGTGCGGCCGAGCAGGCGGTCCTGCGCTACCAGCAGGCGGTGGCGGAGCTGCTGGGCGCCTCGCCCGGGGTGCCGGGGCAGGGGGCCGGCCCGGACGAGCGGAGGGGGCCGGGCGCGTGAGGGACGAGGGGGAGGCGGCCGGAGCGTGAGCGAACCGGAGAACCAGGAGCCCGCGGCGTCCGCGGCGCCCCCGCGGGAGCGGTCCGCCTGTCAGCGCCCCGAGTGCGACGGCGCGTACGACGACGTCGGCGGGGGCGAGCTGTACTGCGACACGTGCGGTCTGGCGCCCGTGGTGTCGCCGACGGGTCTGGTGGCGTCGCCCCCGACGGGCATCACGGCGGGCGGCCACGACGCGCACGGCTCGGCCGGCGCACGCTCGGGGAGCGCACGTTCGGGCAGCGCACGCGCGGGCGGCCACCGGAGCGGGCGCGGCGGCCGCAGTTCCCCCACGTCGTCCCGGTCGTCCCAGTCGTCGAAGTCGCGCCGCTCGGTGTCCGGGCGCCTGTCCCGTTCGCCGTCGGGCCGGACGGCGGCGGGCCGTTCGGTGTCGGTGCGCAGCTCGGGCGCGGGCGGTTCGGGCCGGGGCCGGCTCGGCGCGGGGCTGGTGCAGGTGCCGCCGGTCCCGCGGCCCGACCCGCGGCGGATGGTGCTGGACGCCCCGGAGGTGCCGGAGCGGAAGCGGTTCTGCTCGCGGTCGGACTGCGGGGCGCCGGTGGGCCGGGCCCGCGGCGGCCGGCCGGGCCGCACGGAGGGCTTCTGCACCAAGTGCGGCCACCCGTACTCGTTCGTGCCGAAGCTGCGCCCCGGAGACGTGGTGCACGGCCAGTACGAGGTGGCCGGCTGTCTGGCGCACGGCGGGCTCGGCTGGATCTACCTGGCCGTGGACCGGGCCGTGTCCGACCGCTGGGTGGTCCTCAAGGGCCTGCTCGACACGGGCGACCAGGACGCGATGGCGGCGGCCATCTCGGAGCGCCGCTTCCTCGCGGAGATCGAGCACGCCAACATCGTGCGGATCTACAACTTCGTCGAGCACCTGGACCAGCGCACCGGCTCCCTCGACGGCTACATCGTCATGGAGTACGTCGGCGGCAAGTCGCTGAAGGAGATCGCCAACGCCCGCCGCACGCCGGAGGGCCGGCGCGACCCGCTGCCGGTGGAGCAGGCGTGCGCGTACGGCATCGAGGCACTGGAGGCGCTCGGGCATCTGCACAGCCGCAACCTGCTGTACTGCGACTTCAAGGCCGACAACGCCCTCCAGACCGAGGACCAGCTGAAGCTGATCGACATGGGCGCGGTGCGCCGCATGGACGACGACGAGTCGGCCGTCTACGGCACGGTCGGCTACCAGGCGCCGGAGGTCGCCGAGGCCGGCCCGTCGGTGGCGTCCGACCTGTACACGGTCGCCCGCACGCTGGCCGTCCTCACCTTCGACTTCCAGGGCTGCACCAACGTCTACGCGGACTGTCTGCCCGACCCGGACACCATCGAGGTGTTCCGGCGGTACGAGTCCTTCTACCGGCTGCTGGTGCGTGCCACGGACCCGGACCCGGCGCGCCGGTTCGCCTCCGCGCAGGAGATGGCCGAACAGCTGACGGGGGTGCTGCGGGAGGTCGTCTCGCTCCGGTCGGGGCAGGCGCGCCCGGCGCTGTCCACCTTGTTCGGGCCGGAACCGCGGGTGACGGACGCGGAGTTGTTCCCTGAACTGGACGGTGACGTGTCCCGGCTGGGCGCCCGGCGTCCCCGGACCCTCATCCGTAGGGGCGCGTCCGCCCTGGTGTCCGGCGCGCAGGCCCCGGCGGCCCTCGCTCCCGCGCCCCACGCGCCCGGCACGGCGCCCGGCGCCCCCGCCTCCCTCGTCCGGCCCGTGGACTGCCCCGCGGCCGCCCTCGCGCTGCCCGTCCCGCACGTCCAGCCGGCCGACCCCGACGCCGGTTTCCTCGCCGGTCTGCTGGCGTCCGCGCCCGCCGAACTGATCCACGCGCTGGCCGCCGCGCCCGACCCGTCGACCGAGACGCGGCTGCGCGGGGTGCGGGCCCGGCTGGAGACGGGCGAGTGGGCGGCCGCGCTGGAGGCGCTGGGCGCGCTGGAGGCCGAGGACCCCGACGACTGGCGGGTGGTCTGGTACCGGGGCGTGGCCGCGCTCGTCACCGGCGACCACGAGGGCGCGGCGCTCGCCTTCGACGCGATCTACGACGCCTTCCCCGGCGAGATCGCGCCGAAGCTGGCGCTGGGTCTGTGCGCGGAGGTGCTGGGCCAACTGGACAACGCGGTCGAGTACTACCGCCTGGTGTGGGTCACCGACCCGAGCCACGTCAGCGCCGCGTTCGGGCTGGCCCGGGTGCGGCTGGCGGCCGGCGACCGGCACGGCGCCGTACGGACGCTGGAGTCGGTGCCGGAGTCCTCCATCCACTACACCGCCGCCCGCGTGGCGGCGGTCCGGGCGCGGCTGCGGGGGCGCACGGCCACCGCCGCCGACGCGCCGTTCCTGGACGACCTGACCGCCGCCGCCGGACAGGTCGAGGCCCTGGAGTCGTACGGTCTGGATCCGGCGCGCCGCGAGCTGTTGACGGCGGAGGTCCTCGGTTGCGGACTGGACTGGGTACTCTCCGGGGGCCAGGGTTCCGCTCCTCCCGCCGCCGGGGGGCGGACGCTGCTCGGCAGCGGCCTGGACGAGCGTGGCCTGCGCTTCGGCCTGGAACGCTCGTACCGCACGCTGGCCCGGCTGGCGCGCAGCAGCGAGGAGAGGATCGACCTGGTGGAACGTGCCAATCGTTACCGCCCCCGGACGTGGGTGTAGTTGATGTCGCAGATGCCCCAGCAGGCCGCGTTGTCGAAATGCCCGAGCTGCGAGGAACCCCTCGAGTCGGGTGATCGTTTCTGCGGCGCGTGCGGATACGACCTGTCGGCCGTCCCGGCGCGGCCGGTGGACGAACCGACGATCGCCATGAACGGCGCGGTGCCGCCACAGTCGGCGCGCCCCGCCCCGCCGCCCCCGCCCGCTCCGCCCGCCTGGCCCGCCCCCACCCCGGGCACGGTCCCCCCGGCCCCCCGTCCCCCCGAGGTCCGAGGTCCGGCACCGGGCGGCGGCGCCCCGACGGCGGACGCGCCCGCGTACCGGGGGCCGTCCGGCCCGTACGCGGCCCCGGGCGCACCGACGCCCGGCGTGAGCCCTGCCGCACCCGGCCCGCACGCCGCGCCCCCGGGGACATCGGCACCCGGCGCCCCGACGGCGGACGCAGCCGCGAACCCGGCGGCTGCCGGCCCGTACGCGCCGACCGCCGGCCCGTACCCGGCGGGGACCGGTCCGCACGCCGCGCCCGCGGGCGCCCCGACGGCAGACGATCCCGCGCACCCGACGGCACCTGACCCGCACCGTGCAGGAACCGGTCCGCACGCCGCGGTCCCGGGCGCGCCCGCGACCGGCGCCCCCTCCCCCGGTGTCCGGCTCGGCCGGCGGGCCCCGGCGGAGGCGGCCGACGGCGGGGCTTCCGTGACGGACGGGACGGACCTCGCGGCACCCGCCCGTCAACCGGCCCAACCGGACGAATACCCCCTGCAGGCGCCCGATCCGCGCGTGGCGGTCGAGGCGCACGCCGTGTGTGTGGCGTGCCGGGCCGGCCGGGTGGACGACGACGGCTACTGCGAGAACTGCGGCCACGCACAACCGCGCGAACGGGACCACATGGAACAGGAATGCGGCCCCGTGGCCGCGGTCAGCGACCGCGGACTGCGGCATCACCGCAACGAGGACGCCTTCGCCGTCGGCACGACCACGCTGCCCGACGGCTCCCCGGTGTCCGTGGCGGTCGTCTGCGACGGCGTCTCCTCGGCGACGCGTCCCGACGAGGCGTCACTCGCCGCCTCCCGCGCGGCGAACGCGTCCCTGCTGGACGCCCTGCCGCGCGGCACCCACCCGCAGCAGGCGATGCACGACGCGATCCTCGCCGCCTCCGAGGCGGTCGACGCGCTGGCCGGTGAGCAGCCCGCGGAGGCCCGCGAGCACGCCCCGCAGCAGAACGCGCCCGCCTGCACGATCGTCGGCGCGGTGGTGACCGCGGGTCTGCTGGTCGTCGGCTGGGTCGGCGACAGCCGGGTGTACTGGGTCCCGGTGGACCGTTCCGGCCCGGCGGCGCGGCTGACCGAGGACGACTCGTGGGCCGCGCAGATGGTCGCCGCGGGGCTGATGGGCGAGGCCGAGGCGTACGCCGACCACCGCGCGCACGCGATCACCGGCTGGCTCGGCGCGGACGCGTACGAACTGGAGCCGCACACCGCGGCGTTCAAGCCGGACCGCCCCGGTGTGGTCGTGGTCTGCACGGACGGCCTGTGGAACTACGCCGAGTCCGCGGACGAGATGGCCGAGGTGGTGCCCGCCGACGCCGCCGCGCGTCCCCTGCACGCCGCCCGCGTCCTGGTCGGTCACGCCCTCGACGGCGGGGGCCACGACAACGTAACAGTGGCGCTGGTGCCGTTCCCGGCCGTCCCCCGGGGGGCAGGATCGGCCTGAGGCCGCGAACCGCGCGCCGAGCGCCCGCATCCGCCCGCCGCATGCGCGTGCCGCGTACGGGGAGCCTCGTACGGGGAAGCTTCAACGGACCGGAGGGGACCGGTCCGTTGAGGACGTCGTCGCCCCGCGCCGTCGGGGCACCGGAGGGGGAGCGAGCCAGGCATGGCCAGATTCTCGAAATCGAACGTGCCGCAGTTCTCGGTGGACGTGTACCAGAACGAGTACCTGCCGGAGGGGGGCCGCGAGGTCAACGCGGTGGTGACGGTCACCGCGACCGGTGGCGGCACCGTCGGCAGCGCGGTGACGGCGCCGCACCTGTACGCGCCGGGCGAGGGTCCGTCGGCGGCGGTGGTCCTGATGGTCGACTGCTCGGGCTCGATGGACTACCCGCCGACCAAGATGCGCAACGCGCGGGACGCCACGGCCGCGGCGATCGACACCCTGCGCGACGGCGTGCGCTTCGCGGTCGTCGGCGGCACCCACCTGGCGCGCGAGGTGTTCCCGGGCGACGGCCGGCTCGCGGTGGCCGGACCGGAGAGCCGGGAGCAGGCCAAGCAGGCGCTGCGGAAGCTGAGCGCGGGCGGCGGCACGGCGATCGGGACGTGGCTGCGGCGCGCCGACCGGCTGCTGGCGTCGGCGGACGTGGCGATCCGGCACGGCATCCTGCTCACCGACGGCCGCAACGAGCACGAGTCGCCGGAGGAACTGCAGGCGGCCCTGGACGCCTGCGCGGGACGGTTCACCTGTGACGCCCGCGGCGTGGGCACCGACTGGGAAGTGAAAGAAGTCACAGGCATCGCCTCGGCCCTCCTCGGCACCGCCGACATCGTCGCCGACCCGGCCGGTCTCGCCGCCGATTTCACGCGGATGATGGAGGCGGCGATGGGCAAGGAGGTCGCGGACGTCTGGCTGCGCCTGTGGACCCCGGCCGGCGCCACCGTGACGTTCGTCAAGCAGGTCGCGCCGACGGTGGAGGAGCTGACCGGGAGACGCACCGAGGCGGGCCCCCGCACGGGCGACTACCCGCTCGGTTCCTGGGGTGACGAGTCCCGTGACTACCACCTCTGCGTGGCGGTACCGCCCGCCGCCGTGGGCCAGGAGATGCTGGCGGCCCGCGTCTCGCTGGTGATCCCGCGCCCTGGGGGCGCCTCCCGCTCGAGCGCAGCCGGGAGCGGAGGAGGGGGCGTGCAGAACCTCGGCGCGCAGGGCCTCGTGCGCGCCGTGTGGACGGACGACCTGGCCGCGTCGACGTCGGTCAACCCCCAGGTCGCCCACTACACGGGCCAGGCCGAACTGGCGGAAGTCATCCAGGAAGGGATGGATCTGCGCAAAGCGGAAGACAGGGACGGGGCAACGGCCAAACTGGGCCGTGCCGTTCAGCTCGCGAGTGCGTCCGGCAACGCGGATACTGCGAAACTGCTTTCGAAGGTGGTGGACGTCGTGGACGCCGCGACCGGTACTGTGCGACTGAAGGCGAAGGTCGAGGAGGCCGACGAGATGACACTCGAGACACGGTCGACCAAGACTGTTCGTGTGAAGAGATGATCTGCAAGTAAACGAGCCCGACCCTCAGGGGTTGGAGAAACCCGGTCGGAAACGACCGGAAAAGGAGAGGGGGAAGCGCCGACATGCCGACCTGCCCGAGCGGACACCAGTCGGGTTCCGACGACTGGTGCGAGGTGTGCGGTCACCGCATGGCGGGTGCCGTGCCTCCACCTCCTCCCCCGCCGCCGGCGCCCGGTGGCGGCGGCTACGGCTTCCCGCCTCCCGGTGGCCCCGGCGGCCAGGGCGGTCCCGGTGGCCAGGGCGGTCCCGGTGGCGGCTTCGGTGGCCCGGGCGGCGGTCCGGGGGGTCCCGGCGGCGGCTACGGGGGTCCGGGTGGCCCGGGCGGCCCCGGCACGCAGCCGGAGCTGTGCCCGCAGTGCCGCACGCCGCGTGAGGGCGGGGCGCCGTTCTGCGAGGAGTGCCGGTGGAACTTCCTCACCAACACGGCGACCTCGTACACCCCGGCCGCCCCTCGCCCGCCGGCCCCCGGCCCGGGCGGCCCCGGTGGTCCGGGCGGTCACGCCGGCCCCGGCGGCCACGGTGGTCCTGGCGGCCCCGGTGGCCCCGGCGGCCCCTACGGGCAGCAGCCGCCCGGTCCGTCGTACGGCGGCCGTGACGGGTTCGACTACCAGGGTTCGCGTCCCTCGCAGGTGAACCGGCCCGCCGAGCCGATCCCGCCGGGCCCGCCCGGCTTCGGCGGCGAGCCCTCGCGCCCGGTCCCGCCCCCGCCCGGCCCCGGCGGTCACGGCAACCCGGGCGGTCCCGGCGGTCACGGCGGTCACGGCAACCCGGGCGGTCCTGGCGGTCACGGCGGTCACGGCAACCCGGGCGGTCACGGCAACCCGGGCGGTCACGGCGGCCCTGGTGGTCCGCACGGCCCCGGTGCCCCGCAGGCGTTCCACTCCGGTCCCCCGGCCCCTCCCGGTTTCCCGCAGGAGACCGGCCGCCCGCCGCAGGGCGGCGGCCCGTCGTACGGCGGCGGTGAGGACGACTGGATGATCCCCCCGCCGACCGGCGGCCAGGGCGGCCCCGGTGGCCCTGGCGGCCCCGGTGGCCCTGGCGGCCCCGGTGGCCCTGGCGGTCCGCACGGCCCCGGCGGGCACGGCGGTTACGGCTACCCGCAGCCCGGCGGCACCCAGGCCCCGCCCGGCCCCGGCGGCTTCCCGCAGCAGCCGCGGCAGCAGCAGGGCCCGGTCACCTGGACCGCCACCATCGGCCCGGACCGCGAGTACTTCATGGCGATGATGCAGCGCTCCGGCCCCGAGGCCGCGGGCCTGAACCTGCCCGCGTACTCGCCCGAGCAGCAGCGCACGCTCACCGGCAACCAGATCACCATCGGCCGCCGCCGGCACTCCACCGGCGACACCCCCGACATCGATCTGTCCACTCCGCCGGAGGACCCGGGCGTCTCGCACCAGCACGCGGTGCTGGTGCAGCAGCCGGACGGCAGCTGGGCGGTCGTCGACCAGAACTCGACGAACGGCACGACGGTCAACGGTTCCGAGGAGCCGATCCAGCCGTTCGTCCCGGTCCCGCTGCAGGACGGCGACCGGGTCCACGTGGGCGCCTGGACGACGATCACCATCCGCCGGGGCTGAGCGCCGGCAACGGCCAGACGTACCTCCCGCCGGGGTCGTCCAGCCAGGCCCGGCCGCCCTCGGCGTCGACGGTCAGGCCGTAGCGTTCACGCTGCGGCCTGCCCTCGCGCTCCCACAGCTCGTACGCCTCGCGCGGGCCGAGCACCCCGGCGGTCAGCTCCAGCAGGAACCGGAACAGGTCGCTCCTGCGGGCCGCGGACGGCAGTCCCTCCGGGACCGGCGGCTCCGGCGGGGGCGGGCCCGCGCCCCGCAGCGGCACGAAGTAGGCGGGCGTGCGCAGGAAGCCCCCCTCGGCGTGGTCCGCGTCGCGCACGGTCAGTGCGATCAGCCCGGTGGCGTACGGGCCGAGGACCACCCCGCCGGGACGGCACTGGGCGAGCCAGGCGCGCGGCACGGACGGCAGCGCGCAGGTGGCGATGATCCGGTCGTAGGGCGCGCGTGCCGGAACCCCGCGCGCCCCGTCGCCGGTGACGACGGCCGGACGGTGTCCGGCGGCCTGGAGGTGGCGGCGGGCCGCCTCGGTGATCTCCGGGTCCACGTCGACCGTGGTGACCAGACCGTCGTCGCCGAGCCGGTGGCAGAGCAGGGCGGCGTTGTACCCGCTGCCGGTGCCGATCTCCAGCACCCGGTGGCCGTCCCCGACGCGCAGCCCGGCCAGCATCAGCGCCATGAGGGAGGGCTGGCTGCTGGAGGAGAGCAGGTCGCCGTCGCGCATCCGGATCGCCAGCGGGGCGTCCTCGTACGCACCGCGCAGCCACCGCTCGCGCGCGGCCGGATCGGGGTGCTCGCGCCAGCGGCGCTCGTACCCGCCGGCGACGCCCACGTAGTAGTACGGCACGAACAGATGGCGCGGCACGGCGGCGAACGCCTCCCGCCACACCGGGTCCGCCTCGAAGGCGCCGCTCGCCTCGATCTCCCGCACCAGCGCCGCCCGCGCCGCGCGGGCGAGGTCCTCACCGCTCTCCGGGTGCCCGTCCACCTCTCCACCGTAGGCCGGCGGGCGGGGTCCTAGGCCTTGAGTCCTATGCCGTGGCGTCTGAGACCATGGACGGCGTGACAGAGATTCGGCGCGGCACGCTTCAGGAGCAGACCTTTTACGAGCAGGTCGGCGGGGAGGAGATCTTCCGCCGGCTCGTCCACCGTTTCTACCGGGGAGTGGCGGAGGATCCGCTGCTGCGGCCCATGTACCCGGAGGAGGACCTGGGTCCGGCCGAGGAGCGGCTGGCGCTGTTCCTCATGCAGTACTGGGGCGGTC
Source organism: Streptomyces sp. NPDC096105 (assembly GCF_044763335.1). Lineage (NCBI taxonomy): Bacteria > Bacillati > Actinomycetota > Actinomycetes > Kitasatosporales > Streptomycetaceae > Streptomyces > Streptomyces sp. NPDC096105. Next base: position 88,556 of record NZ_JBIWGC010000006.1, read on the forward strand.
CGACCACCTACAGCGAGAACCGGGGCCATCCGCGGCTGCGGATGCGGCACGCCCCGTTCAAGGTCGACCGGGCGGCGCACGACGCGTGGCTGAAGCACATGCGGGACGCCGTGGACGAGCTGGGGCTGTCCGAGGAGCACGAGCAGACCCTGTGGAAGTACCTGACCTACGCGGCCGCCTCCATGGTCAACTCCCCGGGCTGAGCGGCCACGCCCCTCAGGGGGCGCCGCACCGCATCGCGGTCCGCCCGGACGGCAGCGGGCGGGAGCGGAAGGGTGCGGGCGTCAGCGGACGCTGAGTCCGAGGGCGCCCACGCCCGCCCGCCGCACCGCGACCGACCCGTACGGCGTCCGCAGCCGCAGCCACGCCCCGGACGAGAACAGCGCCTGGTCCTCGCCCCGCAGGAACCCGAGTGACTGCGCCGCGTGCACGGCGCGCACGGGCAGAGCGGTGTCCGCGACCGCGCGCGACCATATCTCCCGCCCGATCCGGTCGAGCTCGGCCCGGGTGCGCTGCTCGGGCGCCAGCCCCTCGGTGCGGGCGCGGAACTCGGCGACCGACGCGGCGACGACCCCGCGCAGCCGCGCGGGGTCCGGCAGACCGGGCTCGGCGCGCCAGCCGCCGCGCGGCGGGAGCACCCCGGCCCACGGCGGCCCGGTGACCGCGCCCGGCACGGCGGCGGTGGCGGCGGACTCGTCCACCGACTCCAGCAGCTCACCGGCGGAGACGGTCACGTCCAGCACGGCGTCGAGCCCGTTCTCGTACGGCTTGGCCAGCCGCACGGCGCGGATCGCCAGCACCTCGAACGAGGGGGGCCGGCCGAACACCGCGAGCGCCGTCCCGGCCGCCTGGAGACGGACGGCGGCGCCGCGGTCGTAGTGCAGCAGCCGGGACAGGAAGGCCGCGAGATCCGCGGCCTCCCCCTCGTCGGCGAGGTGGAGCACCGTCATGCGGCGACGGCCTCCTCCTTGTCACCGGCGGTGGCGTCGTCCGTGTACTCCTCGAGGAACGCCCGCTCCTCCGCGGTGAGCCGCCGGGGACGCTGTGCCTCGAAGTCGAACGGCACGATCACCGTCGACGCGCGGACGTAGACCAGGTCGTCGTCCTTCACCTCGTAGGTGAGGGTGAAGGACGCCGCCCTGATCTCCGTGACCCACAGCTCGATGTCGACCGGGTGGTGCCGGTGCACGAGCTGCCGCTTGTAGTCGATCTCGTGGCGCGCCACCACGGACCCCTGCTGGAAGTCCTTCTCCGGGCGGAACAGGAAGTCGATGCGCGCCTCCTCCAGGTAGCGGAGGAACACCACGTTGTTGACGTGGCCGTACGCGTCCATGTCCGCCCAGCGCAGCGGGCAGCGGTAGATGTGCCGCAAGAGATCAGCCCCGGGTCAGCTTCTTGTAGGTGGCGCGGTGCGGACGCGCGGCGTCCGGGCCGAGCCGCTCGACCTTGTTCTTCTCGTACGACTCGAAGTTGCCCTCGAACCAGAACCACTTGGAGTCGCCCTCGTAGGCCAGGATGTGCGTGGCCACGCGGTCGAGGAACCACCGGTCGTGGGAGACGACCACGGCGCAGCCGGGGAACTCCAGCAGCGCGTTCTCCAGGGAGGAGAGCGTCTCGACGTCGAGGTCGTTGGTCGGCTCGTCGAGGAGCAGCAGGTTGCCGCCCTGCTTGAGGGTGAGCGCGAGGTTGAGGCGGTTGCGCTCACCGCCGGAGAGCACACCGGCCGGCTTCTGCTGGTCCGGGCCCTTGAAGCCGAACGCGGACACGTACGCCCGGCTCGGCATCTCGACCTGGCCGACGTTGATGTAGTCGAGGCCGTCGGAGACGACCTCCCACAGCGTCTTCTTCGCGTCGATGTTCTCGCGGCTCTGGTCGACGTACGAGATCTTGACCGTGTCGCCGACCTTGATCGTGCCGGAGTCGGGCTGCTCGATGCCCTGGATCATCTTGAACAGCGTGGTCTTGCCGGCGCCGTTCGGGCCGATGACGCCGACGATGCCGTTGCGCGGGAGGGTGAAGCTGAGGTCGTCGATGAGGAGCTTGTCGCCGAAGCCCTTGGTGAGGTTGCTGACCTCCACGACGACGTTGCCCAGACGCGGACCCGGCGGGATCTGGATCTCCTCGAAGTCCAGCTTCCGCATCTTGTCGGCCTCGGCGGCCATCTCCTCGTACCGCGCGAGACGGGCCTTGGACTTGGCCTGCCGTCCCTTGGCGTTGGAGCGGACCCACTCCAGCTCTTCCTTGAGGCGCTTCTGCCGCTTGGCGTCCTTCTGCCCCTCGACCTTGAGGCGGGCGGCCTTGGTCTCGAGGTACTTGGAGTAGTTGCCCTCGTAGCCGTGCAGCCGGCCGCGGTCGACCTCGCAGATCCACCCGGCGACGTTGTCGAGGAAGTACCGGTCGTGGGTGACGGCCACGACGGTGCCCTCGTACTTGGCGAGGTGCTGCTCCAGCCAGTTCACCGACTCGGCGTCGAGGTGGTTGGTGGGCTCGTCGAGCAGCAGCAGGTCGGGCTGCTCCAGCAGCAGCTTGCACAGCGCGACGCGGCGCTTCTCACCACCGGAGAGGTTGGTGACGGGCCAGTCGCCGGGCGGGCAGCCGAGGGCGTCCATGGCCTGCTCGAGCTGGGCGTCGAGGTCCCAGGCGTTCGCGTGGTCCAGCTCCTCCTGCAGCTTGCCCATCTCTTCGAGCAGCGCGTCGGAGTAGTCGGTGGCCATCTGCTCGGCGATCTCGTTGAACCGGTCGAGCTTGCCCTTGACCTCGGCGACGCCGTCCTGCACGTTCTCCAGGACGGTCTTCGACTCGTCCAGCGGCGGCTCCTGGAGCAGGATGCCGACGCTGTAGCCGGGCGTCAGGAACGCGTCGCCGTTCGAGGGCTGCTCCAGCCCCGCCATGATCTTCAGAACGGTCGACTTACCGGCACCGTTCGGGCCGACGACACCGATCTTCGCCCCGGGGTAGAAGCTCAGGGTGACGTCGTCGAGGATCACCTTGTCGCCGTGCGCTTTGCGCGCCTTGCGCATGGTGTAAATGAACTCAGCCAAGAGAAACCGTCCGGCAACTTGAAATCTGGCAGTGGGCAGATACACCCCATCTTGCCCGACCGCCACCCCTGGGGGGAAACCCGTTCCGCCGGACCCCTCTGACCTGCTGTTTCGTCCGGCCGCCGCGTCAGGACACCGACACGCTCCGCAACCGCGGGCGCACCTCGGCTCCGAGGTGCGTCGCGCCACTTCGGCATGTCCGCCAGCGCCGGCGGGCTCACCGCCGTCCTCCGCGGTCGAGCCCGTACCCGCCCGCGTCCGTCAGCCGTTGCGGCCGGAGGCGTCCTGCCGCTGGCGAGTGATGACCAGGCCCGCTCCGCCGAGGACGACCAGGGCTATCGCGGTACCGGCGATCCACGGAGTGGCGCTGGAGGCGCCGGTCGCGGCGAGGTTGGTCTCGGTGACCGGGGCGGCCAGCGGGGTCGGCGTCGGACCCGTGAGGGTCTGGGTCGTCGTGCCCACCTCGGCGGCCCGGGTGCGGCAGTCGAGCATCCCGGTGAAACGCTGCTGGAACCCGTCCGGTCCCTCGACGGTGAAGTCGTACGGCTGGTCCTCGTTCAGCGGCACCGTCACCGTGTCGGAGGCGCCGGCCGCGACGGTGTGCTCCGAGCCCGCCAGCTCGAACGTCAGCGGGGCGTCACCCCGGTTGGCGACGGTGACGTCCACACCGCCCTTGGCGCAGTTCTCGCGGGCCGAGACCGCCGGTATCGCGCCTTCCTCCGTCCAGCTCGCGCCGGCCGTCGCCGAGACGGTCGACTCGCTGGACCCGGCCAGGATCTGCGTCTGGCTGCGGCTCTCGGAGACGAAGGCACGGCCCACCGGCACGCTCGTCGTCGCCTGCACGGTCAGCTGGGCGGTGCCCGCCTCCGCGTCCTGAGGGACCTCGACGAACAGCTTGCCGCCGTTGCGGGCGGTGGTGACCGGCTCACCGTCGGCGTCCACGATCCGTATGCCGGAGGTCGCGGCGTCGGCCGGCGGGGAGACCGTCACGCCGGCCGCGTCGGTGCGGACCGTGACCGGGCCGAGCCTCTCGCCCGGACGGCCGGCGACGACCGGCGGGTCCAGGGTCAGCGACGCCTGGGGCTCCGCCACGTTCCGCGCCTTCTTCTCGAGGTAGTCGGCGAGCTGCTCGGCCTGCGGGTCGAGCGCCTCGACGTCCACGTCGTCGGAGTGGCGCCATATCGCCACCTGGGTGCCGGCCGCCGCGTCCTGCTCGGTGAGCTGACCCCGCACGCCCGCCTTCTTCGCGAGCGCCGCCAGGTCGTTCACCTGCGGGTAGGAGTGCTCGAGGATCCAGAGGATCCGGCCGGCGTCCTCGTTGGCGCCGAGGGAGGTGCCGCTCCAGGAGGTCTCGTGGTACTTGGCGTCCTGCTGGGTGGGGGTGTGGATGTCGACGCAGTAGGTGTGCAGCATGCCGCCGCCCTCGACGGACAGCTCGAACAGCCCCGCCGAGACCTGGGTGTCGCCGGCGGGCCCGTGTATGACGGCGGCGCCGTACGTCTTGAGTCCGTCGATGGTGGCGGCCGCTCCGTTGTGCTGCGGCATCGTCCCGGTGTCACCTGCGGTGGCCGTCCCCGCACCGGCGAGCACGGTGGTGGCGACGAGTCCCGTCACCAGCGTCCCCGCTGCGAGGCGGGCCGACCCACGTCCGCGCAGACGCCGCGCGGAGAACGAAACAGACACCGAATTCCCTTCCGAGCAGGACCCGTTGACGTGGGGGGCGGTCCCACCAGCAGAATCTCCGGCTCCGGGGACCCCCGGAGCCATGCCCGGCATCCTAAGGAGCCGTCGGACAGCGCTTGCCGGTGATCGCGCCGGAGCGATGATCCGAATCGGAATCGTTATCGCCGGAGCGACGTCGAAGAGAACTTGTCGACAAATCCACGCGGGACGGTTCGGTGCGCACCCGCCGATAAGCCCCGGTTCGGACAGCCGCCGTACCGGAGACCGCCACCCCTGAGCTCACGTCATCACGACGGCCTGCGGCCGTAGTTGTGGCGCGTCGCCGCTCTCCGCATCGGCTCCGGTCGTCCCGTCGGCCGGTGGTGACGACGCCGGGTCCGTCTCCCAGGCGGGCTCAGGGCGGTCCGGTGCGGGGGTGGTCTCCGGGCGGGGCGCGCGGCGGAAGGCGGTGGTTCCGCGGGCGAGGTCGTGCCCGATGGACACCGCGTCGATGTCCGCCGACATCCAGTCGGGCTGCCCCTCCCGTGTCTCCGTACGCACCTTCAGCCGGCCCTGCACGACCACCGGTTCGCCCACCGACAGGGACGCCGCGGCGTTGGCGGCGAGCTGCCGGCTGGCCCACACCGTGAAGAAGTTGGTGTGTCCGTCGGCCCAGGCGCTCTTCTCCCGGTCCCAGTAGCGCGCGGTGACCGCGATCCTGAACCTCGCCGACGGCCCGGAGACCGTCTCCCGGTACACCGGCCGCGTCGCCACGTTGCCCACCACGCACACCACCGTCTCGTTCATCGCGTTTCCCTCCCTGGTCCGGCCCCCGCCGGCTCTCGCACCGGCGCCGGGACACGCGTACGGGCCCGTCCCGTACGGCTGCCGTCTGGCGCGGTGGCCGCGGACCGCCTCGCGATCCGTGGTCACCGCGCCGTCAGACTGCCGCCGCCGGGCCGGGCCCCGCCGAGCGCTGTGGACCACCCCCGCCCTGGGGAAAACTCCGCCACCCGAACGAGTGGCTCGCCGGCCCACAGCCGGACGTGCGGGTCCGCAGCCGGACGTGCCGCTCCACAGCCGGAACCGAAGCGCGCCTCAGCGCCCTCCGCCGCCCGCTCCCACCCCCACCACACGCCCGTACTGCTCCCGCACCTCCCGGTACCGCAGCAGCTCCGCCGCCACCGGGTCCAGCACCCGGGCCCTCCCGCAGCCCGCCGCCGCCTCCCGCAGCCGCCTCTCCGCCTCCAGCCCGTACCTCCGCGCCGGCCCCCGGGCGGCCATCCGGCAGCTCCACTCGATGAACGGTCCGCCCACGATCCCGATGACCATCAGCAGCACCGGCACGCCCAGGTTCGGCGCCATGACGCCGATGATCTGCCCGAGCAGCCACAGCCCGCCCACGAACTGCACGATCGTCATGGCCGCCTGGGCGAGCACGGCCACCGGCCACCACCCCGGCCGCGGCGGCCGCCCCGGCGGCAGTCCCGCCCGTACGGCCAGTTCGTCGAGCGCCTCCGGCAGCCCCTGCGACCCGCGCACCGCCGCCTCGCGCACCGCCTGGGCCCACGGCGCGGGCAGCCCGGCGGAGGCCCGGTCGGCGACCGTGCGCACCGCCTGCTCCACCCGCTGCCGTGCGGTGACCTCCTCGTCGGGCTGGCCGCCCAGCGGGACCCGGCCGGTGGTCGGCTCGCGCCGCGCCCGGCACCAGCGCCACAGCCGCAGCCAGGGGGTGCCGCAGGCGCGGTTGGCGTTGCGCAGCCAGGCGCGTTCGGCCGCCTCGCCCGCCGCCGTGGCGCCCACGGCGTTCGCCAGCCGGTCGGAGAACTCCTCCCTGGCCTCCTCGCTCAGCCCGGTGCGCCGGCGCGTGGCGTACACGGGCCACAGGCGGGCGGCGGCGATGTCGACGTCGGCGGAGATCCGGCGGGCGGGGGCCCCGCGCTCGGCCACGAACCGGGCGAGCGCCTCGCGCAGGTCGCCCACCCCGTCCCCGGTGAGCGCCGACAGGGCGAGCACGGTCGTACCGGGTTCGCCGTACTCCCCCAGCACGATGCCGTCCTCGTCGAGGAGCCGCCGCAGGTCGTCCAGGACCTGTTCGGCGGCGTCGCCGGGCAGCCGGTCGATCTGGTTGAGGACGACGAACATGACCTCCGCGTGGGCCGCCATGGGGCGCAGATAGCGCTCGTGCAGCATGGCGTCGGCGTACTTCTCCGGGTCGACGACCCAGATCACCGCGTCGACCAGCCCCAGCATGCGGTCCACCTGCTCGCGGTGCTCCACCGCCGCCGAGTCGTGGTCGGGCAGGTCGACGAGGATGAGTCCGCGCAACCGCTCGTCGGCGTCCGTCATGGCCTGCAGGGGACGGCGGCGCAGCCGGGGCGGGATACCGAGGCGCTCGATGAGGCTCGCCGCGCCGTCGCTCCAGCTGCACGCGATGGGGGCGGCGGTGGTGGGCCGCCGTACGCCGGTCTCGGAGATCGGCACCCCGGCCAGCGTGTTGAACAGCTGCGACTTGCCGCTGCCGGTCGCGCCCGCGATGGCGACGACGGTGTGCCGGCCGGAGAGCCGGCGCCGCGCGGCGGCCTCGTCGAGCACGCGTCCCGCCTCGGACAGGGTGCGGTTGTCGAGGCGGGCGCGGGAGAGCCCGACCAGCTCGCGCAGCGCGTCCAGCCGCGAGGCGAGCCGCGGGTCGTACGACAGGGGGGGCACCTTCTGCGGTGCGGAGGCGCGGGGTTCCGCCACGGAGGGCTGCTCCTTCGCCGCGCTGCCGTTCACCCGGCGCGCGATCAGTCCGTCGTCCCAGGCGCCGGGGGTGTCACCACGCCCGGAGTGCTCGGAGCGCTCGGAGCCCTCCGAACGCTCGCTGCGCTTGGGGGGCTTGGGGTGCTCGGTGTGGTCCTGGTCAGTGACGGCGGTCACCGGTCACCTCTCCTTCTGCAGTACGGACAACGCGGCGATGAGTTCCGGCTGGGGCTCCGCGTGCACCTCGAGCGTGTCGATCGGGGCGAGCCGGCGTTCCCGTTCGGCGTGCATGATCCGGTCGACGTGGGCGACGAGGAGCCGCCCCCCGCGGTCACGCAGGCGCAGCGCGCCGTGGGCGCCGATCCGCTCGGCGAGCGTCTCCCCGGCGGTCCGGGCGCGGCGGCCGCCCAGCAGGACCGTGGCGACGAGGGCGGCGACCGTCTCGGGTTCGGGCGCGACGGCGCGCTCCAGCTCGCGCACCTCCTCCTCGGCGAGTTCCTCCAGTTCGCGCCGCCAGCGCCGCACGGCGAGGCCGATGCGGTGCTCGACGCTCTCCGGGGCGCTGTCGGGGGCGGCCAGCTCGGGGGCGCCGGCTGCGGGCTCGCGCCGCCAGGCCTCGTCGACGCGTTCGTCGGCGGCGGCGACGGCGCACAGCAGGAGCGCGCTGAGGCTCTCCACGAGCGTGTCGAGCAGCTCGCCCGGGGTGCAGTCGAGGGGGAAGGCGCGCCACCGCTTGAGCGCGTCCCCGGCGAGCACGGCCCCGGCCTGCAGCCGCCCCCGCACCCGCGCGTGCTCGCTGTCGTACGCGGTCTCCACGGTGGAGGTGAGGCGCAGCGCGGCGGCGTACTGGGCGGCGGCGGCGCCGGCCAGCTCCGGCAGCCGGAAGTTGAGGGAGTCGAGGACGCCGTACGCGGTACGGGCCATCACGTGCTGCCGGGCGGCCGGGTCGAGCGTCTGGTGGACGAGCCAGGTGCGCAGCCCGGCCACGGCGGTGCCGGGCAGCAGCCCGCCGCCCCAGGCGGACTCGGGCAGCTCGGGCACGGTGAAGCGGGGTACGTCGCCGAGCCCGGCCTTGGTGAGGAGTGCGCCGTACTGCCGGGACACCTCGGAGACCACCTGGTGCGGCACCCGGTCCAGCACCGTGACCAGGCTGACGTCGTACTCCTTGGCGGTGCGCAGCATGTGCCAGGGGATGGCGTCGGCGTAGCGGGCGGCGGTGGTGACCATGATCCAGATGTCGGCGGCGTTGATCAGTTCGGCGGCGAGGACCCGGTTGTCGGAGACCAGGGAGTCGATGTCGGGCGCGTCGAGGAGGGCGAGGCCGGGCGGCAGGGTGTCGGCGGTCTCGACGCGCAGCACGCGCGCGGGGTCCTCGCCGGGCAGCAGCAGGTCGTCGGCCGGGTCCTGGTGGTGCGGCACCCAGACACGGGTGAGGTCGGGCAGCACCCGCATACCGCTGAACCAGTGGTGATCCTCCGGATGGCAGACGAGCACCGGCGTCCGTGTCGTCGGCCGCAGCACCCCCGCCTCGCTGACGCGCCGCCCCACGAGCGAGTTCACCAGCGTGGACTTCCCGGCTCCGGTGGAACCCCCGACGACGGCCAGCAGGGGCGCCCCGGGGTCCCTCAGCCGCGGCACCAGGTAGTCGTCCAGCTGGGCGAGCAGTTCGTCGCGGTCGGCACGCGCGCGGGCGGCCCCCGCGAGAGGCAGCGGGAAGCGTGCGGCGGCGACACGGTCGCGCAGGGCGGAGAGTGCGTCGAGCAGCTGAGGCCGTACGTCCAAGGTCACCACATGCGAAGAATGCCCAATTTCAGGGTAATTCTGAAGCATATGGCCACGTCTGCGCGCCGACAGGACACAACCGGATGGAAGGGATGTCTGCGACGCGGGCACGGCCGAGGCATAACGAGTGCACAACACCCGATGCGTCAGAGGCCAAAACGAGTGCACGATTCGCACCTGCCTGCGATTATCAGGACCGCTTCACCGAACCTCCACATCGAGCCACGGAGGCGAGGCGACAGGGACGAGGATGCGGGAGCCCTATCCTTGTCCCCGGCAGCGTCACGGACAGGCCCCCACCAGGGCACCACGACGACAGGCCACACACCGGCCCCCGTAGCTCAGTGGATAGAGCAGGCGCCTTCTAAGCGCTTGGCCGCAGGTTCGAGTCCTGCCGGGGGCGCTCACCACTCCTGACCAGCGGAAACGCTGGTCGCTTCCTTTTGTGGCCCGGCGCATACGGCGGGAGAGCAAGCGCCTTTCCGCACCGGCCGTACGGCCCCGGCGACCTGCCCCGGAGTGATCGAATCGTTGCCGCGGCGTCCGCAACCACCCGCCGGGCTCGCCCGTCCCCTAGTCAGCCGCTGATGACGAGCGGGCCGCAGGTGAAGGGGAGGGACACGTGAGGACGACGAGAAGGACCGTGTGGAGCGCGTTGGTGGCCGGTGGGGCCGCGTTCGCGTTCACGGCGGTCTCCGCGGTGCCGGCGGGGGCCGCGGAGGGAGGGGTCTCCTTCAGCAGGGTGAAGGTGAACGGCGGGAAGCCGATCGTGATCGGGGTCAAGGAGGAGGTCGTGGTGCACGCGACCTTCCGGATGACGACCAGGCTCAGGCACGACCCGGGGGCGGCCGTGTTCCCCTACCGCGGCGGGCTCGAGTCCGGCGACCAGCTGTGGCACGCGATCGACAGCTCCGACTGCAGGGTGGTGAACCGGGCGAAGGGCATCTGCGACTACGAGGAGTGGCTGTACATCGACCCGCGCCATTACGACTTCGGCAACGAGGACGCGGGCGCGTGGAAGACCGCCGGCCGCGTCTGGCTCGCCGGTGACAAGCACGACATCGACGACGTGAAGGTGCCGCTCCAGGTCAAGCGGGCCACCCGCGTCACCGTCAACGCCTCCCCGGAGCCGGTCCGGAAGGGCGGGACGCTCACCGTGACCGGGAAGGTCACCCGGGCCGACTGGGACACGCACAAGTACCGGGGGTACGCGGGCCGCACCGTGAGCCTGCAGTTCAAGGCGGCGGGCGCCAAGGCCTACACCACGGTGCGGAAGGTGAAGTCGAACAGCACCGGAACCCTCAGGACCACGCTGAAGGCCACCCGCTCCGGCACCTGGCGCTGGGTCTACCACGGCAACACCACCTCCGGCGCGAAGGCGTCGGCCGGGGACTACGTGGCCGTCCGCTAGGCGTACCGACTCCTGACTGGGGACCGGCGCCCTCCGCGGGAGGGGGAGCCGTCGGACACGGCTCCCCCTCGGGCCATTCGCACGGCACGGGGCACGTTGCGCCGCGAGGGAGACAGGTGGCGAAAGGGCGCGCAGGCGACGGACGGGCGGCGGCGGAGCGGTGTCAACACCCACAGCCCCTGCCGGGCATCGCGCTCGCGTCAGGGCGCGCGTGAGCGCGTGCGCTCCCCCACGCGGCCTCATTCCTGCCGGCCCCCGGCGGTGAACCACCGCGCCACCGTAGCAACTTATTCGGGATCGCCCACCATTGGGTGGTTACGCCCGAATGGTAAGTTCACTGGTAAGGATGGAATGGTTCGTCACCGTTCCGCCTTTCCCGGAGCCGCTCATGCGCACTGCCGTCATCGCCGCCCAGGACCCGCCCCGGACAGGGCGCTCCGAGCCCTTCCCCCCGGCCTCGCCACCGGGACAGGCGGAGGAGCGAGAGCTGGAGTTCCGGGGTTTCGCGTACACCTGCCGGATCGTCCGCCAGAACGCCCCGCGGACCGCCCCGTTGCTGCTGCTCGGAGGGTCCTCGCAGAACCGGTACTCCTGGCAGGGCCACGAGAAGTGGCTGGCACCGCTGTGCACGCTGATCACGGTGGACCTTCCCGGGTACGGCAGTTCGGACTTCCTTCCCGCCCGCTACGACATCGACTTCCTCGGTGACGCGGTTCAGCACATGCTCACCGAGATCGGCGTGCCCGAGGTGAACCTGTTCGGCGGCTGCTTCGGTGAGGTCGTGGGGCTGCGCTTCGCGCAGCGTCACCCGGAGTCGGTCCGGCGCATCATCTTCGCGGCCGCAGCCATCCGGTTGCCCGAGCTCTACCGCGAGGCCGTGCCGCGGCTGTCGCAGGCTCTCGAACGGGGCGACATCGCGCAGGCCGCCGACGGGCTGGTACGGCTGTTCATGTCGAACCCGGATGCCGGCAAGGTCCGCAGGCATGCGGCTGTGGCCCGGCTGCTCCAGCACCAGTTCACGAACCAGACGCCGGACGACATCCGCAAGGCAGTCGAGCACAACATCAGGCTGATGACGCACGGCCCCTACCGACCACTGCCGGTGCCGCGTGTGCCGGCCCTGGTGTTCACCGGGGAGTACGACACCCTGTGCACCCCGGAGATGGGGCGGGAACTCGCCGCGACGATGCCGGGGGCGCTGTTCACGACCGTGAAGGAGGCGGACCACCTCGTCACGGTCGAGCGGAGGCAGGAATCCGCCGATCTGATCGCCCGGTTCTGCACCGACCGGCCCATCGGCGGCCTGCCGTACTGCACACCCGTCGAGACCCCGTGCGCCGGATCCAGACCCGCCCCGGTCTGACGCCGGTCATGCGGAAGGGCCGCAACCCGACAAGGGGTTGCGGCCGCGTCGCGCAGCCCCGGCGCCCGGCGTCAACTGAGCCCGGCACTCATCAGCAAGGGGCGCGGGTAACCCCCGCGGGGCGGACCG